>JASJFX010000050.1:0-33578 GCA_033791845.1 Lysobacterales bacterium | reverse complement strand
TACCCCGGTTCAGATCAACATAGCTGTTCTTCAGCAAGCCCGTTCGAATTTCAATACCACGCGTATCGATCATAATTGCTACCCGCCTGTTGGCGAGTCTGGATGCTTCGCGAATTCGGTCTATGCGCTGTTCATGTTCTTCAAAGCTGCCATGGGAAAGGTTGAGGCGAGCCACGTTCATGCCATTTCTTATCATCCGGGTCAGGATCGAAACATCATCACTTGCCGGGCCAATGGTGGCAATTATTTTGGTTTGACGGAAAACAATACTCTTATTCATGTTATTCCTGATGTTCAACTGCAGAGCGATATTGTATGACCAAGCTCATAAATTGCGAAGGTTTAGTTACTTCAGAATCTGTCGGATTATCTTCGAATCAAGCCGAAAAAATCCGCCGGAGCGGAAGAAAAGGAGTCAGAGCCCTTTTCCTGATAACGAACTGACGTTGTCTGAGATAAAGCGGCCAGGAAAGTCATAAAGCCAAGAGGCTCGTCGGTATTTCCGGCCCCAAGATCCACAAAGTAGACGATTACATGCGCTCGCAAGACTTGCAGGGCAAGGTCAGGGAAATGCACACCGAGGTGGCTTTCTGGGCTTTGAATGGTCGCAAGTCGCTGCGCTTTGGCAAAAAGACACATGAAGGGGCGGAAGAAAGGCTCGGGATTTTGACCAGGTTTCTTCCGTTCGCTGAAGATTGCTACAAGAATGCACTCAATACCTATAAACGCAAAGATGTCGCGGCCGACGATATATTGGATGCCATGGTGGGGGCGGTAAGTCCTCTCTGCAACTCCTTGCGATTCGGACACAGGCCGCTCCTCGGCATGCAGCGTGCCAACCTGACACAATCGCGCCGCACATGGCCCCGGCCAGCCTCTCGAGCGGTACCCGCTCTCACCTTCTCCTGAACATAATGGAGATGGTTTACGCTTTGGTTTGAAATTGGGCATTGTAAGGAATGATCCGATTTCCTACATTTCTTTGCGCCATTGACGACTTCCTCTAACAGCCTTGCACCTATCAAACTTGTTGGGTGGAAAACCTGACAACATCTCCATTATTAATAAAGTACAATATAACGTACGTAATACTGTACTTATATAGGAGTTGTCATGCGTAATTTGGTCATCGATGAGGATATCCGGCCCCTGTCAGAGTTTCGTTCAGGCATTGCCACGTTTATAAAGCAGGTTGATAAAACCGGCAGGCCCCTGGTTATTACCCAGCATGGCAAAGGCGTAGGCGTATTGCTGAGTGTTGCGGAGTATCAGGCGATGCAGGAAAAAATTGAAGTGTTGGAGGATATTCAAACTTCAATTACGCAATTAGCTGAAGGGAAAGGACTTGATCACGAAGTGGCTAAAAGCGTGATTTTGGAAAGCCTAAAGGATTAAGTTTGAATTGGTCCCCGCTGGCAATTTATAGACTTTCAGAGGCCGCCAAATATATTGCGCTGGACAATCCCGTTGCTGCGGAACGGTGGGTAAACAAGATATTTGACCAGGTAGAAAAATTATCAGAATTTCCGGAACGTGGACGCGTGGTTCCTGAGGTTGGTGACAAAACAATTCGAGAAATTATTAGTGGTAATCATCGGATTATTTATAGGCTAAAAGATCGGGAAATTTCAATTCTTACCCTGCGCCATGTGAAGCAGGAGTTGTCAATAGAGATGCTTTTAAAATAGCACCAAGTTGGATGCAAAAAATGATGGGCACAACGAGTAAAGTAAGCCATGAAAAAAGAGTACGATTTTAGTAAGGGTATACGAGGCAAATACGCTGAGCGTTTCGATAAGGTGACAAACCTTGTTCTCCTGGAGCCCGAGGTTGCCAAATACTTTCCAACGGCGAAAGCTGTCAATCGTGCTCTGAAGAGTCTCATCTCTGAAGGTAAAGTCAATCTACCGCGTAAAGAATTGCACAAGCCTGACTGAAATATGAATGGAGGGGAGAACCATTTCCAATGGGGATGGTTCATGCTTTGATATGACCTCACGCCCTCTTTTGTTAAATTTCAAAATCGCATGAACTGAATTTACCTTCGGGTTATCGGGTTGAAAGCGTCTATTACCTAATAGTGAACTGTGTGATTGTATCCAAATGGATACAGCGATATCATGAACACTATTCTTCGCACGGATGTCTTTAATGCATGGCTTAAAAAGCTCAAAGACATGCACGGGAAAGCCCGGATTCTTAAGCACATTCGTTCCGCGGAGCGCGGTAATTTTGGCGATATTGAGTCCCTTGGTGCCAGTGTGAGGGAAATGCGCATTCACACGGGTCCGGGCTATCGGGTTTATTTCACCCGACAAGCCGATGACGTTTATGTCTTGCTTTGTGGTGGCTCAAAGCGTGGTCAAAAAAGGGATATTGCCAGGGCCAAAAAACTGGCTCGAAGTTTAAGAGAGGTATGAATCATGGCTAAAGTGAACCCATCAAATATTGCGCCATTTGATGTTAGCGATTATCTGGATAGCGAAGAATTAATTGCAGAATATCTGACGGTCGCCCTGGCTGATCCCGATCCGGATGCTTTTTTGGCAGCGGTGAATGATGTGGCAAAAGCCAGGGGCATTTCAACCGTCGCGGCTTTTGCTGGCCTTGGTCGTGAAAGCCTGTACAAGGCACTCAGGCCTGGCGCAAAACCCCGCTTTGAGACTGTTCGGCGATTACTTGATGCATTGGGGGTAAAGCTTGGTGTTGAGCCTGCGCAGCATAATGTTTGACTGAAACACCCTACAGGAATCAGCGCCAAAAACCACTACTGAACCATTCCCACCTGCTGTAAATTAGGTTAGTGAGGTCGTTCATTGACATATGCATATAATATGCATACCATAAAGTCATATATGAAAAAAGAATACGATTTTAGCAAGGGTAAACGGGGTGCAGTAATGAAGACCCGGGGCAAGACACGAATCACGATTCATCTGGATGATGATGTGATCGATGCCTTTCGTGCCAAGGCTGAAGAGTCGAACCGCGGTTACCAGACACTCATCAATGATGCACTACGGGAGTATCTCGCCAACGCAAGTAAACCGGTGGATAGCAAAACCCTCCGGCGGATTCTTCGCGAAGAGCTTCATAAGACCAGTTGATTTGGCTGACCCTCAAAGGGGCGGGAAGCAATTTTCAAATTGGGCAGGATATACATGATTTAGATGTATCCGGCCTTCTATTTACACGGTAATCACCATGCCAACACCAAAAGACTCCAACGATCCATACAGCCTCAATCGCTTCGTTCAAGCGCAGGAACTGGTCTATTCAAACGTTCTCGCCGAATTGCAAAGGGGCCAGAAAACAACCCACTGGATGTGGTTTATATTCCCCCAAATCGAAGGACTAGGCCAAAGCGCGACAGCAAGACTTTATGCAATCAAAAATCTGGGTGAAGCATCACAATATCTAAACCACCCCATACTTGGGGCCCGCTTACTGGCTATGTCGCTGTAGCCGGGTTGGCGATCATTCGAAATCGCATAAACTGGAATTACCTACAAGATCCAGGGCAATCCACCGATTTTCATTGCTTACTGGCTTATGCATATTGAGTCAATGAAAATGCAGCCAACTTGCTATGTACACCAAATGTACATACAATTAGATCATGCGGTTTAATTGGACCTCTAGCAAACTCGCCCGGAACCGTCTTAAGCATGGCGTTGATTTTGCGGATGCGGTGATAGCGCTTGAAGATGAAAATGCTTTGACAATTGAAGGTCATGGTCACGACGAATAGCGGTTCAAGACACTTGGACTTGGGCCAGAACTAAAAGTGCTTTATGTCATTTATGCATTAGATGGCGAAGACTGCATACGCATCATCTCGGCCAGGAATGCGAGTCAAGGTGAGATCAGGCAATACTTTCGAGGAATACACCAATGAGTGAAGACTTCAGCAAAGGGAAACGCGGTGCGGTAGTAAAGGCAGATCCCAACAAAATTCGTATCACCATCAGGCTTGATGGCGACATTATTGAACACTTCAAAAAACGGGTGCTTGATGCAGGTGGTGGGAATTATCAAACGTTGTTGAATGACGCATTGCGAAGTCTTATTCAATCAGAGACCGAGCCTCTGGAAGACACACTTCGGAAGGTCATTCGCGAAGAGCTGAAGTTGCCAAAGTGAAAAACATCATTCTCAATCTCTGAGAACGACGGTCGATTATTCACAGCCCGCCTTGGTTTAGCCGGGCAACCAACTCATAAACGTGATTTTGCTTGCGATGGAAACTGTCAACGCAATGATCTGATACTACTCAGCTGCTTAACCCTTTATGCTTGAGCCAAATGAGCACCCAAACAAACCCCAGGAGCAAGCCCTTGACCAGATCTCTGAGCACTCACGTTTTTTCATCCGTGATCATCGCTGGTCTTCTGATCGGCGTCATCACAGGGCAATCACACGCAGCAGACCTCGCATCGACACCGGTACTGAACAAAAACCAGCAAGCCTTCTTCGACAAGGTAAAGTCCATGTGTGGTGCCAGGTTTGAAGGTGAATCTGTTTTTCCGGATGATCCGGGTGATGCTTTCAGGGGGCAATTGCTGGTCGCTACGGTCGAGTCCTGCGGGGTTGATGAGATACGTTTTCCTTTCATGGTGGGGCCGGATACATCAAGAACATGGGTGCTTAAGAGAACCATCAAAGGGCTGCAACTCAAACATGATCACCGTCATGCAGATGGCACGCCTGATGAGGTTACGCTTTATGGTGGTGTTGCGGTTGATGCCGGCAGTGCTTTATCGCAGTCGTTTCCGGCCGATAGTTATACCGCCGATCTCATTCCCGAGGCATCGACTAATGAGTGGTTTCTTAGCTTTTCGGCCGATGGGCAGGAGCTGACGTATTATCTCGAGCGTCATGGTGAGGCGCGTTTTAAGGCGGTGCTGAATAAGCGGTCTGTTGAGGAATAATGATTAAAAGGGGCCGGGTACAGTTTTTAAATGTATCCGGCCCCTTTTATTCCGTTGATATTTGAGTTTATGAACAGGGGGCATAATTCCTACATAACTTTCAATGGATTGCCGCTGTTTACGATCTACTGTCCAGGGCACGCTATGTGGGTGAAAGTAAGAGATGTTCTAAGATTGCTACGGCAAGATGGTTGGGAGCAGGTTCGCATGAAGGGTAGCCACCGCCAGTTTCGTCACTCGGGAAAACCAGGAACCGTAACTGTTGCAGGTAAACCCGGAGTCGAAATACCAATTGGCACACTCAAAAACATCTTCAAACAAGCCGGATTGAAGTATGATTAGTCTATGAAGTACGCAGTCGTCATCGAAAAGGGCCCAGAGAGCTTTGGAGCCTATGCTCCGGATCTTCCGGGTTGCGCTGTGGCTGGAGAGACCAGGGAAGAAGTTGTTCTGTTAATCCAGGAAGCGATTGCGCTGCACCTTCAGAGCTTGAAAGAGCATGGTGAAGAGATTCCACCACCCGTATCTTCATTCGAATTTGTGGATGTTGCTGCGTAACAATTTCAGCCGATACACCTGTTATCTGGTCGTCAATTGAATATCTAAATACTTTTAAGAAGAAAGCCTATATTTTTCTCATGCTTTGAGAACAACTTCTTCCATTATGTCATCCAGCAAGACGGACAAGCTGTAGCGGTCGATTCCCCCTTGGAGTCACTCCGAGGGGGAATCCGGCCATAAGACTCGACAGCGGATTTCCCGGTTGAAGCGACTGATAGAAAACAGGAGCGGGGACATGAATAAACTATTATTGATTGCACTAGCGGGCTTGGCCTGGGCGTCGAACTGCCTGCCTCAAGATACCTACCTGGGTAAATTGAGCACCAACCCCTACGGTGCAGGGTGTTGATATTTATAGCGATGATGATGGCTGATTTTTAAAGATAAAACAGCTCTCAGCAGTATAAGAACGTGGGTTTTTTTGCTATAATATGACCTCAGCGCCGATTTGATTTTCAGCTTGCGGGCGCTCTAAAAATACAGCTAAAGCGTGGCAGACTTTGAACCCGCTTTAGTATTACTTAGCGGGTTTTTTAATGCCTGCAGAAAAGGGTTCACTGACCCCGTCAAACGACAAAACCGGTGCGGTATTTGATATCCAGATTGTACGCCGGGGCATTTCGTCCAAAGTACTAAAGAGGAGAAATCTCATGAGTAATGAAAATATTGTTTGTTCACACGAGCTGGTCGTAAGGTTTGATCAGCTTGATGACGGTACGGTTAACTGGCTTGTCCAGGCGGATGCTGCGATAGAAAACACCAATCACGCCAGTTTCGATGAGCTTGTCAAATCCGGTGCGCCACTTGCAGCCCTGGGTATCAGGGCTCTATCGGAACTGATCCACCCCGATATCATCAATGCCGCGTTGAGTAAGGGCAATATGCACCTGTGGAAGGAGTGTTACCTGCAATTAATTGAGCAGGTTTCCCCGGATTCACATGCCGTTGAAGGTGAGTTGGCTGGCGACGCTGATAATGTTGTTGCTATTCACTAGTAGTTAGATATCGCAAAATCGCAGGCACCCACAATTCAGAATCAGGGTTGTGGGTGTCTGTGTTCCTGGTGTTCCTGCTATTAGAACCATCGCTTAGTCCGAATATTCCTACACGAATGCACACGAATGTCCATATATTCGCCAAACCAGCTAATGCACAGTGATCAGGTACAAGTTTGACAAGGTGCTCCAATGGAGTATGATTTGATCACTGTCGCAGAGACTGAGCAATTCCAACGAAAGGCTGGTCGGCTGTTAACAGATAATGAAAAAACTGAGTTGGTTGCTTACCTGGCAATGCACCCTAATGCGGGAGTCCTGATCCAGGGGGCTGGTGGTATCAGGAAACTCAGGTGGGCTCGAAGTGGTATGGGAAAAAGCGGTGGAGTGAGAGTGATTTACTACTTTCATAGCGTAGAAATGCCTCTCTATTTGTTAACGCTATTTGGCAAGAATGAGAAATCAAATATCTCATTGGAAGAGAAAAACGCGCTATCAAAGTCCGTCAAAAAACTTGTGAAATATTGGAGACAAATATTATGAGCAAAGCATTTGAAGAAATAAGTGCAGGGCTTGATGACGCCATCAAACATACCAGGGGGCAAAGCAGCAAGGTCGTCGTTCATAAACCTGAAACCATTGATGTTAAGGCCATCCGCAAAAAAACAGGTATGAGTCAGCAAAGGTTCTGTGCGACTTTCGGAATATCCTTGGGTACCTTACGCCATTGGGAGCAGGGTTTGCGCATGCCGAGAGGCCCGGCCAGGGTGTTGTTAAAGGTTGTGGATAATGATCCACAGGCTGTTATTCGTGTGGTGTCGAGCTGATCGGCTATATTTCGCAATTGTTCGCTATCCTGTCCCGCAGTTAATCGCGACTGAAAATTCCTACAAGCTAAAAAGCTAGTGCCGATATTCATCGGCAATTGATTGGCGCATATTGTTTCGATGTTAACTTTCCTTTCGCCTAATATGTAGCTAATAAGCTACATAATATTGTATGCTTAAGTTTGACCTTCAGGAATACCTAACCGAAAACGGCCAAAGTCCATTTAACACCTGGTTGTTGGGGCTTCGCGATATACGGGCCCGCGCACGGGTTAGAACAAGGCTCGACCGGGTTAGACTTGGAAACCTGGGTGATTACGCATCAGTGGGTGACGGTGTTTTTGAGTTGCGTATATTCTACGGTCCCGGTTATCGGGTGTACTACAGCCAGGAGGCTGACAATTTGATGCTTCTTTTGATCGGGGGAACAAAAGATACACAGCGTCGGGATATTCGAACTGCCAGGGAATACTTGGTAGATTACAGGAGACGGGAAAGTGACGACTAGCAGAAAGTACCAGAACAGTTTAATCGAAGGACTGCGCGACCCTAATGAGGCGGCCGCCTATCTGGATGCCGCGCTTGAAGCGGGTGATCGAGTGGCCTTTTTGCTGGCGATTCGAAATGTGATTGACGCTCTGGGCGGAATGACGCAAATGGCGCGCAAAACCGGTTTGAACCGGGAAAACCTGTACCGGGTTTTATCTGAACAAGGTAACCCGGAACTCAATAGTTTGGAAAAGTTGCTTAAAGGTGTTGGGTTGAGACTGGCAGTGGAAGTTGATCAAAAACCTAACCAGGCAGCCTGACCCTAAACCGCTTCCCTCACGGTCAATTCCCTTTGAGCATATTCATTACCCAGCATATTGGGTGGGTGATATCATCTGCTTCGAAGCTTCGAAATCAACTTGACACAAGTATCAATAGTGATACTATTATTTGTGAATAGTCTGACTAAAATCCTCAGACAAATGAAGGAGACTAAAGGTGATCAAATGATATCTGAAATTGACAAATACACTTATCGCGTTACGTGGTCCGAGGAAGATGATGAGTTTGTCGGTTTATGCGCCGAGTTTCCGAAACTTAGTTGGTTGGCGGCGGGCCCGGAAAAAGCTTTGAAAGGCATTCGTTCAGTGGTCAAAGACTGTGTTGAAGATATGGTTTATAACGAAGAAGTTATTCCCAGGCCAATTGCCATCCGAAAATATAGTGGGAAGTTTATGGTTCGGGTACCGCCTGAAGTGCATCGAAATCTTGCAACGCAAGCCGCGGAATCCGGGGTGAGCCTGAACCGCATAGCCAGCGCAAAACTGGCGCATTAAATGATTTAAATATATGCGGCCTTTTATTTACACGGTAAACACAATTTTAGTGAGTCTAACCCCGCCTCAGTTCGCTCGGCGTACAATCATAAAGTCGCTGAAATGCTCTACCCAGCGTTCTGGCAGATGCGAATCCGACCGAATCTGCGATCTGCTCCATTGGCGTGGACGTGTACTTGATTAAGCTATAAGCCTTTAAAATTCGCCAATTCATGATGTATTTCATCGGCGCCACACCCACCGCGTCCTGAAAGTGACGAACCAGGGTAGCGCGTGACATACCAACACGTTCGCCCAGTGAAGATAGCGACCAGTCATATTCGGGTTGCGCATGAATCAGTGTCAGGGCGCGGTGAATCCGGCGGTCGCCAAGCGCCGCAAGAAAGCCGACGGGTGCCTTGCTCTCGTTGATGTGATGATTGAGGAGTTGAATAAACAAAACCTCCGTCAAACGGTCGATTATCGAGTTACCCCGGCCTTTGGTTCGTTGCATCTCTGCGTCAATTAAATTCACTGTCTGCCAGATTGGAGTAGTGGGTGATAGCCCTTGAAAATGCAGGATCTCCGGTAGCGAATCCAGGATCGGGTGCGACGAGGTCTGCTCAAAACGAACCAGGCCGCAGATCAAGCGGTTGGTAATTTCACCATGCTGAAAAAGCGGGTTTCCCAGTTCACAGGCCTTGCCGGCACGTTCGCTGGGTACGAGTTCTCGACCAGGCTTGTCGGCGATCCAGTGAGAGTTACCGCCCGGCAGCATGACCACTTCACACTGCCGAACCCTGACGCCATTTTCGTCACTGGCCCCGACGAAACAATCACCGGACATCGCAATATGAAAACGGGGAAAGGTTTCCTCCTCGAGTGACATACCCCAGGGCGCAGCGAGCTCCGAACGGAAAAAAATGGAGCCCCTGAAACGTAGGGTTTCCAGAACATCACCAAGGACATCGAAGTCATTTGCTTCATTGAGCCTTTCAGACACTTTATCGAATCTCCGGGATACCTATGATCAGCAAAACCTTGTTTAGACTAACGTCCATGAAATGACATGTGTTTGTTTCAATCATACAGGAGACTCGTAATGATCACGAAAATATTCAAACTTTCAGCGGCTTACGTCGTGCTATTCGGACTGGCAATTCAGGCAACACCCACCACTGCGCAGGCAAGTGAGTTTTACAGCTTCGACAACGGACAGCTTGAACGGCCCACCGGTTACCGTGAATGGATCTATGTAGGCACACCGCTTACTCCCGATGATATGAATGACGGCAAAGCAGCCTTTCCGGAGTTTCATAATGTCTATATCGATCCAGAAAGCTGGGCGCACTGGAAGAAGGCTGGCGAGTTTCGCGAGGGAACGATATTGATCAAGGAACTGGTGGCTGTTGGTTCCAAGGCGGCGGTCAGTGGTAAAGGTTATTTCCAGGGCGATTTTGTCGGGCTGGAAGCGACAATCAAAAGCAAGAAACACTTTCCCGATGAGCCGGGTAACTGGGCGTACTTCAGCTTTTCCACTGCTGATCATAAGTCGCTAACGGCTGCAGCGAAGGCATTCCCTTCCGCATCGTGCAATTCCTGCCATCAGGCCAGTGCTGCTGATGACTGGGTATTTACCCAATACTATCCCGTGCTGAAGGCCGGCAAGGGAACGGGCTCAAATGCGATTGGCGGCAAGCTTTCAAAGTTGGACTAGACCCGCTTTTAAAGAATGGAGAAGATTATGGCTTTTCGAAAATCATTCAGTTTGTTTCGTAGATCAATGCTTGTAACGACGTTGGTCTGTGTAACGGTGTCGACAGCGATAGCAGCCGACTCGTTTTCAGCTAACGTCGATGAACAGGGCAATATCAGTTTCCCGGCCGGGTTCCGAACCTCGATGGTCCACCTGGGCTCGTGGTTTGTGCCGGAGGGTGGTGCCAGCGGCTTTCACGATGTCTACACAGAAAAAGCAACGGTGGAGGCTTACAGGAAAACGGGACAGTTTCCCGATGGTGCAACACTTGTGAAAGAGCTTCGGGCATCCAGCAAGGGTGATTACACCACCGGTAGCGGCGTCAGCCATTCAACAGATGGCCTGAAGCAATGGTTTGTAATGATCAAGGACAGCAAGGGCCGCTTCAAAGATAACCCTTTGTGGGGTGAGGGCTGGGGTTGGGCGCTGTTCAAGCCCGACAACAAAAACGGCAATGTGGCGACAAATTACCAAACTGATTGCCTCGGTTGTCACCAACCCGCCAAAACCAGCGACTGGGTGTACACGGAAGCCTACCCAATACTCAATTCAAAATAGCAGCCAACATAAAGAGGATAAGGGACCGGATAACATGGATGTATCCGGTCCCTTTCTTGTCCCGCAATTAATCGCGACTGGATTCACCTACAGTTTTTAAAGAGATTGCCCATATTCATCCGTAAGTGATACGTGCATATTAATGACGTTATAGCTTGCACGACAACGCGCACTGCTGCGAGTTGGCTTGACAAGTCTTATCGATCGACATACTGTAATACGAAAGTTTGAACGATAAGGATGTTTTATGACAGTGGTAACAGTTTCGCCTAAATATCAAGTGGTTATACCCAAGGTGGTAAGGGAGTCAATGGGCATTGTTTCTGGTCAGAAAGTACAAATGCTAACTTTTGGCAATCGCATTGAGTTAATACCCATCAAGCCGATGAAAGAGCTGAGAGGCTTTTTGCAAGGGATAGATACAAACGTTAAAAGAGAAACGGACAGGTTGTGAATGTAGTTGATTCCTCTGCGTGGCTATCCTATTTTGCGGACGACAACAACGCCGGGGAATTTGCCACGCCCATCGAGGACATCGAGAAACTACTGATTCCAAGCATCACGCTTACAGAGGTATTCAAATGCATTATGCGCCAAAGGGGTGAAGATGCCGCGTTGCAGGTCGTTGCACATATGCAACAAGGAAAAGTGGTGGTGCTTGATGGTGCGCTGGCTATAGATGCAGCCGTGGTTGGTTTGAAATACAAGCTACCTCTGGCTGAGAGCATCATTTACGCAACGGCCAGCAAGTTCAGTGCGGTAGTGTGGACCCAGGATGCAGATTTTAAAGCACTGCCTGATGTTCATTATTTTCCGGCGGAAGCAAGACCCCTTTCCTAGCGATCGATAATCTGGTAGCGCTGTGGTGGTGATTGAATTTCACGGTATCCACTGACTTTCCATTTGGCGGGATGATCCACGACACCAGCCCGGAGCATATTCAGGTCTATGTACACGAGACACTGAATCAGGTGGTGGTCGCTGGAAACTGCCGTGGCAAAGTAACGGTCTTCCCAAAAGGCCCCGGATCTTGACACCTCACGAGGTATTCAACAACACTCGAAATCAATTAACCGTTGCACTTCGTAGTTGAATCTAAGCCAGATTGACTAATCAGGGTTTTCTAAATCAACAGCTTGCGCTGGTCCGACCCCATCACTGCCCAAACCGGTGATAGAGCCACACAGCATACTAAATGATTTCAGAGGGAAACCGGTGGCGTTTGTACGGGCATGTTGAATTATTCATCTTGTAATTGTGACCCAGGGACATTTAACTTGTCAGCACCCTCCACCCTGCTCCAGCATCATGTGCATCACTTCATGATGCATGTATTTCATTATCTACGAGAGAGACACCGCCCGGAAGCGGGCCCCTCCGTCGTCGGCCATCGCCTCGCGACTCATCCCAGCCGAAAACGCGTCAAGACGAATCCTGAGCTGATCCCCCCAGGGAGCTGCTCGGATTAGCCTGAGATCTGCCCTCTGGCTGCTCTCGCGTGAGTCCCTGGACCGATCTCGGCGACCGGCCAATGGTTCGTCACGGCCAACGAAGGCCGCTTCATCAGATTGGATCGAGACCGCGGTTCCTCAAACGCCTGATAGCCGCACCCGCGAGCAATGTGATCAGCATAAACAGACCCAGTGTGGATGCGGTAGGTATTTCGGTTGTAAGCGTCCCCGCCAGAGGATGGCCCGTTGCGCACGGGTAGCAGTCCGAATCAGTGCCGCCGGTGATCACCACGACGTTGCCTACATCGCCCGAAGCATCCGGGTTGATCGTCGCGGTGTATTCCACCTCGTAGGTGCCGACAGCCACACCGGCTGCCAAAGTGAAGATCAGCACATTACCCGAACCTCCGATGGCGAAGCCTCCCGGATTGCTCGTTACCGAACCGAAGGTCAGGTCCGCATCGAGTGTATCGGTCAGTTCCGTGTCGGCCGTTGTTGGGCCGTCCATCACCTCTAAGGTCAGGGTGTAGCTGATCGTGTCACCCGGAGCCACCGGTGTACCGGAGGCCGGAATGGAGGACTTGGACACCACAACTTGCAGGGCGCTTCCAACCGGCGTCGTCAACACATCGTCTTCTGGAGGCGTTTCGTCGGAGTCGCCCGTGCCGGTATTGGTGATCGAACCGGCCGTGGCGTCGGCCGCCGTCACCGTGTAAGTGCCAATCAGCGTACACGTGCCACCAATCGCGATGGTCGCGCATGGCGTCATACCACCTGTCGGAGTGATCAGATTGTCGCTCACCACCACGTTGTTGAGCAGAGTGTTGCCCGTGTTGGTCACCTCTGGGAGAGGTCATGGATGTCGCTGTTCTTGATCCTGGATGTCGCTGTTCTTTTTGGGGAGAGGTCATGGATGTCGCTGTTCTTTGTTCTTGTTCTTTTCAATGGATGTCGCTGTTCTTGTCAATGGATGTCGCTGTTCTTGATCTTTCTGTTCTTGATCTGCTGTTCTTGATCTGTTCTTGTCGCTGTTCTTGGCTGTTTTTACTATAATAATGGCTCGAACAACAAGAGAGGAATTTCGAACAGGGGGGATCAAAAAAGCCAAACGGGAGAATAGCATGTTTAGTCGAACGGTCTTGACGATTCTACTGGGATTGTCTGTCATTCTTTCACCTTTTGTTTCAGCTGATAACCAGGCTGCAAACCCCAAAATGGCTGCTGATATACCAACAGCCTCCTCCGGCGGAGAACTGCAAGCGGGCTGGTTTTTTCGGCCGCCCAGGTGGGGCGCCAAGCGGGTCGCGTTAATGTTCGTTGGGCACGGCGAACCGGCCACGGTCGAGGACGGTGATATCCCCATTGTTTTCCGCGACGGATCGCCATTCGGCCCGCACGGCGTCGAATTGGGGGTACCGGAAGCTTATCAACACACCGAGTGGGCAGCCGCTTACGAGGAAATCGCAACTGCCCTGGCCTACATATTCGGAGATTTGAACGCCAACGGCGTGATACATGAGGTCGCTGTCGTTCCGGATGGCGACGTACCGGATTTCTTCAGTTGGGAAGCGTTCCACGCCAGCATCTACAGCCACTATGATGAAGTTGCGAACTTAAGTCCGCACAATAAAGCCTTGCGCTGGCATATCCGAAGCCTGGATATAAATGTGAAGGGTGCGAGGATCGACATCTACCTCGCTTTGCTGGACGACGTTCCGCGAATACCCGATGTGCTCTACAAAATCTCGAATCGTGGTTACGACGAGTTGGTAGTCGTGCCGATGCTGGTCTCCAACTCGACGCATACCGATGAAATCACGGGCCAGTTGGAAGATTTTGATCACCTGATCGGCGAAATGGAAGTTCTCGTTGCCGAGCCGTTTTTTGAAGTACCCTTCATGCGCAAGAGCCTCGGCGACAGCATCGTCGCCATGGCGCATCAACTCAGGCAAGCCATACCCGGTGACGTGGAAGACCACAACATCGGCGTCTTGCTGGCTTCGCATGGAACACCCTACCTGCCGCCATTCGTTGAGTTTGGCTGGGCCGAGGGTGACATATACTCCGAACTGATTCCGACGGAAGACGCGTTCCACGAGGACCTGAAGACCAAGTTGCCGTGGGTGTCGCGAACCGGCAGGATGAATTACTCGACGCCCTCGATTGAAGACTCGCTGGACAAGATGGATCGCGACGGTTTCACCCATGTGATGGTCGTGCCATCCGCGTTCCCTACCGCAGCGCTGCATACCATGTATGACGTAGCCCATGCTGCGGTTGGTCGGTCCGTTTTGCCTAATGAAGGTGTGGTCGAGCACGAACGCCCCTCAGGTATGAAAGTTTACTATAAGGCCAGCGGATTCGCCGACCAGGAACCCGGGCGCAGCGAATTTCGATCCGGCCTGGAGTTTCTCGGCAGGATCGCAGTGATGGAGGCGCTGAAGAAGAGCCCGCCTGAAACGTACTCTACGGAGTGCCCGACCGGCGAGCTGTGCATTACCGTCGATACCCAGGCGGCCTTAGAAAATCCGCTCAATTTTCTGTTCTATGAGACCACCGTCGACGGCTGGCCGGGTGATTTCGATTCACTGGCATTTCCCGACTGGGTGTTGACTGACCCACCGGATACTCCAGAACGGTTTCCCGCCCGTCTGCGCGTGCCGTTAGAGGGCAACATGCTATCGCTTACCGGCAAGACATTGGACGACACGACGCTCGGCCTGATGATCACCTCTTCCGATGGCGACATGATCGAGCCAGAAGACCCTCGTGGCTTCTCCAGCCAGACCGGCGTTTTAACACCGGATTCGGGATTGGATCTCGGGCGGGCCGATCTGGCCTTGCCTTCCACGAGGCCACCTTGTAACGCCGGTGAGGTCTGCGTTTCGGTCACCGCGGACCAGGTAACCGGGCCAGACCTGAAACTGATGTTCTACACGACTACAGATGCCGGGTGGCCGGGCGACTTCCTGACCCTTCCGACACCAACGGCGGTAGTGACACAAACCGTTCCGGTGCCGGATGAGTTTCCGGTGCATATCCGCATTCCGCTCGAAGGTAATCTTTTCACATTCTCGAACGCGGAGCTTGTCGGCGAACGACTGGGGCTGGTCGTGGTCACCGGTGTGGCAGCAAATTTCGTTGTCGAGGCGACCGATGCACGGGGATTTTCCGAAGGCACCCTGGTTTATGATCCCGCGCAGCCGATGGAATACGGTGATGTCGCTTTGTATGTTCCCGAGGGTAATCCGAGCGACCTGAATCCCTGGCATCCGGAACGGTTGACCGGCCCCTTGCTCTGGGAAGAGCACATGCTTGGTGAAGATGACTTCGTACCCGGGGCCATCTACCTTGACGTGTACGACCTGGATAGAGACGGCGTCCGCGACATCATCATGGTGGGAGAGCCGCATTTCGAGAACCCCGAGCTTCCGCTCGATGTGCTCAAACTCGGCGTTTACTACATGAATACCGACAAGACCGTCAGGGAGACAGAGGTCATTGACCAGTGGTCGCTAGCCGACCCTTTGTTCTATAGCCCCTGGGGTGTGAAGGTCATCGAGCACGGTGGTGCCCCGATGATCATCGTGGGCCTGAACATACCGGAGCTGGCTCCGCTCGAAGACGGCACCGGTGGCGTTCTGTCTTACCATCGTGAGGATGGCGCCTGGGTTCGCTCCGTGGTCCGCGAAAATCCGGACCCACTGTTGACCAACTACAACGCCATGATTGTCGTGGCATCCGACATTGACAATGATGGCGATGAAGACCTGGCGCTGAGCGGTGCTTTTGGTACGTCCTCCGTTGGCAACTGGATGGAGAATACGGGTGATCCCAACAATCCGTGGATTCCGCACCTGCTGCCAATGGACTCTGCAACGGATTCTTATATCCGCGGAACCCTGGCGTACAAGAGCGCCGATTTGAATAACGATGGCTATCCCGAGGTCGTCTATAACGCCATGTTCGATATCGCAGATTCCAATCCGCCCCGGTATCGGGGTGAAATCTGGCTGGCTATCAACCCCGGTGCCGGCAATTGGGACCAGCCGTGGCAGAAGGTGGTGATCGACGACGATAATTGGGCCGCCGCCGATATGTGGCTCCATGATTTCAACCAAGACGGCTATCCGGACCTGATCGCGAACCAGATCTTCAATTCCACGGTGACCCGCTACTGGAATCCCGGCAGTAACCTGGCGGCCGCCTGGCAGCCGGAAATCATCATTGCCGGGCTCGCCTCGCCGAGCGATATGTGGCTCGCGGACATGGACAAGGATGGGCTGATGGACGTGGTCAGCGCGGACCACACTGCGCACCGGGGTTTCTGGCACAAGAACCCGGGACTCGGACAACCGGAGCTGTGGAAGCCAAACCTGATATTCAGGCAGATCCGGCTTCCGGGAGACTTTGCCATGCGGGATATTGATGCTGATGGCGATGAAGACTGGATAGGAACCTCGCTGACGCTTGGCAAGGCCTTTATCGTTGAGCAGGTGCATCCACCCGAGAGCTTGGTGACCACGATTTCCCTGCCGGAGAATTATTCCGGAACACCGACCAAGCTCCTTGTAACCCTGGCTTCGAGCCTGCCGGTCTTAGGACCACCCGCAGCGGTATTGGCCGAAATCAGCAACGCCGACAGCGATGGTGATGGTATTGGCGACATCGAGCGCATCCTCGACACGTCAAAAGATCTCATTCTGGCGTTTGAAGATGTCGGTCTGAGCGGGAGCTACCACGTTGTGGTCGTGCTTTACATGGAGGGTGGCGGGACATTCCAGCCCGTGCCAGGTGTTGATTACATGGCGGCAAGCGGACTCATCGAGTTGGGCCAGGGACAGGCGGTGGTCGACCTGGAACTCGAACTGGTGGTCGGCGGGCCGTGATGTGAATAACCGATGAGATAGGGCCGCCCGGTTGGCGGCCCCTTTCATTGCTGGAAAGAGAGGGTCGAACCTATCTAACTAACTGATATTAATTGATAATATTTCGATAGTTAGACTCTAGAAAAACTTAAGCTGCCATTTTTCTAGGCAAAATGGAGCGTTTAAGATTTCGGATATCGGCTTACCAATGAAGTTGCTTAGAATGGTGCTTTTGCCCTCAAAAAGACGGCTTTAAGCATGAATATTGACCAGATTGACCAATCAGGATTGTCTAGATCAACAGTTTGCGCTGGTCCGACCCTAGATTAACCCTAGATTACAGTTTGGATTGACCCTTCGCTCGCTGCCTCCCAGATCAGCGTTTCAGTTACCGCGATGTTAACCATGATCGCCTACCGCTTCGCCCTGGCAGGGATGTTACCGCGACTGGCGATTTTGACCAGCCTTGATCACTTTGTATTGGCCTCAACCCTGATGGTTTTCCTGACCATGATTGAAGTGGTCTGCACCGCACACCTATCTACTAATGGTCAGCTTGAAAAGGCACGCAGTATTGATCGCCATGCCCGTTGGATCGCACCAATAATTTATTTTTCAATGGCGGCGGAGACACTTTACTTTAAAATGCTGGTATAAAGTCGTCATTTGATTCGGAGGCCTGATCATTAAGTTTTCAAGAGTCATCCATCAAGCCAGTCAAGGTGCTTTCGCACACTTTCTAGGTGTCATGCTGTTGATATCCCTGGTTTCGGCCTGCTCCAGCATCGGGCCAAAATCCATTAACCGGGATCAACTGGATTATGGCCAGAGTATCGGCCAGAACTGGAAGAACCAGATGCTGGCTAACCTGGTGCGCTTACGTTATGTCGATATGCCGGTTTACCTGGATGTCGGCCAGATCGTGGCGGGTTACTCATTGGAAACGCAGGTGTCGGGTGTCCTGGGTTATGGCACGGCGTTTGATTCCAGTAACACGGCATCACTGGGTGCAGGCGGCAAATTCACTGATCGACCCACCATCACATATACACCAAAAACCGGCACCGACTATCTAACCAGTATGCTAAAGCCGATTAAACCTTCAAGTTTATTGTCTTTGATCCAATCCGGCTATGATACCAGGCTGCTTTTTACCTGGGCGGTTGAAGCCATTAATGGCTTGCGTAATTACTCAGTTACTGCCGGAGAAAAACGCGAACCGGACATGGAGTTCTATGAGTTCGTGGAGCGCCTGAGGAAATTGCAGATCAGTGGCGGGATTGCGTTGCAGCAGAGCACCGATCCTGCGACAAAGGATGAAGTCGTTATTTTTTTCAGGGATGTCTCAGCCTCAAAGCAGGTTCAGGAGGAGGGAAAACGGGCGAGGGAAGTGATCGGTTTGAGCACCGAGAAGGAGAAATTCCGTGTGGTTTATTCTCCATTTGCCTTTGAGGATGACGTTCTCGCCATTCAAACACGCTCCATCCTGCAAATCATGATCGCAATGGCCGGTTTTGTCGATGTCCCGGATATCAAGTCCTCACAGGCACTCCAGGGCTATGTCGTACCGTCTGAATCGGAACGCCCATTTTTTGTGCATTCAGGACCGGATAAACCTGAGAGTAGCTTTGCTTCAACCTCGTATGACGGTTACTGGTACTGGATTGAGCCAACTGACTTGCGCTCCAAGCAGGTTTTTACCCTGATGCTCTTCCTGACAACGCTCGCTGATACAAGTAGTGAGGATAATAATCCGGTGCTGACCATTCCGACGGGGTGAAATCACAATCTTTCCAGCTCGCCTGAGGGCGCCTACTCGTGGTAGCACGTTCATTGGCTTTGGTAGCAACACCTGCATGAAGCGAGAATCCGGATGAGATAACTCCTCTATTGTCAGGTGCTTTTTGGCAAGCCCTTGCTCATATGAATAACGAAAATATGTTTCAAACATGTTGCAGCCTAATATAGCTCAAACCAGCCCCCTGGATGGGAGCTGGAGGTTATATAGTAAAATCATTATCAATGTAGTCGTAGGGTTCTTGCCGATTAATACGTCAGTCGTATTCTTCAAATTCCACGTTGGTATTTGCCCCGGGGTCGACCTGGTTGACCACATAAACGACGGTTGTGCCCTGGTACCGTGGCTGGTACCAGATGCCACCGCAGTAGTGATATGTGATTCCGCCTCTAACCCGGGTCGCATTACACCCGTAAGGAAGGTAGGCAAGAGACATTCCGGCATAAACGCGCCGGCGTGTACGTCTGCGGGTCCGCCTGCGGACGCCCGCAATACTGCCAGGCGATGCCGGTCTGCCTACCCTGGCTTCAACCAGAGTTGCCAGGGGAATTGCTACAACACCAACCGCAAGGGTGGCCATTGAGCGCATAAATTTTCTGCGTTCCATCTTCTTCTCCCGCGTGCTCATTGCGCTGATGCTCCCCTGATGAATTCGATTTTTGTGGCGTCCTCTGGCGCTTTGAAGTCAAAGAACCCCGGTTTGAATTCCGGGCTGGTATCCCAGTCCAGGTTGGCAACAAAACGGGGTGAACCGCCTTCCCATTTCGAAGTGATCATGAGCTTCCTTGTTACCGGACGGTCGCCTTCCTCGACCCATAACTGAACATCAACATCCGCTCCCCGGATAGCAAGATGATGACAATCCGTATTACCCACCCGAGCCTTGTCGGTGAGGTACAAAATAGTCTCCCCTGATGTGAGCAGATGGGTTGATGCATCTTTGTAAATCAAATCCAGTAGTGGAGCCTCAATGCCCAGTTCATCCAATGCAAACTCCATCGCAGATTCAATATCATTCGGTATATCGGCCTGACCATAAAGCCTGGATGCCGAGTTGAAAAAGGTAAACAGACCGTTGTGAAAATAAAACCCTTTGGTCGCCTCACCGTCTGCACTGGTGATGAGCATTGAGCCGGGGCGTTTAATCGAAACGCTTACCTCTTCTGCGTTTGCAACCATCAAACCGGCACCCAGCCTGGCATCCGCGAATGTAACACCCTTAATAACGACCTGGTCCTGGGATGATTTAAATGCTGCCATTTGTTTCAGCACCTCCATGGCTTTGGCGTCTTGCTTAGCATCATCCGCCTGTGCGGCAAAAGTGCTGAAGCCCAGTAAAACGGCAAGCACTACAAAATATGAATTAGCTCTGGTAGTCAATTTGTTCTCCAAATTCTGGTTTGAAAATCACGTTCTTTGAATCGTTCCACAATAATACTACTGACAGTAAACATAAAGGTATTGACAAGTTAACTTTATTTTATCTGTAAATCCCAAAATAGCCTTGTTCTATATTGCCGTTGCACATTTCCAGGACGCAAAGGCGCGTGCTCTCAGCCAACAGATCTTCAATATCCCTGTGGCTCATGTTAAACCGGTGATAGAGCCACACAGCATACTGAATGATTTCAGAGGGAAACCAGTGGCGTTTGTACGGGCTTGTTGAATTATTCATCTTGTAATTGTGACCCAGGGACATTTAACTTGTCAGCACCTTCAGAAGCGGTAGGTAAAACTCAGCATCTGGCTCGATCGCTTACCCATGCCGATCTCGGCAAGTATTGAGAAACTGCGGTTGATATCCCAATTTCCGCCAATCACATAGTTGTAAGCTTCCTGCGTGGATTGTTCGATGGTCACCAGCAGCGTGTCTTCGCCAATATCCAGCGGCAGGTCGAGAGTCTGGGAAATATCCTGGTACATGACACCCACCCACAGCACACCGGTAAATTTTCCCAGCCTGCCGTTCCAGCCAATCCGGCTCGAGATGACCTTGGCCTTGGCGTCGGTCAACGAGATATCCAGATCGGCCGTGGTCCAGTTGAAGTCAATCATACCGAAAAAGTCTTTATAGCCGCCAGCGATGGTTGTGCCGTAGCCGCGGACATTGGCTTTGTAATCAAGCTTGAAGGTCGTATCGACGCTGCAGTCATTGCCTGGCAGTTTGCACAGGACAGGGAAAACAGGCTCGAGATCAAGCATCAGTGGCCCAACTGCCCGGCCGCTGGTCTTGGCGAGTATCCCATAGATATTCCAGAACGGCAGTATCCACACATCAGCGCGCAGGGTGTAGGTACCTTCTTCATTCTGTACTTCGTCAACCACCGCGACACCGGGCGTTTTGACATCGATACCGTTGACGTAAATACCACCGACATCAAATGGTTGATCCTGGTGCATGTATCCCACCGATAGTCCAAATGGCCTTGGCAAAACATAACCCAATTCACAGGCAGCCTGGCCCAGGATAGGCAAAAAGGTTGACCAGCGGTCTTCGCAGGTGGGATCACCAACCCGGCCGGATTCGTAAGGTACCCCGGAGACCGGATTTTCCCTGGATGTCGCGCCATCCATTTTCTGAGCCTGTTCAGGTTCCGGGGCCGGTTCTTCATCGGTCTCCTGGACGGCGAACAATGGTGTACAAAAGAACAAAAATAATATGCTGCTAAACAGGGCTTTTTTGAAGTCACTCATTCGGAGGTTCCATCTTCGGTCGGCTAATGGTTACCGAACTCATATTAACAGATGTGTTTCCTAGTTCACCCCTCGCTTAAACACGCGCAGAGTCCTGGCGGGGGTATTGACAAGTTAACTTTTTCTTATCTATAAATCCCAAAATAGCCTTGTTCTATATTGCCATTGCACATTTCCAGGACGCAAAGGCGCGTGCTCTCAGTAAAAAGTCAGGACACCCATCTCTGCTAGCATTGAGGGGCATGGATGTCCTCACTTATTTATCTCTGTTTGCAACGCGATTTTTGCCGCCACAGGTCACGGTGTACGCACGCTGCCATTGATAAAAGGCGGGTTTACGATTTAGTCATTCAAGCAAGCCTACGCTGATGTTCGTTCGCCTGAAGACATAGAAGCTTCTTGTAGCTCCTTTTGGTTAATTGACATAAAGTCTGCACTGCCCACAATGATTTGATACTGAACAGGAATTCAAATGCTTGAAATCATTGATCACGGTCAGGTCCGTGAAATACTAGTAGCCAGACCACCGGTTAACGCACTTAATCTGGAATTGGTCAATCTGCTGACACAATCAATTCAGTCAGCACAAAGCGAATGCCGTGCAGTAGTATTGTCAGGGCCGCCCTGGTAGGCCTCAGAACTGCGGAAAGCATGCTGGTGTCCGGTGCCCTGATCAATCCGGAAGACGCCTTGAAAAGCGGTCTCGTTGATGCCCTTGGAGACAACACGGAATCCACCATTCAACATGCAATTCAATGGTGCGAAACGCTGCTATCGCTGCCCTCTCATTCTATGCTCGGCAACAGGGCAGTGGCACGCAGGCATTTCCATCTGGATTTTGTCAGTGACAAAGCGGACAACGTAAAATTATTAACTGACGCCTGGTTCTCGGACGAAACACAGAACATCCTGAATGTGATGTTGGATAAACTTAAAAGCAAGAAGTGAAGAACTGGAAGACTGAATTACCCATAAAATACACAGGCACGACGGTAAGCTGGGGTCTTTGCTACTTCCCGGGCGACTACCTGTTGATGGCGCTTCGAATACACTCCTGGATTCGAAGCTCAGCTGGCTCGGTGACGACACGGATGGTGACCTGGTCACATACGGTGTCTACCTCGAGTCCGGCAACACCGATCCGGCCATCCTGGTTTGCGATGACGCCGCATTCTCAGAGTGCACTCCAGCTTCGAACCTTGCAGCATTAAGCAACTACTACTGGAAAGTAGTGGCCAGGGATGAGCAGGGACTTGAGAGCACAAGCCAAGTGTGGTCTTTTACAACCGGCATGTATGATTCTACCGAATCTATTTTCCTCAATGGTTTCGAATAAGCACAATCCGAGGCCCAGCTCACGCACAGTCGCGGCTATCGTTATTGTTCTAATTGAATGGCGATTCCCAAAAATTGTTGGAACCACTGATGAAAACCTTCCCTTTTTGCCGCACGTCGACCGGGAGTGAATCCGGCGTTGGTTAATATATATCGCTTGGGAAATTTAAGAATATCCTTAACCAACTTTATGAATTAAAAGGAATTAATTCAACCAACTCTGCACCAATTCACTTCCCGGTGCAAACTCGATTCTATCCACTATACTTAAATAATACTTATAAATTGAATGAATTAGATGGGTATCGAGGGAAAGGAACTGGGCGTCATTCTGAAAAACAGTCAAGTGACAGGATGAGCTTTAATGGTGAAGACAGTTTTGCCACTGGCCTTATGAATCGTTTTCATTGAGTCGTTAGAGCTTAGGTTTTTCCCGCGTCAACCCTTCGCTTTGGATTAGCTGTGAGGAATCAATGAATGCAAAACTTGCGCAGAAATCAAATTCTACTGATGTTGTGTTTACTGACATTTTTCATCTCGTCATGCAATAAAGAGGACCACAGCGAATACTCCAGATCGACGGCGGCCTGCGCGCGCATGGCTGGTGATGGTTTGCTCGAGATTGGCGACGAGAGGACGAATAGATTTCATGGCAAAGTGGAAAAAGATACTGCGCTGTGCCGCGGCGGTGATAACGCGGTCAAGTATCGTGACGTACCGTGGGTGGACTGGGCCAATTACTGGGGGGCCGGTGATGCCAGTTCGATGGGCCCTGACAAGACGGGCGCCAAGCACCTCAGCCCCACCGGGCGGGGTATCGATGGTGCACTTCTGGATCTTGAGTATCAACGTATCGAACTCATCAGGCACAACTTATTTGACAACTACACTTACGAGGGATTTGTTAAAGGCATCAATGGCCGGCCTGGCAGTGTCATCAAGGTTTGGGATGAAATGCGACTGCCGGCAGAGCATCCCAATTACGCCGATGTCGGCGGGGAAAGTGAGCAAATCTGTGCCGGGGACCTGATTCGCTACCGCAATCTGAACGGTTTATGTAATGACATAACAAACCCGCTGATGGGTTCGACCAACACGTTATTTGCACGCAATGTTCAGTTTGAGACCAGCTTCCCAAATTTGGGGCAGGACGAAATGGTGCGTAACCGCCATGGAGATCGTCTCAGTTTGCTGGTACCCGATCCGCAGCTTATCAGTCGCCGCCTGTTCACCCGTCAGCAATCAGACCCCGAAGCCTGTGCCGATGGCTATGGGGACGAGGGTGATGGTGAAGCGAGTTGTGACTACATCAAGGCGCCTTTCTTTAACGTCATGGCGGCCTTCTGGATCCAGTTTATGAATCACGACTGGTTCTCTCACCTTGATGAAGGTCACAATCAAGCAGTTTACATGGATGTGGGTTGTGACTCGGACAAGGCGGAGGCAATGGGTTGCCGCCCCAACGACACGATTGACATGGCGATCGTCAACCAGGATGAGCCACCGGGCAGGTTCACCCACAAAGGTAAAACCTATCTGGAGCGTGCTCCAAAAACCTTTCGTAATACCAACACCGCATGGTGGGATGCGTCACAAATCTATGGTTATGACGAGCGTTCCAGTAAACGTGTCAAACGTGACCCCGAAGACCGCGCGATGTTACTCACGACACCCCGGGGTGACCTGAGGGGGGCTGGGGATGATCAGGGCTACCTGCCCTTGCTTGCAGAATCTGATCCGATGAATCCAGTATGGGCCGGGCAGGCCGCGACTGGATTTCCAGACAACTGGACCATCGGGATGGCGTTCTACCATAACGTTTTTGCGCGTGAGCACAATGCCTTCGTCAAGGGTTTCCGGGAAGTGGCACGGGTTAACCCCGGTGCGGATTCAGGCTTGCGAAATCCCGTCCACCCCAATCAGGTTATCACCAACGCGGATGTCAGCGATGACGAGTTGTTTGAGGTGGCCCGCCTGGTTATCGCGGCGGAGATCGCCAAGATCCATACCATCGAATGGACCACCCAATTGCTTTACAACGAGCCCTTGTACCGGGGTATGAATGCCAACTGGAATGGTTTGCTGGGTTCAGGTGATGGCAATAAAAGGGTACAGGCGGCGTTGGCCAGAGTAATTGCCAGGTATAACGAGTCGACCAGTGACAAGGCCAACCAGTGGTATTCCGTTTTTGCCTCCGGTCCGGGCATTGTTGGTTTGGGTTCGAAAACCGAGGGTTGGGATATCAGCAATCCCAAACATGTCAATGGCGGGGTTAATCATTTCGGTTCGCCGTTCAATTTTCCTGAAGAATTCATAACGGTCTACCGCTTGCATCCACTGCTCCCGGATTTGTTGGAAAACCGTGAACTGGATGGTGACCCCAACCGGATTGTCGGTAAAACACCGATCGTAAATTCATTCCGGGGCGCAGCAACTGAGATGATGACTTCTAACGGTTTAACCAACACAGCATTGAGTCTTGGCCGTCAAAGACTTGGTGCGTTGACACTGGGCAACCATCCAGCGTTCTTACAGAATCTGAAAATGGCACGTCTTGAAAGTGAGACCGGAACCATTGACGTGCCGGCACTGGATCTGATCCGTGATCGCGAGCGGGGCATTCCGCGTTTCAATGAATTCAGACGCCAGTACGGCCTTACCCAACTGCGCAACTTTGATGATTTTGTAGATACACGGCTGGCCGTGGGTAGTGCTGAACGTACACGTCAGGAAAGCTATGCTGAAGGTTTGCGTGAAGTTTATGGTCAACACCTTTGTGATGCTGCAAAAATTATCACAGACTCGCAACTGAACGCCGATGGCTCGCCGATCAATGATTGCCTGGGTTACCCGGACGGTTCAAACGTCGACAACATCGAGGATGTCGACACGGTGGTGGGCTGGCTCGCTGAAGGCCCGCGCCCACACGGTTACGCCATCTCGGAAACGCAGTTTGTCGTGTTTATCCTAAATGCTTCACGACGATTGTTCAGCGATCGCTTCTTCACCTCCAGTTTTCGGCCCGAGTTTTACACCCATTACGG
The DNA here is from genome assembly GCA_033791845.1 of Lysobacterales bacterium. Classification (GTDB taxonomy): domain Bacteria; phylum Pseudomonadota; class Gammaproteobacteria; order Xanthomonadales; family SZUA-36; genus SZUA-36. Next base: position 7,456 of record JASJFX010000050.1, on the reverse strand, counting down.
TATTAGTTGGGTCAACGATAACGGACCCGCTGGCAAGGTCATGGAAAAAGGTGAGCCCAACGGGCATCGACAGGAAGTCTCTCCCATGAAGAGGGTTCTGTTAAGGACAATCCCTGAGCTGCGTGAGGAACTGAAAACAGTCGTGAATGTATTTGATCCATGGGCGCGGGATCGTGGTGAGTATTATTCCTTGGCATGGAAACCACGCCCGGGAGCAGAAAATGATGAATCTTTCCGGTAGAAGTAAGCCGCGGTCAGGACTGCTTATAACAACCTGTCTGTTGTTGCTTTCGGCGTGTGGTGACGAACCGCAACCGCTGACCATCGCCGTGGAATACCCGGCGGATAACGAGGCCGATATAACCCGTGATCTGATTGAGCTCACCGAACTTGCGACGGTGGCGGCCAGGGACGAGGCGCTTGAAGAGGAGCCGTCAGCAGGAAAGATCCTGCGTTTTAATCAACCGATACACGTCGGCTGCCTGAGAGCCGATTTTAGTGTGGAGGCCGATCTGCCGGACGAATTGAAAGTTGGTCTGTTTTCAGCCCCGCAAACTTATCCGACATGGATACGTTTCGCTAACGCCACCAACCAGCCAGATACTAAAAAAGACTTCCGCGGAATGTCACTCAAACTCATGAATGTCGGTGGTGACAAGCTACTGGGGCAAGGTGACACGCAGGACTTTATTCTCAATAGCCACCCGGTTCTGTTTGTTGGAAATCCTGCAGATTTTCGAGATTTCGTTGATGACAGTGTGAACTCCGGGCCCTTGCGGTTTTTTCTAAACCCACTGGACTCGCACATCAAAGAGTTTCGAATTGTAATTGCGGGCAGACAGCATCATCCCTCTCACCTGGTCATACCGTATTGGAGTACGACCCCGTATCTTTTTGGCGCAGGGCGCGCGGTCAAATACTCGGTCAGATCCTGCCAGCAGGATAATGATGTTGAACTTCCGCGAAAGCTGACGGATGGTTATCTGCGTGCTGCCATGCGCCAGCAAATGGCCGTAGAAGGTGCCTGTTTTGATTTCATGGTGCAGTTTCAAACCGATGCCGATCTCATGCCGATCGAAGACGCGACCGTGGAATGGGATGAATCGGTGTCACCGTTTCGCAAGGTGGCACAAATTAATATCTTGCCGCAAACATTTGAGTCACCTGAGCAAATGGAGTTTTGCGAAAGCCTCGCATTCAATCCCTGGCGGAGCTTACCGGAGCACCGACCGCTTGGTGGCATTAACCGGGTGCGGAAAGACCTCTATCAGGAGTTGGCCGGGTTTCGGCATGAGCGCAATGGCGTGGACTATGAAGAGCCAAACGGCGAAGAGACTTTTTAGTCTTCAATCCTCAACAGCCAGGATGACTCACGGCAAGCGTGTGTGTGTCTCGTGGCTAGCGGAATGCTCGTGGCGAAACTGAAGCGCACCAGCAAGCTCATGAAAACACTCACGAAAATGGCGTGGGTGACCTTTATTGCGGTGATTACCGTGGTCGTGCTCGGAGGTACTTACACCCTGTGGCGCCTGGCGGACGACAGACCGGTTACCTATGAGTCGGACATCGAGCATTTCAAATACGGCTCAACTGGCGGAGAAAGAGGCTGGAAGTTGCAGTTTGGATTCGGCATTCCTTACTGGATGTGGATCGCGTTACCTGAATTGATGCCGGAATTACTACCCGATGGAAAACCTGGGCAGGGTTTAACTTCGCTGGGTCTGATTTACGAGGATGACCGTAATCCGATGTTCGATTTGCCCATCGGAACGTCGATGAGACGTGTGCAGGGCATCGACCGGGTCTATCTCAACTGCGCTATGTGCCACACCGGTTCGGTGCGTGAAACACCTGACTCGCGCCGGCAAATTGTTTTGGGTATGCCCTCAAATACCGTTGATTTGGGCGCTTTCGCAATATTTCTCGACGCTGCCGCGAAGTCACGCCGGTTTCGTGATCGCGATGTAATGGCAAAGATTGCAGAACTCGAACAACAACGGGATAAGTGGCTGGAATCAGATTCCAGCGCAAAGCAACGCTACCAACCTGCAACATTGAGTTTCATCGACCGGATGATTTTTCGCTGGGTGGGAACGATGGCCATGCGTGACCAGTTGTTATCTTTTATGGGACGGCTTTCATTCATCGATTTTTCTACGGCCGGGCCGGGTCGCGTTGATACTTGGAATGCCCCCAAAGCATTGCTCGGTTTTGACATGTATGGCGAACGCGTTGATGCGGGTGAATTACACGGTAATGTCGATTTTCCTTCCATCTGGAACCAGAGTGCCCGTCGCGGCATGAATCTGCACTGGGATGGAAACCAATGCTCAACTGACGAGCGTAATCTAAGTGCTGCATTTGGTACCGGTGCGACACCTACAACCCTCGATAAGGAAAAGTTGATTCGCGTGGCCAACTGGCTTTGGGATCAAGCCAAACCAATACCTTTTCCGACCGGGAGAATCGATACGAGCCAACTGCTGCGTGGAAAACAACTATATGACGAATACTGCTGGCAGTGCCACGGAAACAGCGAACCACCGTTCCACCTGGCGGGTGACAGCAGCCGGGTCGGACAGGTCGAACCGATCGCAGGCATTGCCACTGATCGCAGTCATCTGGATTCATACACACCCGAACTGGCCACCAACCAGAACACTATATATGCCGGTTTTCCCGAGAAAGGTGAAGAATATTGTCTCCAGTATCAGCAAAGCATTTGTGACCCGAACGTTCCGGATGAAGAGTTTGAAAAACTCCGGGCCCGGTTCCTCAAAGATTGTTATCCAGCGAGATTCAGTCACTTTCGCAAGACCTTTGGTTATGCCAATGGACCGCTGGACGGGATCTGGTTACGTGCGCCATATCTGCATAACGGCTCGGTACCGGATCTGAAATCACTGCTGGAACCTGCCCGGAATCGACCAGTGATTTTTTACACCGCTTATGACGTTTACGACTATGACCGAGTCGGCTTTGTGACCAGGCCACTGTGCCCTTCCGGTGAAATGGTGGATTGGTGTCTGGCGGCAGACAGCGCGGAACTCAGTGTACCGGACGGTTCCGGTTGGCGATTTGACACCCGCCTGCCTGGCAATGGCAACCACGGTCACGAGGGAGCGGAATATGGAACCGAACTTTCAGCTGAAGATAAACAAGCCTTGCTTGAATACCTGAAGTCTTTCTAACAGGAGTGAATCTCATGATCAAAGCAAAGGGATGGAAAAAAAAGTTGCTTTTGACCTTAGTGGCTCTGGTGATTTTGGCGATTCCGGTCGGATACTTTGCTTGGTACAACTTCTTCCGGCAGGTGCCACAGCCGGCCTGGATTACAGACAACCCGGAAATGAACTTCCTTTACGGTTCAATCGGTGGCGAAGCCTCGGCTGGTTTTCCATACTGGTTGATCGTGGTTCTGCCACGAATCTTTGGAGAGTACCTGCCCGGGCCCGGCGGTTATGCTGCTTTTGGTCTGCCCTGGGAGGAGGGCCGCGAATTGCCAGTCGGATTCTCGAAAAAAACGGTTGGCTTCGACCGCATTGGCTTTAATTGTGCGCTTTGTCATGCGACCCAATATCGAATTACCGAAGACGAGACACCAACAATTGTTGCAGGTGGCGGCAGCCATACAACCGATATACAGGGATTACTGGAATTTCTTTCGCGGGCGGCTGAAGACGAACGGTTTAACGCTGACAACATTCTCTATGAGATTGACCTCACCTATCGTTTGAGTGTCGTTGAACGGGCTATGTACAAGTATCTTTTGATTCCTGTGGTCCGTGACTTGTTACGCGAACAGGGCAAGTCGTGGGCATGGACCGAACACCGGCCGCGCTGGGGCCCCGGTCGTGACGCACCGATGAACCTGACCAAATTTATCCTGCTGGGTCTGGAGGATGACGGCAGTGTCGATCAAACAGACTTTCCTTCGCTGTGGAACCTCAAGACCCGCGTCCAGCCAGGCCGGGTGTGGCCCGCAGACGACCACAGTCTGACTGCAGACTTATCCAAGCTCGAAACACCGCTGGAAGAATTGATGCTCATGAACCTGGCCGGTGACACGACCTCGTACCGCTCGGTCATCATCGACTCTGCATTGGGTTTGCAGCCACCCCAAGAGGGCGGATTACCAACACCGAGTCCCATCACGCCATTTTTTCGTCAACGGGTGGCAGAGATTGAAGAATGGATACTCAATACACCCGCACCTGAATACCCTCTTGGGTATGACGAAACTCAGGCCACTGCGGGGGCATTGCTGTTCGATCAGCACTGCGCGGTATGCCATGAGAGTGGTCGCCAGAATCGAATGGGCACGGTCATTCCGCTGGAAGAGATCAACACCGATCCTTCGCGGGCCCAGGCGTGGACACGCCAGGCGGCCGATCTGGCCAATGAGAAAGTGGTCAATGACCTCGGTATGGAGCGCTCGCCCATGAGTAAACCCTACGACGGATATGTGGCACTGCAGTTGGACGGCTTATGGTTACGCGGGCCTTATCTGCACAATGGTTCTGTGCCGACCGTACGCGCCTTGCTCGAAATACCGGAATGTCGTCCGCTGAGTTTTTATCGTGGCTATGACCTGTTGGATCAAAAAAACATGGGTTTTGTCGCGTTGCGTTGTGACGAGGAAGGCGAGCCCATTTTGGACCTTCCCGCTGGCTGTCCGGCAAAACCTGTCGCGACTGGTTGCGTGCCGGCCCTAAAAGGCTGGTGGCATGATACCCGTGAGTTGGGCAACAGTGCTTCCGGACATTTGTGGGGAACTGATCTGGACGACAACGAAAAAGATTCATTGGTTGAATATCTGAAAAAACGCGATAAAGGTGTTACTGGAGGTGTTTTGTGATTACTTGGTTAATGGTACTTGGTGTTTTGGCGGTTGTAGCGGTGATGGTCTGGAAAAGTCGCCAGCAACCGGAGGAAGAAGTTTCAATTCCATTCGGGCCATCAGGCGCCGGGGCGCTCGACTTCGACAGGCTTGAAACTCAATACCCATTGACCGCAGCGGATCTCGAGCGACTTAATCCGGAAAATATCGAGAGCTTCAACCAGGATCAAATCGATCAGATCTATGCGCGTCTAAGCGCCGGGCCTATCCCTGACGGTCCTTACCAGGGTAGTTTCTTCTTCGCAGAAGGTAGTCAGTTCAGAAATATCGCTGATCTTATCGGTGGTATCCGTGGTATGGGAATAGACCTGAAGCTCGATCTTCTGACCAAAGTAGGCGAACTGTTTTGGCAGGGTAAAGTTTTCTATCGGGACAAACTCGAACTGCGCAATATCATTGATAAAGAACAGATTATCAGTGCGCTTTTCGGAGTTAGCAGGGATGAAATGCGGATTGAGGAAGTGCTTGGTGACAAGGTGGCATTGCTGTTTCCGGCCAAGCTATACACAGGTGAAAGTCAATTTGACCCTCGCCGTCCCTCGGTGATTATCGATTATGCAGAAACCGCCGAGGTTGAGGGATATATCGAAAAGATCGACCGTCTGGGGGGTAAAGACGGTCTTATGATTCGTGATGAAATCAGGATGCTGCGACCGGGTTTCTACCTGGGTCGAGCCTACTTCGGTACACTTTTTGGACTCAACTTTACGCTTATTAACGGTGATGTAGCGCGAAGCGGCAACCAGGATGCATAAAGGCCAACCAGTAGAAGTCAGGACACGAGATTCGTGCGTGTATATCTCACTATCAACTTTTTCGGGTGGGAAACGGCCTGAACTACCCAAACTCAAGCGCACCGGGACAAACAATGGGAAATCGGAAAAATATCGTTCTATGCTCTGACGGCACTGGCAACACGATGATAAAGGGGCGTGGCACCAATGTTTGGAAACTGTATGAGGCAGTCGACCTGACGGCACATCGCTGGCGGCAGCGGAAAGACGGCGGTTCGGCCCTCGGCAAAGAGCAGATCGCCTTTTATGATGATGGTGTAGGCAGCGAGCAGAACAAGATCCTGAAAATCGTGGGTGGCGCATTCGGTTATGGCCTGCAACGCAATATCCGGGACCTTTACAAGTCCCTTTGTCGCGCTTACCAGCCGGGAGATGACATCTATATCTTTGGCTTTAGCAGGGGTGCCTATACCGCCCGCGTACTCGCCGGTCTTATCCTGTCCTGCGGCATAATCCGTCATGACGATTTGCGCGGCGGTCGTAAACTCGATGAGCTCTCCAAACTGGCTTATAAGAAATTCCGCAGTCATTTCAGATTGGGTACCGTGAAAGGTCAATTGGCAATAAAGGCTGAAAAGAAAGTGCTGGTTGCCGTCCGGGAAATGGAACGCGCCGGCAATGAAGCATCCGAATCGCTGAGCCGGAAAGTAGATGCGATGAGGGCGATAGCAGAGAGCGCCAACAAAAAGGTTGAAGCGGCGCAGAAGAAGGCGGTGGCCGAAACCGATGCGTTCCGCAGGGAATACTCGATTTCCGATGACGTATATGCGCCCGATGGCCAGGTAAATATCAAATTTATCGGTGTCTGGGACACGGTCGCCGCAGTCGGATTACCCTTTAAGGGACTCTCCAAGCTGTGGAATCTCTACGTTTATCCTTTTATGTTTCCAGATTACGTGCTCAGTTCGCGAGTCCAAAAAGGTTGCCACGCCATTTCGGTTGATGACCAGCGCGGGACCTTTCACCCGATGATGTGGGATGAACGGGGAGAAGATCCCGAATCAGATCATCTAGAGCAAGTCTGGTTTCCCGGCGTGCACTCTAACGTTGGCGGGGGTTATCCAAAGCAAGGTATTTCGCTCATCGCACTGGACTGGATGATACATCGGGCCAAGGAAAAGGGGCTTAAATTCATCAAGAGTGAACGGGACCGCTATCGGCACCTGCAAAACGCGCACGACAAACTCTATGACTCCCGCGGCGGGCTTGCCTTGTACTACCGCTACCGTCCCCGGAACATCGGGAAAATCTGCAGTACTTTTGGTATAGAACCCAGGATTCACGTCAGTGTTTTTGAACGCATTGCGCTGGGTACACAAGACTATGCGCCCGGCAATCTGCCAGGATATTTCGAAATTGCAGTAACCGATCCGCACAGCGGTGCAGAGCTGGAAGACTCCACAAAGCTGAAGCAGCTGGTCAGTAACCTCGACGAGGAGACTGCTGCGAAAAATGTCGATTTCTGGATCAGGCTGCGCCGGTTGATCTATTTCGCGCTGGTTGCGGTGACCCTGGTCATTGTGGCGGGTGCAGGCTGGTATCACGGCACTCACGCCAAGACCGCAACATGGGTTCCGGACAAAATGGACAAAGCACTGCAATGGATTGCCGATCTGCTCCCCTTCGGCAAGGAACTTTATGGGTATTTGCTTCGTCCTTTTCTGATTTATTGGGGTTTCGCATTAACGGCAGTCGCGTTGCTAGTGCTCTTCTGGGCCACCAGCAAGTTTGCCCAGTCAAAGCTGCAAAGCACCTTTGCAGA
>JASJFX010000049.1:0-40614 GCA_033791845.1 Lysobacterales bacterium | reverse complement strand
AAGGTGAGAGAAGGTGAGAGAAGGTGAGAGAAGGTGAGAGAAGGTGAGACGGGGAACCCGTCGAGAAGCCAGCCTGGGCTGCGGGGAACCCGTCGAGAAGCCAGCCTGGGCTGCGGGGAACCCGTCGAGAAGCCAGCCTGGGCTGCGGGGAACCCGTCGAGAAGCCAGCCTGGGCTGCAGGGTACCCGTCGAGAGGGCGGCCTGGGCCGTTACCCACGGGTCCATGTGCCCATTACCAACGGTGTGTAACGAGTTACGCACCCTACGGTTGGGGGTCTTCTTTTATTAGGCGCAGGTGGCTGTCGTCTTCGGGGGTGTCTTCGATGGCTTTTTCTACCAGGCCGGCTTCCAGTTGCTTGGCGTGACGGGCACCCAGCTTGCTGAGTTTATCGGTCTGTCCAACCAGGTTGCCGGCACCTGTGGTTAGCTGATTGTAGGCATCATCATAGGCTTTACGTGCCTGGTCGAGACGTGTTCCAACAGCCTTCAGATTCTCGGTAAACCCGACAAATTTGTCGTACAACAAACCGGCTCGGCGGGCGATATCCTGGGCATTGGTATTTTGCTTGTGCACCTGCCAGACGGAAGCGACGGTGCGCACGGTGGCGAGGAAATTCGCTGGTGACAGCAGGGCAACACGTTGTTGTAGTGCATACTCGGGCAAGCTCGGGTCTTTTTGAAGCGCCACGATCAGGGCAGACTCGATCGGCACAAACATGAGTACAAAATCCAGCGCGTTTAGTTCTTCCACATCAGGGTAGTTCTTCTTGCCCAGACCCGCTATGTGGGCCTTGATCGAGCCCACGTGCTCGGCCAGCAAGGTATCTCGCCGTGCCTCGTCTTCCTCTGACTGATAACGGGTCCAGGCGGTAAGTGAAACCTTTGAATCGAGGATGATGCAGCGGTTTTCAGGTAGTTTCAGCACGAAATCCGGTTGTAACCGTTCGCCGTTATTTCCTACTGTTGAGTATTGGGTGTAGTAGTGCTCACCCTTGACGAGACCGGCCAACTCCATCAGACGTTCGAGTTGCTGCTCGCCCCAGTTACCCTGGGCTTTGACATCGGAGGTCAAGGCTTTGGTCAGGTTTTTCGCCTCCTTGTGAAGACGCTCGTTCAGACCTTCCATCTGTTTGAGTTTTTCCTGTAAGGCCGCGTGCTGGCGGATATCCTCACGGCTGTTCTTATCTACCGTTGAACGAAAGGTCTCGAGATCTTTACTCAGCGGTTTTAACAGACCGCTTAGCTGTTTTTCGCTCAATTGTGTGAACTGGCTGGAACGTTCATCAAAAACCTTGCCAGCAAGTCGTTCAAAAGATTCCGTCAGACGTTTTTCAGCCTCTTCAAGTGAAGCCTTTTCGGCTCTGTAGTGCTGTTGTTGTTCGTCTAGCCGTGTTTCTGTGATGGCCAGTGTGCGCTGGATTTCGGATAATTCGGCTTCGCGGGCTTTTAAACCGTCCTCAAGCGCCTCATTGATCGGTATCAAGCGATCAGCTTCCGCATCCGCCCCTTTTCTCCTGGCGATTTTCGCTGCGCTTATCGCTGCCACCAGGGCAACAATCAAGCCTGCCAGCAAGCCGATGACCACGCTATTGATATCCAGTTGTGTCAGCCATTCATTCATGATTATTCACACGTGTTTCCGCTAAACCCTGTCTGCCTTCTTCCTGCTTCGCTGTTCTTTTAACTTCCTGCCACAAGTTTTCCTGTTCATCGAGCCCCATTGCCTCGAGGGCAGCATGGCCGCCTACTATGTTCTCCATTGCCCTGAACCGCTGTTCAAACTTGGCATTGCTGCGCCGCAGTGCGGTGCCCGGATCCAAATCCAGCTTGCGCGCCAGGTTGGTGGCAACAAAAAGCAGGTCGCCGAGTTCGTCTTCCATGGCTTCACGGTCACCGGAAGCCATGGCCGTGCGCATTTCCAGTAGTTCCTCGTCAAACTTGTCCATCACGGGCTCTGCAGTCGGCCAGTCAAAACCCACTTTCGCGGCACGTTTTTGCAACTTGACCGAACGTTGCAGCTCGGCCATGCCGGCAGGTATACCATCCATCAAGCTGTGTTCGCCCTTCTCTTTTCTTTCTTGTGTCTTGTAGTCTTCCCAAACTTTTGTCTGATGTTCCGCATCGCTGATTTCGACGTCTGCAAAGACATGTGGGTGACGACGCTGCATCTTGTCGCAGATTGATCCATGCACATCGTCAAAATCGAAACTGCCCTGCTCGCTGGCCATTTGCGCATGGAAGACTACCTGGAATAACAGATCACCCAGTTCGTCTTTCAGGTCCGCCATGTTGTCCCGTGCAATGGCATCGGCAACTTCGTAGGCTTCCTCAATGGTATAAGGAGCGATGGTGGAAAAATCCTGTTTGATATCCCAGGGGCAACCATTTTCCGGATCACGCAGGCGTTGCATGATTTCGAGCAGTTGTAACATGAAATCTCCTTTTTAACGCGTCTTGAGTGAAACGTTCAGACGTGCCCCGCCCAATTCGCTCTGGTCGATTGTTATCTCACCATGATAGGCGCTTACGATTTCCAGCACGATAGCCAGGCCCAGGCCATGGCCCTCAACACGCTCATCGCCACGTACGCCACGCTGCAGTAATTCTTCCCGTTCATCTCCCGCGATACCCGGACCATTGTCATCGACCTGCAAACGGATACCGGCACGGGAATCTTTCGAATCCAGCTTCTGTGCAGATATTCTCACCTGCCCTTCACCATACTTACAGGCATTGTCGAGCAGATTACCCGCCAACTCCAGAAAATCACGTTGTTCGCCATAAAAAGCCAGCTCAGGCTCAATCATGACATCAATGTTTATCAAATCCTGAGAATAGACCCGTTTCAAAGATGCAACCAGCCGCTCAAGCTGGGTTTTTACATCCACCGCAGTGGCATTTGAGCTACGCGCTGAGGTGGCGGCCCGCTGTAAGCGGGTGGCAATCAGGTGCTGCATATCCGCAACCGCATTTTCCATTGCAACCGTTTTAGGGGTCCCGTCTGAGGGCAAACTGGAGCGAATGACTGACAGGGGTGTTTTAATACTATGCGCCAGCGAATCGAGTGCGTTGCGGTAACGGCTTTGGTTGGCTTGCTCGGTATCCAGAAGATGATTGACGTTACGCTTAAGAGGTTCCAGTTCCTGGGGAAAACTACCCTCCAGGCGTTCCAGCCTGCCGGATTCGATTCCCGAAATATCTTCGCTGATACGGCGCAGCGGCCGCAAACCGAGCGCCAGTAATATGACCTGCGCCAACACCAGTATCAAACCTACCAGGGCCAGGCTTTGCCACAAGCCGCTACGGAATGCATGAAACTCCGGTTGCAGTTCCTGCGGGTCTACAAAAATGGTAACGGTAACCGGCAGCATCTGACCCTGCGGTAATTCCCAACTGACACCGTAGCGGAAGGTGTAGTAGTTACCGGTCTCATCAGAGGCCGTTGTAAAGTCCGTTTTGCCCGTCTGAATTTGAACCGGTTCGGGTAGATTGATGCCCAGGGATGAGGCCGAAGTCCAGCGATCCCTTTCACCAATCAGACTTGCATAAATTCCGGAGCCCGGTTGATTCAGAAGCGGGTCCCCGGGTTCTTCAGCGGATACCAGAATACCGTCATCGCTCACTTCTGTCGCAGCCAACACCAGGTAAACGAACGATTCCATACGTGCCTGTAGACCTGCCTCACTGCTTTTGTGAAAAGCAGAATCCAGGGCCAGACCGACCAGGCCCAAAGAAATTGTCAGCAATAAAACCGCCAGTACCACCAGGCGGAATCGCAGGGAGAAAGGTTTCTTCTGTTTGGCTTTTATGCTCACAATGGCAGATTGCAACTTGCCATTAATCAGGTCTCACGAGGCGGGTTTTTCAGGCGGTAACCTCTACCTCTCAACGTCTCTATCGGGTTCATAACCCCCCCGGGGTCAATTTTTCTACGCAAACGGCCAACAAAAACTTCGATGACATTGCTATCACGGTCGGCGTCTTCCTCGTAAATATGTTCAGACAATACCGATTTCGTCACAACTTTATCGGGGTGCATCAACAGGTATTCAAATACCTTGTATTCGTATGTGGTCAGCTCAATCTCGTCTTCGCCTTTGAAAACCCGTTGACTGACCAGGTCAATTTTCAACGGTCCCAACTCAATCAGGGGCTGCGCATGACCGGCCGAACGCCGCAACAGGGCACCGACACGTGCTTTGAGTTCTTCCGGGTGAAAGGGCTTGGTGAGGTAATCATCGGCACCGGCTTCGAGACCTTCCACCTTGTCCTGCCAATCGGCACGTGCGGTCAGTATCAAAATGGGAAACTGGCGTTCCTGTTCGCGTAATTTTCGTATCACGTCCAGACCCGGCAAGCCCGGCAAACCCAGGTCGATGATAGCCAGGTCAAGTGGATACTCCTGGCCAAAAAACAGACCCTCAATGCCGTCACCGCTGACATCAACTGCATAGCCAGCCTCACGCAAAATTTCTGCGAGTGAGGTCTGCAAGCCGCTATCGTCTTCTACCACTAATATGCGCATGATGGCCCTTTGCTATCCTTTTTTCCCTTTTTTCCCTTTTTTCCTTTCTTCCCTTTTTTCCCAATATTCCTCTTTTCCCCTTTCTTCCCCTGTTTTGCTGTTGTCTCGAACTCTCACGGTTTTAACCACGCCGTCCCTGGTCAGCAACTTGATCTCGTGGACACGGCTATTACCGTTCTCGACCGTTCTGGCCGACAAAACCTTGGCATCATTTTGCCGTGCCGCCTGCTCGGCGGCCTCGTTCAGGCTGATAGCAAACGCCGTGACCGGCATCAGCAATACCAGCAGAATCAAGCACAGTTTTTGTAGTTTTCTCGGTCTCATGAAGTTCCAGGCGGTTCCCGGCAGAATCCTAAATATGTGAATTATTCTAACGCAATCAGGTGAATTCCCGCTGAATAACTTCAGAATCACAACGGCGTTGCTTCGATGCAACGTGATGTACCCGCAGCGGTTTTCATGGCAGCCAGCGCCTGGTTTAGCAAATCAGTATTGTTATCATCCCTGTAGGCGTTTTCACTCAGGTATCGCCGCCAGGCCTTCGCACCCGGCAAACCCTGGAACAAACCCAGCAAGTGCCGGCTGATATGCTTTACCGCCACGCCACTACTCACCTGGCGTTCAATATACAGATTCATGGATTCTATAATGTCCTCGCGGATTTTTATTGTTTGTTCTTCAAACAACTGCTGTTGACACTCGGTCAGTAGCCATGGCGTATGGTATGCAGCCCGGCCCAGCATGACACCATCTACGTGCTCGAGATGTTTTTTCACCTCATCAAGCGATCCGATTCCACCGTTGATAACGACCTGCAAGTCCGGCGACTCTTCTTTTAGGCGGTAGACCCAGTCGTAGTGTAGAGGTGGTACATCGCGATTCTGCTTCGGGCTCAGACCTGCCAGCAGGGCCTTGCGGGCGTGCATGATAAAAACCGTACAGCCCGACTCAGCCACGCGACCGACAAAGTCGCTCATGTACTGATAACTATAGTGATCATCCACGCCCAGACGGGTCTTGATCGTTACCGGAATATCCACCGCATCGATCATGGCTGACATACAGTCCCTGACCAACTCCGGTTCCAGCATCAGGCAGGCACCAAAGCGACCACGCTGCACCCGGTCGGATGGACAGCCGACATTCAGATTGATCTCATCATATCCACGTTGTTGCGCAATACGGGCGCAGCTTGCCAGGTCTTGTGGTTCACTGCCGCCCAACTGCAAGGCCACCGGTTGTTCTTCCGGGTTGTAAGCCAGAAAACGATCGGCATCGCCATGGATGATGGCACCGGTGGTAACCATTTCCGTGTACAACAATGCCTTGGGCGCCAGCAGACGATGGAAGTAACGGCAATGCCGGTCGGTCCAGTCCATCATGGGCGCTACTGATATTAAGCGATTGATTTTATTTTGGTTATTCTGGCTCATATGTGTGTAATGTTATCAACGTGCACAGGATTTGTCATAACCTAATTTTGGTTCACTTGCGCCAATGATTCTGACTACGAATCGTATTACAACTCAATTGGCAGCAATGAAATTGGGTCTGTTAAAAGACCTGGATGTGGCTCCTTTGCCAATGAAGACGGATCCCATTGACCTCTATCTGGTCTGGCATCGCAGGGAACACGATGACCCGGCACACCAATGGTTGCGTCAGAAAATTATCGAAACTGTCAGAGCTATCAGTGAAAAAGGGCCGGGCACAGTGATTGAATCAAAAAAACGTATGCTGCATAGATGGCTCTTATGATCACATGTTATCCTTTTCAGGTACTGAAAGATCTGGAGGATTAGCATGTTACGTCACTTAACACTTTTCTTTTTCTTGATGATTTTTTCAACTATTTCCGGTACCGCCTCAGGTTTTGAGGACAACTTTGATGATGGTGATATGGCTGGATGGTCATTCGATGGCATGAACCCTGGCCCGTGGAGTGAAGCCTTTGGTGAAATGCAGATCGCCTCGACACAGACAGGTCATGTGCCTGTGGCAGATGACTCCCCGGGCGTAGATCTGATCAGTGAAATTGTCATATTCAGCGATGGTTTCGAGGGTCTCGGCGAAGGTTCGGTCTGCACTGAAAATTCACAGTGCGCCAGCGGTCTGCTGTGCTGCTACCCCTGCGGTATTGCTGGTTGTGAGAATCAGTGCACCGTACCTGTGAATGAAATCTGTCCAGCTTATCCCTGATTGCTGACCTGGCTGGCCCATATCATTTTTTTGTCATCGGGTGCTTTTTTAAGAGGCACGACAAAATCACCCTCAATCTCATAACACCAACTTGTAATTAACTAATCGTTTAATTAATATTTCAGTATGATTCAGAGTAACCAGCTTTCAGAACGCGCCCGGGGTCGTCCAGCTGATACCGATCAACGGGATTTGAAAAAACAGATTCTCGATACTGCGGAAGCACTTTTTTCTGACAACGGCTATGCCGCAACATCCATTCGCCGTATCGCGGACGGGTCAGGTGTGAACCCTGCCCTTGTGCATTACTACTTCGGCAACAAAAAATCTCTCTTACAAAGCGTACTGGATCGTGCCCTGGAACCGATGGTACTGGCCATTGCGGAGATGAAAAACGGTTCCGAAGCTTCACCGGAAATGATTTCCAACTTGTTGATCTCGATGGCTACCAAGCACCCTAATATCCCCCGCCTGTTAATACGTGAGGTATTTCTGCCCGGTGGAGAAATGCAGCAACACTTTGCTGACAACATGGCACCACGTCTCGGCGGTGCCCTGCCCGCCCTGCTCAGCAGGGAAAAGTCGGCCGGTCGATTACGCGAGGATTCCGACCCGGCAGTTTCCGCGATGTTGATACTGGCGGTCAGTATCTTTCCATTTATTGCCCGCACACTGGCCGAACCGGTGCTGGGCATTAAATATGATGAAGAAGGCATTGAATTTCTAAACCACCAAATTAGCCAACTGCTTAAACGGGGAATCTCACAATGAAGCACACAGCTTGGTTAGGCCCGGCCCTGTTGTTAATGCTCAGCGCCTGCAACAATTCAGACGATACATTCATGGTGGGGACGCTAGAGCGCGACCGCGTTGAAGTAAGCGTTGAAAATTTTGAACCCATCATCGCAATCCATGTTCAGGATGGTCAAATGCTCGAAACCGGTGACCTGATTCTTGAGCAGGATCCTGCCAGGCTGAACAGGGTGCTGGCCCAGCAGGTTGCACTCAGGGACCAATCTGCAGCACGTCTGGCTGAGCTTGAACGCGGTCCGCGTACCGAAACGATAAGAGAAGCCCGCGCGCAACTGGAATCTGCACGTTCTTCAGCCAAAAACGCCGCAAGCAACCTGAAACGTGCACAGGATATGTTTGCACGCGATTTGTCAAATCAGTCCAACCTGGATTTCGCAACCACACAATCGGAAACCGCCATCGCTGCAGTGCAGGCAGCTGAGGAGTCACTGAACAGGTTACTCAATGGTACGACCGTTGAAGAACTGGACCAGGCGATCGCAGCACTCAAAGCCGCAGAGGCAGGCATCAACCGGATACAACTGGATATAGAGCGCCTCAAGGTTTATGCACCCGTGAATGGCATGCTGGACAAACGTCTTTACCAATTGGGTGAACGTCCGCAGATCGGAGCAACCATTGCAGTGATACTTGATAGCTCCAGGACCTATGCCCGTATATATGTCCCGGAACCATTACGGTCTTCGGTACAACCTGGCCGACAGTTGCAGGTGCGCATTGACGGCGCAGCTCAGGCCTTCACCGGCACCGTGCGCTGGGTTTCAACGGATGCCAGTTTCACACCCTATTTCGCACTGACCGAGCATGACCGCTCACGTCTGAGCTACCTGGCAGAAGTTGATGTACCGGATGCGTCTTCCCTGCCCGCCGGTGTACCACTTGAAGTTGATTTTCCAGCCAACGTGCCAGGTAATGACTGAACTGGCAATACAGGCACACGGCCTGTGCAAGGACTTTGGCAAGGTCAAAGCCGTCAATGGGCTGAATCTTGAAGTCCCGCGCTCCCGTATTTATGGGTTTCTAGGGCCTAATGGTTCGGGTAAAACCACCGCGATACGTATGTTGTGTGGACTGCTCACACCGACCGCAGGTGATATTGATGTGCTCGGCTACTCTATTCCGGATGAGGCGGAGGCCCTGCGTTTGAAAGTCGGTTACATGACCCAGAAGTTTTCACTTTTTGGAGACCTGACGGTTGAAGAGAACCTGCAGTTCATGGCCGACATTTACACGCTGAACAGAAAGCTAAAAAACGAAAGAATCGGACTCGCCATCGAACGCTATGAACTGGGCAAGCTGGTCAAGCAAAGGGCCGGAACCCTCAGTGGCGGTCAGAAACAACGCCTGGCGCTGGCTGCTTCCACACTACACGGACCGGAATTGCTTTTTCTGGATGAGCCAACCAGCGCGGTTGATCCGGAAAACCGTCGTTCATTCTGGGAGGCATTGTTTGATCTTGTCGATGAGGGCACGACCATCCTGGTTTCCACACACTACATGGACGAGGCGGAACGATGCCATGCCCTGGCCATTTTGGATAAGGGCAAACTGGTCGCCCAGGGCAGCCCCGAAGAATTGCAACAGGGTATTGAAGCCAGTATCGTCATCGTTGAATCAGATCAACCACGCCAGGTTGGAAAAATGCTTGAAAAACAGGCCTTTGTTCATAGCTCCGCCCAGGTAGGAAACGTATTGCGTGTGATGGTTTCGATCGACGAAGCCTCACCCGCAACCGCTGTGAATAATGTCATCAACCGTGAAGGGTTGAATGTAAAAAGTTGCACTGTTGCCCTGCCGGGACTTGAGGATGTATTTGTAGCAGCCACCCGGATGAAGAAAACCGCGGCATGAAATCCTTGCAACGCATACTTGCCATCGTCAGGAAAGAGGTCCGGCAGTTGCGCCGTGACCGGCTGACATTCGGCATGATCGTCGGCATCCCGGTTATCCAGTTGCTGATGTTTGGCTACGCAATCAACATGGACGTGCGTCATCTGGATGCCGCCGTTGCGGACATGGCGGGTAGCTCTGCATCCCGTCAGCTGGTCATGGATATGTCTCAAACCCAGATTATCAAGGTGATCAGGCAGGCCAGCAGCGCAGATGAACTGGAGCACCTGATGCGCCAGGGGAAAATCAGTGTCGGAATATATATCCCGCCGGATTTTGACCGCCGTTTACACCAGCCAAACCAGTCTGCCGTGCAGTTACTTGTAGATGGCTCCGACACCGTGGTCCAGGGTGCAGCAGCACAACTCGCGCAGGTCGCATACACTTCCAGAACCTCTCCCTACAATGACCGTCCCCCGCCCATGGAGCTTCGCACTTACTACAACCCGGAACGGCGCTCACCCGTCAATACCGTGCCGGGTCTTATCGGTGTGATTCTGACCATGACCATGATCCTGTTCACTGCAGTGGCCATTGTGCGGGAACGCGAGCGCGGCAATCTCGAGTTGCTGATTACCACACCTGTGAGAACGTCTGAACTGATGCTGGCCAAGATTACACCGTATGTATTTATCGGACTGATCCAGGTCAGCCTGGTGCTATTACTGGGTCGCTTTCTGTTCCAGGTGCCGATGGCAGGCAGCCTTTTGGATACCTATATCATCACGCTGGTGTTTATTGTTGCCAACCTGGCATTGGGCCTGGTGATTTCAACACTGGTCAGCACGCAGTTTCAGGCGATGCAATTAAGCTTTTTTGTGCTGCTGCCATCCATCCTGCTATCCGGATTTATGTTTCCATTTGCCGGTATGCCGAGACCCGCCCAGCTTATTGCGGAAGCCTTGCCACTGACGCATTTCATACGCTTGATACGAGGTGTGATGCTACGCGGAGCCAGCCTGCAGGAGCTCTCGGGAGAGCTGTTTATCCTGGCTGGCTTTATCGTCGTGTTGATGACCCTGGCAATTTTACGATTCAGTAAGCGCCTGGATTAAGCCACCGGGTGTTGATGATGAACGTCGATGTTCATCAGAGCCGGACACCAGCGGTGGAGCAAAACCAGGTCTAAGCCGCAGCCTCTTTAGCTGCTAACTTTCTCTCGGCCGAATCCACCAGTACCGTAACTGCACAGTCACCGGTCACATTGGTCGCGGTACGCACCATATCCAATATACGGTCTACACCGAGGATAAGCGCTATACCGGAAGACGGAACGCCCACGGACTCAAGCACAATGACCAACATGATAATACCGGCCGCCGGCACCGGTGCTGTACCGATTGAAGCCAGCAACGCTGTAAGTACGATAGTTAATTGTGCGGCCAGGTTCAGATCCATACCCAGGGCCTGGGCAATAAACACCGTGGCCACTGCCTGGTAAAGTGCAGTACCGTCAAGATTGATCGTTGCACCCAATGGCAGCACGAATGAAGCCACCTCGTTTTTAACACCCAGGTTGTCTTCCACGCACTCCATCGTAACCGGCAGAGTTGCTGCACTGGAACTGGTCGAGAACGCGAGTAACTGGGCCGGTGCAATTCCGGTAAAAAACTCTTTGAGAGTGAAACGGGTAAAAAAGCGGACAAAAGTACAATACACAAGCAAGACATGCAAAATCAGGCCAAAGATAACGACCAGCGTGTAAAAACCCAATGAACTCAGCAAACTCAGAACCGTTTCAATGCTATCGCCGGCGATCGCGGTGATGGTTCCTGCAATCAGTGCAAATACGCCAATTGGCGCGATGTACATAATGAGGTCAACCATTTTGATAATGATGTCATTCATACCCTGGATGAGTGACTTGACGTTGCGGGTATTCTCATTGGGCGCCAGGATCAGACAAACGCCAAAAAACAGCGCAAAAAACACCACCTGCAACATGCGGATATTTTCACTCAATGCCGCAACGATATTTTGCGGAACAATATCCACCATTGGTTGCAACGGCCCCCGGTTTTTTACCTGTTCTATGGTCTCACTACGACCTTCTATCTCACCCTGGTAAGAAGCTTGCAGGTCCGCGCTGACCTGGGGCGGAATTGAATTCCCGGGCTTCAACACGTTGACAACCACCAAACCGATAGTAATGGAGAGCACAGTGGTCAGCATGTATATGCCAATGGTCTTGCCGCCCATCCGCGACAGCTTGCTGACATCTGATAAAGAAGCCACACCCGTGACCAATGATGCAAAGACCAGCGGCATGGCGATCAGCTTTAACAGGTTGACGAATAAGGTCCCAAAGGGTGTTATCCAATCGTGAGTAAAGTCGCTCAGATGAAAGACCGCAGCAAAAATACCAAACACGGCACCGGCAAGCAGGCCGCTCAAAATCTGCCAATGGAGTTTCATTTTTATTTTCATTTTTTAAATCCCTTCTGACTGGCCGACTATCAGGTTTGTTGAATAATGCCATAATTTTAGGGATGACAGGTCACCATAGCCATCTTGATTTCATCATAGGGGAAGCCTGGCAAGGAGAACCAGCAGTGCTTTGCCTGGTCATTTCGGGCAAAAGCATCCAGATACATTTAATGCAACCGGCTTTGCCGATATAATTGTCTGTCACCAAGGTTTCCGGGAATCCCGATGAGCGAAACAACGAACGAACGCGAAGTCATGGAATACGATGTCATCATCGTCGGGGCCGGACCCGCTGGTCTCGCCTGTGCCATTCGCCTTAAACAACTCAAACCGGACTTGATGGTTGCCGTGATCGAAAAGAGCGCCGAAGTCGGTGCCCATATTCTGTCGGGTGCGGTCATCGAGCCCGGACCGCTGGATGAATTGCTACCGGGCTGGAAAGACAACCCGCCACCCGTGTGCATTCCGGTCGAAGATGATGAGATCGCCTTTCTGACAGCCACCTCCAGATATAAACTTCCCACGCCCCCACAGCAACGGAATCATGGCAATATCATTGTCTCGCTGGGTGCCTTATGCGCCTGGCTGGCGCCACAGGCCGAGGATCTCGGTGTCGATATATTTCCCGGCTATGCCGCTGCCGGCATCCATTACTCACCGGATGGTGAGGTGGGCGGCGTCATCATCGGCGACATGGGTGTCGACCGCGATGGAAAACCCAAGGACACCTATATGCAGGGTATTGAAATTCATGCCCCGCTAACGGTTATGGCAGAGGGCTGCCGTGGACACCTGAGCAAACAATTGATCAGCAGATTCAACCTGGATGCT
Source organism: Lysobacterales bacterium (assembly GCA_033791845.1). GTDB lineage: Bacteria > Pseudomonadota > Gammaproteobacteria > Xanthomonadales > SZUA-36 > SZUA-36. The sequence goes on along the minus strand of JASJFX010000049.1, from coordinate 27,929 downwards.
GATTCCGACCCCCAGGCATATGGTATAGGCATCAAGGAACTGTGGCAGGTCGCACCCGGCAAGTGCAAACCGGGGCTTGTGAATCACAGCATTGGCTGGCCACTGGACACCAAGACCTACGGTGGTAGTTTTATCTATCATATGGACAAGGATCGCGTTGCAATCGGATTTGTCTGTGCGCTGGACTATTCTGACCCTGAATTCTCGCCTTTCGAGGCCTTCCAGCAATTCAAACACCATCCGAGTATCAAACCCCTGCTTGAAGGAGGTGAGATTCTCTCGGGTGGTGCACGTAGCATTATCGAAGGTGGAGCTCAGTCCCTGCCAAAAGTCGAAATGCCCGGTGCACTGTTGATCGGTGATGCCGCCGGTCTTCTCAACCTGCCCAAGATCAAAGGTACACACCAGGCCATCCGATCCGGAATGCTGGCCGCCAGCCATATCGCAGACAAGGGCAACGGTGAGGGTTTTGACGAGGCCCTGCGGGTTTCGCCGATCATGAAAGAACTGCATAAAGTGCGTAACATCCGTCCCGGCTTCAATAAGGGTCTGTGGCGGGGTTTGATCACCGCAGCCATTGAAACCGTGACCGCCGGCAAACTACCCCGTACGCTGAAAAATCACGCGGATTATTCATCATTAAGCAAACTGAAAGACTTGAAACCGGTCGAGCGTCACTGGGTGAAACGGGATCTCGCACCGCGTGACCGCCTTGCGTCCGTCTATTTTGCAGCGACCGATCATGATGAAGATCAACTCGTGCATCTGCAAATTCTCGAACCGGATGTGTGTATTACAAAGTGTGGCGAAGAGTATGGTCACCCCTGCACCCGCTTTTGCCCGGCAAGCGTTTACGAAATGGTAGAAGACCCGGATTCAACCGCAGGTGAGCGCCTGCAGATCAACGCTGCAAATTGCGTTCACTGCAAAACCTGCGACATCAAAGACCCCTACCAAATTATTAACTGGGTCACACCCGAGGGTGGCAGTGGGCCTAATTACCAGAATCTCTAAACAAAGATTAAATACAGAGGAATTACCATGAAAATACTGGTTGGCATAAAACGTGTTGTTGACTACAACGTCCGCATCCGGGTCAAGTCTGATGGCAGCGGTGTTGATACCGATGGCGTCAAAATGAGCATCAACCCGTTCGATGAAATCGCACTGGAAGAGGCATTGAGAATTCGTGAAGCCGGCCTGGCTGAAGAAGTTATCGTTGTCAGCCTCGGCGGCAATGAATGCCAACAACAGCTGCGGACTGGTTTAGCCATGGGGGCCGACAGGGCCATTCAGGTAGACACCAGTGAGAACCTGCAACCGCTGACTATCGCCCGCGCTTTTCTGAAATTGATAGAAAAAGAGCAGCCCGGCCTGGTTTTGCTGGGGAAGCAGGCCATTGATGGCGATAATTCGCAAACTGCCCAGATGCTGGCCGCCCTGTGGGATCGTCCGCAAGCCACCTTCGCATCAAAAATGGACCTGTCCGGTGATACCGCGACTGTTGTCCGTGAGGTCGATGCCGGTCTTGAAACCATCGAAGTCGATTTACCTGCAGTAATTTCCGTGGATTTGCGCCTTAACGAACCCCGTTTTGTCAAACTACCGGACATCATGAAAGCCAAACGTAAACCTCTGGATGTCATCAGCCTGGATGACCTGGGTGTGACATCTGAAAACGACCTGGAGATATCGCACTTCACGCCGCCACCGGCGCGCGAGAAAGGCATCATGGTTGAGGACACGGCACAACTGGTCGCTGAACTTAAATCCCGCGGACTGGTATAAGGAAAAATCATGAGCAGAACATTAATCATCGCAGAACACGACGGAACAAACCTTAACCAAAGCACTCCAAAATGTGCCAACTGCGCAACGGCCATTGGTCAGGACTTCGATATCGTTGTCATGGGTGCATCCGTCAATGAAATCGCCACACAGGCAGCGGCCATTGATGGTGCCGGTACTGTTTTCACCATAGACGCCGAGCACCTGGCTGATCCACTGGCCGCCAACCATGCATCGGAGGTTGTTGCCATGGCGGATGGCTATAGTCATATCCTGGGCCCGTCAACAACCTATGGCAGAGACCTGATGCCACGTATCGCCGCACTTCTGGGGGTCAACCAGCTCAGTGACATCTCGGCCGTTGAAGACGCTTATCACTTCAAACGTCCGATTTACGCCGGCAATGCCATTGTCGATGTGCACGCGCCTGAAGGCTCCAAGCTGGTTGCAACTGTCCGTGTGGCCTCCTGGAAAGCTGTCGGCGACAGTGGCAATGCAACGGTTGAAAGCCATTCTGCCAGCTCCACAGCCAGTTCACATACAAGGTATGTCAAGCTGGAATCAGGCGGCGGTGAACGTCCTGATCTGCAAGCTGCAGCCAGCGTCATCTCGGGTGGCCGGGCAATGGCCAGCAAGGAAAACTTTAACCTGATCTACGACCTGGCCGATTTAATCGGGGCAGGTGCAGGCGCTTCCCGCGCTGCGGTTGACGCTGGTTACTGTCCGAACGATATGCAGGTTGGTCAGACCGGTAAAATTATTTCTCCGGACCTTTATATCGCTTTTGGAATATCGGGTGCCATCCAGCATATCACCGGTATCAAGGACGCCGGCACCATCGTTGCCGTTAATAAAGATGCAGATGCACCGATTTTTGAAGTTGCAGACATCGGCCTGGCCGCTGACCTTTTCACCGTGATACCGGAGATGAAACAACTGCTGGGTTAAATGAACCTACGGCAAACAGGCATGAGAAAAGCATGACCCAAGCCCTCTGGTCACCTGGCAACCGGCGTGCACAGGAAGCTAACATCACTCGTTTTATGCGACTGATCAGGCGGGAGCGCGACCCTGGTGTCGTGGACTATGAAAGCCTGTACCGCTTTTCGATTGATTCACCCAAGGCATTTTGGCGTGCCATCTGGGAGTTTGGTGGTGTCATCGGCTCTGTGGGCCCCCGTACGGTCGAAAACCTCCACCGGATGCCCGGTGCCTCGTGGTTTCCGGATGCCAGTCTTAACTTCGCTGAAAACCTGTTGCGTTACCGTGATGACCGGGAAGCCCTGGTATTCAAATCGGAAACCGGTGCAAAAAGTACACTGACCTGTCGGCAGCTATACCGGCAGGTAGCCGGTGTTGCCTCTGCCCTGCGCGAGCTTGGTGTTGGACCGGGGGACCGTGTTGCAGCCTATATGCCAAACCTGCCGGAAACCATCATAGCCATGCTGGCAGCGACGAGTATCGGTGCCACCTGGTCTTCATGCTCACCGGATTTCGGGATCAGCGGTGTGGTGGACCGACTGGGTCAGATCGAACCCAAAGTTCTGTTTTGTGCGGCAGCTTACAGCTATAACGGCAAACAGCATGATTGCCTCTCAAAAGTAAGTGAAATACAGAAACAAATCGACAGTATTCAAAAAGTCATCGTTATACCTTATGTTGATCCGGCGCCCGATCTAAGCGCTCTGGAACATGCTGAATTACTGACATCATTCAGCCATGAGGGCGCCGATGAAATTGAGTTTACCCGCCTGCCTTTTGACCACCCTGTCTATATTCTTTACTCATCGGGCACCACCGGTGTACCCAAGTGCATTACGCACGGCGCCGGCGGTACTTTGCTTCAGCATTTAAAGGAGCTGATGCTGCACACCGATCTGAAACGCAGCGACCGGTTCTTCTATTTCACAACCTGTGGCTGGATGATGTGGAACTGGATGGTCAGCGGCCTGGCGACCGGCGCCACGTTGGTGCTGTACGAGGGTTCGCCTTTTTATCCCGGCCCGTCTGCCATGTTTGACCTGGTTGATGAACAGAAAATCACCATCTTTGGTACCGGAGCCAAGGCCATATCCGCCTGGCAAAAGGCCGGTGTCAAACCCCGTGAAACCCACTCCCTGGAGTCTCTAAAAACCATATTATCCACCGGTTCGCCACTGGCGCCCGAGAGCTTTGATTACGTTTACAGGGATATCAAGACGGACTTGTGTCTATCCTCCATCATCGGCGGCACCGACATCGTGTCCTGTTTCGCACCCGGGTGTCCGGTATTACCGGTCTATCGTGGTGAAATACAATGCCTGGGGCTCGGTATGGCAGTAAAGATTTGCCGGGATGATGGCAGCTTTGCCGATGTCAATGAGACCGGCGAACTGTGCTGCGTGCAAAGCTTTCCTTCCATGCCGGTGTATTTCTGGGGTGACCCGGATGGCAGTAAATACCACGCGGCCTATTTTGAGCAGTACCCCAACGTGTGGGCACATGGTGACTTCGCCAAAATCACCGAACACGGCGGCGTGGTCATTTTCGGACGCTCGGATGCAACCCTGAACCCGGGAGGTGTGCGTATCGGTACGGCCGAGATTTACCGGCAGGTAGAAAGCCTGGATGAAGTTCTGGAAAGTATCTGTATCGGCCAGGACTGGGACGATGATGTGCGGGTGGTTCTATTCGTGGTTCTGCGTGATGGACTGGTGCTGGATGAGGACTTACAAACCCGGATTCGCAAAGTGATACGTGTCAACACTACTCCAAGACACGTACCAGCACGCATTCTCCAGGTGAGTGATATTCCGCGTACGGTCAGCGGAAAAATAGTCGAGTTAGCCGTGCGAAACATCGTTCACAACCGACCAGTCAAAAACACAGACGCGCTGGCAAACCCGGAAGCACTGGAGCTATACAAAAACCTACCCGAACTAGAATCGTAACCAATACCTCTTCTACACAGCTATTCCCATACCCACCGAATTAACACAGTAGCGGCGCGTGTCAATATTGCACGGCTCGTTGTAGGGTGGGTAACTCGTTACCCACAGAACGTGTTCAAGCGAATCCTGAAGTAAGCTACTGTGCAGCCTTGGCGCCCCAATAAAACACCATTTATTGTGTCGGGGGGATAAAACTTATTTATGGTTCAAGAAATGGTGGGTTATGAATAACCCACCCTACGCATACACAAAAGAAACCGATTTAATAAGCCATAAACGTGCGTTACGAGTAACGCACCCTACAGGACGGATTCCAACTCGGCGATCAGGTCGTTGACGTCCTCGACACCGACTGACAAGCGTATCAGCGAATCGGTGATTCCGATTTTAGCGCGTTTTTCCGGCGGTACCGATGCGTGGGTCATGATGGCCGGGTGATTGATCAGGCTTTCCACGCCACCCAGGCTTTCGGCGAGTGAAAACAAACGGCAGCCTTCCAGCATTTTTTTAGCAGCGGCCAGACCGCCTTTCAGATCGATACTGATAATACCGCCACCCATGCCGCCCATTTGAGACATGGCGAGATCGTGCTGCGGGTGTGATTCCAGACCCGGATAGATGGTTTTGGCGATGGAAGGATGACCTTCAAGCCAGGTTGCAATCTGCAGCGAATTCTGACAGTGCGCGTTCATTCTCAAGGCCAGTGTTTTCAAACCGCGCATCGCCAGGAAACTGTCGAAGGGCCCCTGGATTCCACCGATAGAATTATGCAGATACCAAAGCCGGTCAGCCAGTTCATCATTTTCACCGACCACGGCAACACCACCGACCATGTCCGAATGACCATTCAGAAACTTGGTAGCCGAATGCACCACGATATCTGCCCCCAGTTCCAATGGCCTTTGCAGCATGGGTGACGCAAAGGTGTTATCAACTACCAGCAGCGCACCGTGTTGACGGGCAACTTCAGCCACTGCAGCAATATCAACGATTTTCAACATCGGGTTGGTGGGTGTCTCCAACCAGATCATACGGGTTTCAGGACGCATGGCGGCCTTCAGGGTTGTCATGTCTTCAATCCCGGCAAAGCTGAACTTCAACCCCGCTGAGCGTTCACGCACATTGTGAAAAAGCCGGAAACTGCCGCCATACAGGTCGTCAATGGCAACAACATGATCACCGGAATCCAGAAGCTCCAGGACGGTCGCCGTTGCAGCCATGCCCGATGCAAACGCAAACCCCCGGCTACCGCTTTCCAGATCCGCTATGCATTGCTCGTAAGCACTGCGTGTCGGGTTGTGGCTGCGTGAATATTCCCAGCCCTGGTGATCGCCCGGGCTTTTTTGCACATAGGTTGAAGTTGCATATATCGGTGTCATGATGGCACCGGTAGACGGATCCGGTTCCTGCCCGGCATGAATTGCCCGGGTAGCAAGATGATGTTTAGGCTGGCGATTCATTTCGGTGCTCCATAAATCCGGTGAAAAATTCAGTGATCGGCTTTTCGCCGCAAATAGTTCAGCAAGTCGACGCGCGTAATCAGACCCAGGAAGCGTCCGCCATCTTTCACAATGGCCACATAGTCCTTGTTGAAAATCGGCATGAGTTTATCGATCGGGTCATTCACCTCTACCATGGCCAGTTCAGTAACCATGGCGGTATTCACCGGCTTGTTAAAACGATCATTGGATTGCGCTACCGCCAGCAGGATATCTGATTCATCAATAAAACCGACGATATTCCTGTTTTCAATGACCGGCAGTTGCGAAACGTCATATAGCTTCATCCGGCTGTAAGCATTGGCCAATGGCTCGTCGGGGCCTACGGTAATCGTATCGTTCGATTCAAACGGCCTGGCGATCAGATCGCGCAGATCGCCATGTTGCTTCGACTCGATAAAACCCTGGTCACGCATCCAGAAGTCGTTGTACATTTTTGACAGGTAACGATTACCCGTATCACAGGCAAAGGTGAGTACTGTTTTGTGTCCGGTCTGCTCCCGGCAATAACGTAAAGCGGCCGCTACCAGTGTTCCCGAGGATGAGCCGCCAAGGATACCTTCCCTGCTCAATAATTCACGGCCCGTCAGCATGCTCTCAGAGTCGCTGATGGCATAGGCTTTTGAAACTCGGGTGAAATCACTGATGCCGGGCAAAAAATCTTCGCCGATACCCTCGACCAGCCAGCTACCCGATTTATCTGATAAAACTCCGTCATTGATGTACTCGGCCAGTATCGAACCCACCGGATCCGCCAGGATGATTTCCAGATCAGGTGCAGCCTTCTCAAAAAACCGTGACAGACCGGTTACGGTTCCACTGGAGCCGACACCAAGCACGATGGCGTCCAGTTCATGATTCATCTGTTCCCAGATTTCAGGGCCGGTGACCTCTTCGTGGGACAGCGGGTTTGACGGGTTGCCGAATTGGTTGATAAAGAAAGCCCCATCGATGTCGTTGGCCATCGTCTGCGCCAGATCCTGGTAGTACTCAGGGTGTCCCTTGGCTACATCGGATCGTGTCAGGACCACTCGTGCACCCATGGCTTTGAGGTTGGAGATCTTTTCACGACTCATTTTGTCAGGAATAACCAGGATCAGCTGATACCCTTTTTGCGCCGCGACAAGTGCGAGGCCCAGACCGGTGTTACCTGCCGTACCTTCCACCAATGTCGCACCCGGGCTTATCAAGCCGGCTTTTTCTGCATCTTCAATCATCCTCAAGCCGATGCGGTCTTTGATAGAACCACCCGGGTTCTGACTCTCCAGTTTGATGTAAAGACTGCATGGACCGGTGTCCAGGTGGTTGACGCGTACGACGGGGGTTTTCCCGATCAGATCAAGAACTGAATCATAAACTTGCATGAAATTATGCTCCGGGTAAAAAAAACGGCCGGGAAGACTCCCGACCGTACTCTATTTCATTTGGAAAAATTTTTCAGGCTTGCGCAGCGTGCATAAACACCGCCAGTTTATCCTTTAGCCACAACTTCTCTTTTTTAAGTTGGTTTAATGCCAGATCTTCCATCGGCGCCGTTCCCAGTTCAGCCGCGGTAACTCGCTTGTCAAGTTCCTGGTGGCGGTTGTAGTTCCGACGAAAGTCTTCGTCTTTATTGATCAGTTCTTCCAATAAATCCTGATGGTGTTCGAACATAGTTTTACTCCTATACGGGATGAGTCACACGTTCATACAGGACGCTGTCAAGCGGCCCGGTAACGTGTAAAAAAGAAATTGAGATGTTGTGTGACAGGGTGTAACGAATATCAGAGAGGTGCAGCGAAAAACCTAAGGTCCTCGCTGCCATTAGTCGGAAACTCCGATTATGAAAACTAAAATTACCATAGCAGTGGTCTAACATTAGCGCAAAGTGCGGAATCTCGCAAGTTTCAAATTAGAATCACGCACCAATGATATGAGATTCAACAACCTCGGCTGAAAATCTGATCTGTATCTTTCTGATATTTATTAATTATCTAAAAGTATCACATCAACCCGCCGGTTACGGGCCCGCCCGTCTTCATCCTCGTTACTGGCAATGGGAAAATCTTCACCCATACCCAGTGAGGAAATCCGGTCAGAAGCAACACCCAGGCTAACCAGGGCCTCAAGCACCGCCTTGGCACGCTGTTCAGATAATAATAAATTTGCTTCGGCATCACCGAGGGAGTCCGTATGACCTTCCACACGGATTTTTTTATCCGGCTCGGTCTGCAGGAGATCTACCACTTCTTCGAGACTGGAGCGTCCTCCTTCGACCAGTGTTGTCTGTCCGGAGGCAAACAGTACATCACCCAAAGTCACGACCACGCCACTCTCGGTTTCGCGTAATTGCAGGTTTTCCAACTGCCGTGTCAATGAAGTGATCTGCTGACTGGCAAGATCTGCTTCAAGGCGCGCATATTCTGCCTCTGATGCCCGTGTTTCGGCGAGACGGCGAGCCTGGTCGGCTTCCTCAGCTGACATCACAGCCGCGCGTGCAGACTCAGCTTCCTTTCGTACTGCTTTGTCTTTTTCTTCCCTTGCCCGTTGCGCGTCTTCGACTGTGGTTGCAACCAGCAACCGGGCCTGTTCGGCATCCATCCTGGCATTGTCGGCTTCCAACTGACTGGCCCTGATCAACATCGCGCTGTTTTCTTTCTCAAGCTTATCAAGAACCTGCTCGTACTGTTCCCGCTCTGCCATGGTGCGTGCAATCTGGATGCGGCGGTCAGCCATGTAGACCAGGTAGGAACGGTAAAGATCATCACCGGTCGCCAATTCGGCCTGACGCAGTGCGCGTTCTGCTTCACCCACCGCAAGAGGTGCATATCCCGCCAGTTCAGTATTTGACTTCAAGTCTTCCAATTCGCCTCGAACCCTGTCGAGCGCGAGATCTTTTTTCGGTGCAGTGGTACAGGCAGAGAGCATCACCAATACCAAAACCAGGGTAATTTTTGTCAGCATGCGGTTCATTTGTATTCATCCCCAAAAGTCGCACGCATTTTCTGGTCAAGCTCCTCGTTGCTCTTGCGTAATTCATTGACCCGGCGGCGCGATTTGGCGGTACGGGATTTCTCAATCGCGAGTTCCGCATTAATTTCCGACTCTTCCACCAGGTATACGGATACTGTGTACTTCTCTTTTTCCATACCTTTTCTGGCACTTGCGAGTTTCTCTCGTGCAAAGCGCATTTCAACCGGCGCGAACTCATCACCACCGACCGCTTCAGCTGTCTGGATAGCCTGTTCTGCCGCATCGAATATATTTTCATCGGGACGTACCGTTGTGCACGCGGCCAAGGTTAAACAAATAAAGGTTAAACAAATAAATGAAATAAAAATGGGTTTCATGGAATGAATACCTGAGTAATATCTCTTAATTATGACCCAACAACGGCCAAGGTTGAACCCCTAAATGGTAAACAGCAGTTTTACCTTCAAAGCTGCTCCGCGTCCGATTGGTTTTCCGGTGCCGCCTTGACAAAAGCCGATAGGCCCCGGCAGTGTGTAACGATGTCGCTAATCAATGGAAAGGCAGACATATCGATGCCATATCGCTCTGCATTGTATACCTGCGGCACCAGGAAGCACTCAAACAAACCGGGACGGTCACCATCATAACCGGATTGCCCGGAACTTCTATTATCAAGTTGGTACTCGATTGCGGCAAACCCTTCGTTCATCCAGTGCAACATCCAGTCGATCGCATCCACAGCTTCACCGCATTGGCCTTTCAGGAACTTCTGAACACGCAGGTTATTGAGCGGATGAATCTCACAGGCGATCTGTAAAGCCAATGACCGGACCCTTGCACGTCCTGGCGGGTCCGATGGCAGCAACGGGTAAGCTTCAAAACACTCGTCCAGGTACTCACAGATCGCCATGGATTGAGTCAACACGCGACCTTCATGCTCTAAAACGGGCACCAGGCCCTGTGGATTTACAGAGCGGAAGTCCCCGCTGTGCTGTTCTCCTCCCTGTCTTAGCAGGTGTACCGGTATTGTCTTAAAGTTCAGTTTTTTCAGATGTAAGGCAATTCGCACGCGGTAAGCCGCCGAACTGCGCCAATAACTGTAGAGCGTCAGCTGAGGGCTACTTTCAGGGTTCATTGGGTACAATTTTTTGTTCAATGGCACCAAAAATTGATTCGCCCTGCGGGTCGAACATTTCTATCCGGATTATGTCGCCAAATTTCATGAACGGGGTGGATGGTTTTCCGTCGGCGATAATTTCAAGCATACGGATTTCTGCCAGGCAGGAGGCGCCTTTTGCCGTATCTTCATTGGCAATGGTGCCTGAACCTACAATGGTACCGGCTGTTAGCGGACGGGTCCTGGCCGCGTGGGCCACCAGTTGGGCAAAATTGAATTGCATATCCACACCGGCTTCAGGTTGACCAAAAAATTCGCCATTGAGTGTACTGTGCAGCGGCAGCGACAGCTTGCTGTCCCGCCATTGTTTTCCCAGTTCATCCGGCGTCACCAACACCGGAGAAAGAGCCGAACGGGGCTTGGACTGCAGGAAACCGAAACCTTTTGCCAGTTCACCTGGAATGAGGTTTCTCAAACTCACATCGTTTATCAGACCTACCAGCTGGATATGGGCCTCAGCCGTTTCTGGTGTAACGGCCATGGGCACATCATCGGTAATAACGATAATTTCGGACTCAAAATCAATACCATAGTCCTCACTGACTACCGGTACGGGATCGCAGGGACCCAGAAAACCCGCTGATGTTGCCTGGTACATCAGGGGATCGACATAGAAGGATTCCGGAACCTCGGCGCCGCGCGCCTTACGTACGCGTTCGACGTGAGGCAGGTAAGCACTGCCGTCAACAAACTCGTAGGCCCTCGGCAGGGGCGCAGCAAGTGCCTTAACGTCCAATGGCCGGATGTCATTGCATGCTCCCCTGTTCAGCTCTTCATAGCGTGCATTAAGCCTTGGTGCTGTCTGCTGCCAGTTATCAAGTGCTATCTGCAGGGTGGGTGATATGTCGGTGGCAGAGACGAAATGCTCCAGGTTTCTGCTAACGACGATCAGGCTGCCGTCCCGGCCGCCGGTTTTCAAAGAGGCAAGTTTCATGGGCTTAAACGTACTCCGTACAATTGAGGTATACCGTTTTAGAATATACCTTCAATTGTAAGGGATTTTGGACGGGTACGTGGTTTACCGCTTATATCAGGGCGCCGCTAATGCGATCTCACGTATTGGTGTGTACTTGTAGCATAATGCACGATCATAAACACGCGCACAGTTTTCAATCGTTTCACGGAGCAACACATACATGGAGTTAACGTCCATCCTGGTCTGGATAATACAACTGGCACTGGTCATCCACGTACTCAAGACCGGTCGCAGCCGTTACTGGATTATGGTTCTTATATTCATGCCGCTGATAGGCGGACTTGCCTACTTTGTCATCGAATTGCTACCGGAGTTCTCCGGCAGTATTACCGGTCAAAGGGCGGTAAGAAGCGTAAAGAAAACGCTGAACCCCGGCGCCGATCTGAGACAGCACGAAGCGGCCTGGAATCAATCCCCCAATGTTGATAACGGCCGCCGCTATGCCGAGGCCTTGATGGATTCAGGGAAAACCGCAGAGGCCGAAGATATCATCAACCAGGCCCTCAAAGGGCTGTTTGCAACTGAACCGACATTGTTGTTACTCAAAGCCCGGCTTCAGTTTGAAAATGAAAGAATCGTCGAAACCGTACAAACCCTGGAAACCCTGCAGGAGCACAACCCGGATTTCCGATCAGCAGACGGACACCTGCTTTATGCCCGCGCACTGGAAGCCGGGGGCCGGATCGACGAAGCCATTAAGGAATACTCAGCCGTCTCGGGATATTACCCGGGCGTGGAGGCGAGGTACCGTTTGGCACTTTGTCTCGAGATAGCCGGGAAGAGTCCGGCCGCGCGTGCCGAGTTTGAATCCATATTGAACGATGCAAAACTTGCCCCTCCGCATTTCCGCAAGAGCCAGAAACCCTGGCTGGATGCAGTCAAAAATGAAATGAGCAAGGTTTAGGGCCGGAACTGGCGAAAATAATTGCCCGTACTGTTCCTTTCTGGTATAAAGCCCTGCTGCCTTGATGATTAACGTCATACGTGGCAATCGAGGTGCCGGAATTGACAGGATCTCCCTGTTGTTTACACGGCATCAAATACACACACATACCGCAACCGTTCGGTTGGGTGCTCTGAAAAATCAGGGTTTCCGGACAGGGTATGTGGAGGATTAACCCGGAAAATCAGCGACGCCAGATTGCAGATCATTGGCCGCTGTGCTTCTGCTATGTAAAGGATATATGCAATGCCAAATATTACCATGCGCCAAATGCTTGAAGCTGGCGTACACTTCGGTCACCAAACCCGTTACTGGGACCCCAAAATGGCTCCATTTATTTTCGGAGCGCGTGGAAAAATCCACATTATTAACCTTGAAAAATCACTGCCAATGCTGGTGGACTCAATGAACTTTATTGGCGGCATCGCTGCGAAGCGCGGTTCTGTGATTTTTGTCGGTACCAAACGCGCCGCCTCCAAAGCGATCGCCGAGGAAGCAGCACGTTGTGGCATGCCTTACGTTTCCCACCGCTGGCTGGGTGGCATGCTGACCAACTTCCGCACCATCCGGCAATCCATCAAGCGCCTGCGTCAAATTGAAAAGATGGAAGAAGACGGTAGTTTTGAACGCCTCCTCAAGAAGGAAGTTCTGCAACTGACACGCGAACGTGACAAGCTCGAAAAAACACTCGGCGGCATCAAGGACATGAAAAATCTGCCCAATGCCATGTTTGTTGTAGATGTTGGCCACGAAGACATCGCAGTAAAGGAAGCCCGCAAACTGGGCATCCCTGTTATCGGCGTTGTCGATACCAATTGCTCACCCAATGACATTGATTACGTTATTCCGGGTAATGATGACGCCATTCGTTCCATACGTCTTTACACGCAACTGGCAGCGGACGCAATACTTGAAGGCCGCGCATCTGTTCCTCACTTCGAAGAAGGTGATGAATTTGTAGAGCTGGACGAATACGGTAACCCGGTCAAACGCGCCGCCAGTGCCAAGACCCCGAAAGCCGCACCGGAAAAAGCAGCGAAGAAAACAGTTACCAAGAAAGTTGTTACCAAGAAAGTGCCTGTTGCCGCTGGCGTTGTTGAAACGGCAAAAACCAAAGTTGCAGATGTCGCTGAGAAGGTTGAAGCCAAGGCCACAGATGCCGTGGAAACCGCAAAAACCAAAGCAGCAGACGTCGCTGAGAAGGTTGAAGCCAAGGCCGTGGAGGCCGTGGAAACCACAAAAACCAAAGCAGCAGATGTCGCTGAGAAGGTTGAAGCCAAGGCCGTGGAGGCCGTGGAAACCACAAAAACCAAAGCAGCAGATGTCGCTGAGAAGGTTGAAGCCAAGGTTGCTGATAAAACAAAAGCCGTAGCGGAAAAGGTTTCAGAAAAGGTGAAAAAAGTTAAGGCAAAGAAAACTGCCACCACCAAGAAAAAAGTTGCCAAGAAAAAGACAGCCAAGAAAACAGCTGCAAAAAAGCCAACTAAAGACTGAAACGGAACATCCCGCCTCGCGGCGGGTTACCAACCCGGCACAGCTGCCGGATTATTAAAATTGAATTGAAGAAGGAATAGGAAGATGGCAGTAACTGCCTCAATGGTAAAAGAACTTCGCGAGCGCACTGGCGCTGGCATGATGGAGTGCAAAAAAGCACTGGTAGAAACAAATGGTGATCTGGATGCGGCAATAGAACATCTGCGCAAGTCCGGACTCGCACAGGCTGACAAGAAGGCGTCCCGAATCGCGGCTGACGGCCGGATGGCTTTGGCCACCAGTGGCGACAAAAAAGAAGTCGTGATGGTGGAAATTAACTGTGAAACTGATTTTGTCGCCAAGGATGCAAGTTTCCTGGCGTTCACCGATGCCGTCGCTACCAATGCACTTGCCGCTTCATCTGATGATATAGAAGCAATTATGGCAACCGAATTTGATGGCGCGAGCCTCGAAACCGCACGCCAGACACTGGTGACCAAGATTGGTGAAAACATCCAGGTTAGACGGATGGCGCGGATGACTGGTTGTGACACCGTCGGCGCGTATGTTCACGGTGGACACATCGGCGTCATGGTCGATCTGGAAGGCGGCAATGAAGAGGTGGCCCGCGATATCGCCATGCACATTGCTGCGTTGAACCCAGCCTATATTGACGTTGATGACGTTCCTGCTGACGTTCTTGAAAAAGAAAAGCAGTTCCTTGTCTCGCAGGCTGCAGACAGTGGCAAACCGGCTGACATCATCGAGAAGATGGTTACCGGACGTATGCGCAAACACCTGTCGACCATTACCCTGCTGGGCCAGGATTTTGTAAAAGACGGTGATATCACTGTTGGCAAGTTGCTTAAACAAAACGATGCCAGGGTAAAAGCATTCACCCGCCTGGTGGTAGGTGAAGGCATCGAAAAGAAAGTTGACAACTTTGCTGATGAAGTCATGCAACAGGTGAAGGGTGGATAAACCCGCCTATCAGCGCATCCTCCTGAAACTCAGCGGTGAAGCACTGCTGGGGGATGAAGACTATGGCATAGATCCGGCCATCATCGGCCGGATCGCAAATGAAATTCATGAAGTACGCAATACCGGTGTACAGATTGCCATCGTTATCGGCGGTGGCAATATATTTAGAGGTGCCGGACTGGCTGAGGCCGGGATAGACCGTGTTACCGGGGATCACATGGGCATGCTGGCCACACTGATGAATTCCCTGGCATTGCAGGACGCACTGGAAAAAGCCGGTGTCGATGCACGTGTCATGTCCGCCATTTCAGTACACGACGTCAGTGAAGACTACATTCGCCGTCGCGCAACCCGGCACCTTGAAAAAGGACGTGTTGTCATTATCGCCGGTGGCACGGGGAATCCGTTCTTTACCACGGATACTGCCGCTGCTTTACGGGCAATTGAAGTGGGTGCTGATATCGTGCTGAAAGCCACCAAGGTTGATGGTGTGTTTACCGCCGATCCGAAGGTTGATAAAAACGCAGTGCTGCACCAATCCCTCTCCTATGACGAGGTTATTGAGGGCAAGCTCAAGGTTATGGACACCAACGCGATCGTATTATGCCGCGACCAAAGAATGCCTATCCGGGTATTCAACGTTTTTGGCGTTGGCAACCTGATGAGCATCGTCAAGGGTGGGAAAGTCGGAACGATTATTAGTTGAAGTTTCTTCTGCATTGAGTTTCACCGGTAGCTTCTTTACATTTTGCTGTTAAAATTGGTCGTTGAACTTTAGAAGCGATGCAGTCGATGGATTATAGTCATTCAGCATGACACCGTGAACACTTACCCAAAGCTCGCAGACGGGAGAAGAAAATGCTTGAAAATATTAAGAAGGACGCCAGGATTCGCATGTCGAAAACCCTGGACGCACTGCGAACCGAACTGGCCAAAATCCGCACCGGACGTGCACACCCCAGCTTGTTGGAGCATGTTCAGGTCGACTACTACGGCAGCCAGGTACCCATAAGCCAGGCAGCCAGTGTCTCGATCGAAGATTCTCGCACGCTGGCTGTAACGGCGTGGGACAAAACCATGGTACAAGCACTCGAAAAGGCGATCATGAAGTCCGATCTCGGTCTGAACCCTGTGACAGCCGGCACCATAATCCGTATTCCCCTGCCACCATTAACCGAAGAGCGCAGGGTATCACTGGGCAAGATAGTTCATCATGAAGGTGAAAATGCAAAGATTGCCATCAGGAATATCCGCCGGGATGCAAATAACCACATCAAGGATTTATTAAAGAACAAGGAAATCTCGGAAGACGATGATCACCGGGCCGAACATGACATTCAACTTGTCACTGACAGCCATGTTAAACAGGTCGATGAGATTGTTGCAGTGAAAGAGCAGGAACTGATGGAGTTTTGATGCCTGTTCATGAACGCTTAGCAAACTGTCAATCCTGTAACGTTGGATCAGTACACTAGTGCTCCCTTCCAGGGAGCACGCATGAAGGTGCCACCACCCACACCCGGACATATCGCCATCGTTATGGATGGGAATGGACGGTGGGCAAAGAAACGTAACCGCCCGCGCACCATGGGTCACCAGGCCGGAATTAAATCACTGCGCAAATCCATTCAGCATTGCGTGCGCCTGGGTATCAATACCCTGACTGTTTTTGCTTTCTCCAGTGAAAACTGGAAGCGTCCTGATGGTGAAATTTCCCGTCTTATGGAATTATTCCTGCGAGCCCTGGACAAGGAAGTCGATAAATTGCATAAAAATGGGGTATGTCTGCGCTTCATCGGCGACCTCAGCGCGTTCAAACCCGCTATTCAGACCAAAATGTCCGAAGCCCAGATCCTGACTGCCGGCAACCGCCAACTGGTGGCCAATATCGCGGTAAATTACGGCGGGCGCTGGGACATCACCCAGGCAAGCAAACGTCTGGCCAAAGCCGTGTCCGGGGGTGGTTTGTCGCCGGAGCAGGTTGATGAAGCACAATTTGCGCAATATCTCGCATTGGCGGACTCCCCGGATCCGGATTTGTTAATTCGGACCGGTGGCGAAATGCGCATCAGTAACTTTTTACTTTGGCAATCCGCCTACACGGAGCTTTACTTCACACCCATACTTTGGCCCGATTTTGATGAACGGGCACTTGACCAGGCCGTTGCAGCCTATCAGGCACGTGAGCGTCGCTTCGGCCGCACCAGCGATCAAGTCAAGGATCCTGTCAGTGCTTAAGCAGCGAGTGATCACTGCACTCCTACTACTGCCACTGGTGATGGCTGTGGTTTTTGCAGCACCCGCACCATGGTTTTTGATTCTGCTCGCAGTGGCCCTGCTGGGCGCAAGCCTGGAGTACAGGCGCCTGGCCGGTATTTCCAGTCTTCCGGCCGGATACCTGATGGTACTCGTACAAGCCATCATTCTGGCTGCACTTTTCTGGTACCGGGAATACTGGGTCAATGGCATATTCCTGTACCTGTCCATATCCTGTGTCGTGTGGTTGCTACTTTTTGTCCGTTTGCCGCTCTACCGTCCTGACACCGATGTTGATGGTACTTACCGTGTCATTTCCATCACCACCGCCATCCTGTCGATAACAACCGGCTGGTTTGCGCTTAGCTGGCTACGTATGCAAGCGGATGGCCCGTGGCTGATCCTGTTATTACTGTTAATTGTCTGGGCCGCGGATACCGGTGCGTACTTCGCCGGAAAAACGTTTGGAAAAAGGAAACTGGCACCGTTAATCAGTCCGGGAAAAACACAGGCAGGTCTGTTGGGCGGCTTGATTGCAGCCGCGTTGATTGCCGTGCTGGCAGTCAAGCTGATGCCAGTCGAAGCCATTGATACCACCAGGCTGGTTCTGATAACCCTGGTGACAGCACTGGTATCTGTCTGCGGCGATTTAATGATCTCCCTACATAAACGTACCAGTGGGTTTAAAGATTCCGGCAACTTACTACCGGGCCACGGTGGCATACTTGACCGTCTGGACAGCCTGTTGGCTGCTGCACCATTTTTTGCACTGGGTGTGCTGGCATCGGGTTTCTGAGGAAGGAAGTTTTGGGCAGCGAGGGTATTACAATACTGGGCTCCACCGGTTCAATCGGTGAAAACACTCTGGATGTTCTGGCGCGTCACCCGGACCGTTATCACGTCATCGCCCTGAGCGCGCACGCAAACGTTAACCGTCTGGCAGAGCAGTGTCTGCAACACCATGCCCGCTATGCTGTTATCAGCGATGAGACTAAAAGCAGGGCATTGCAATCAGCGCTTGATCAGCTGAATTGTAAATCCGAGGTACTGAGTGGCAAAGACGCCCTGAGTGCCGTCGTTTGCATGGATGAAACGGACGTTGTAATGGCTGCCATTGTTGGCGCAGCGGGGCTTGAACCTACACTCCAGGCAGTACAGAGCGGAAAACGCCTGTTGCTGGCCAATAAAGAATCCATGGTGATCGCCGGTGAACTGTTTCGCAAATCTGCCGCAGAACATGCCACGACGATCATTCCCGTCGATTCTGAGCACAATGCGCTGTTCCAGGTGTTACCGGAAAACTTTGATGACGGCCTCGAAAGCACGGGGGTGGAGAGGCTGATCCTGACGGCCTCCGGAGGACCCTTCCTGCATCGCGACCGGGAAGCCTTACGAAACATCACACCAGCACAGGCCTGTAATCACCCGAACTGGGATATGGGCCGCAAAATATCCGTTGATTCAGCCACTTTGATGAACAAGGGTCTGGAAGTGATCGAAGCGCGCTGGCTCTTCAACGCACGCCCCGATCAGATTGAAGTCATCGTTCATCCACAGAGCATCGTGCACTCTATGGTCGCTTACTGCGATGGCTCGGTGCTGGCCCAAATGGGCATGCCCGATATGCGGACACCGATCGCATATGCACTTGCGTGGCCGGAACGTATTGATTCCGGCGTCAAGCGCCTCAATCTGATTGATATACACAAACTTGAATTTTATCCGCCCGACCTGGAAAGCTTTCCGGGTCTTGGGCTTGCATTCCAGGTGCTGGAAGCAGGCGGCAATGCGCCCGTGACATTCAACGCGGCCAATGAGATTGCCGTTGAAGCATTTTTGCAGGAACGGATCGACTTCCTGCAGATTCCGTCGGTCGTGTCTGCTGCTCTTGATGTTTGCGAAGCGGGTAAAATTGACGGACTGGACGCGGTGCTGGAATTTGACCGCCTGGCACGTGCCGTGACCAGCAATATTATTCACTCAATTTAAGGTGTCTGAAAACTAACAATGTCTGAATTTCTTGGTTCAATCTGGTGGTTACTGGTCGCTCTCGGGCTATTGATCACATTTCACGAGTTTGGTCACTACTGGGTAGCACGGCGAATGGGGGTTCGCGTGCTCAAGTTTTCGATCGGATTTGGTAAGAAACTGTGGTCAAGAAAAGGCCGCGATGGCACCGAATACGTGATCGCTGCCATCCCCCTGGGTGGCTATGTCAAAATGCTGGACGAGCGTGAAGGAGAAGTAGATGAGCGCGATCTCGGCCAGGCTTTCAATCGAAAATCAGTATGGGCGCGTATCGCCATCGTCGCAGCCGGACCGGTTTTCAACCTGATTTTCACCTTGCTGGCTTTTTGGTTGATGTTCCTGGTTGGCATGCCCGAATCCAGGCCGGTGGTTGGTGAAGTCAGCGGTATTGCCGCCAGCGCAGGGATTGAAGCCGGTGACCGGATTGTTTCGGTCGATGGCGATAATACCGATACATGGTCTCACGCCTTTCAGGCACTGATCACACCAGCACTGGACCGTGACAAAATTACAGTTGAACTGGAACGGGTCAATGGTGAACAGCGTAAGCTGGAATTGGACCTGGGTCAGCTAGACAGTGATTTCCAGGAGGAAAAAACCCTGGAAGGCATCGGTATCACACCGTGGCGGGCAAGCCTGCCTGCAATTGTGGGCGAGATTAGTGCTGATAGCCCGGCTTATCACGCGGGTTTCAAAGTGAATGACCGTATTGTCAGCATCAACGGCGAACCGGTTCCCGATTGGGCCTGGGTGGGTGCGCTGATTCAAAAACACGGTTCAACCGGCGAAGCGCTAAAAGTGTCTGTCGAGCGCGCCGGCGGCATACTGGAGATAAGTGTTACACCGGCCGAGAGCAGCACAGGTGCTTTCTCCAAACGCCTGATACTGGGTGTCACCAACAAACCGGCAGATGCGGAACTGCAAGCGCAGATCACTCGCACCTATTTTCTGCACAAGTACGGATTATTCGAAGGTTTTACCGCCGCAGCATCCGAAATGTGGCGCCTGACAGGTTCAACACTGGGTTTGCTTGGCCGCATGTTGACCGGCACCGCATCGGTTAAAAACCTGTCCGGCCCTATCAGCATCGCTCAATTTGCCAATAGTTCGGCCAATGCGGGTGTTTCAAGCTTTCTTTTTTTCCTCGGTGCCATCAGTCTCAGTCTTGGGATTCTAAATTTACTGCCAATTCCTGTTCTTGATGGGGGGCATTTGCTCTATTACCTGATAGAATTAGCCAAAGGAAGTCCAGTGTCTGATCAAATACAGGCTAAAGGTCAGTATATTGGCCTGATGGCGCTTTTTGGCTTGATGGGAATTGCATTTTTTAACGATATTTTACGACTGGTCGGATAGACTACCCGCCCCAAAATAAGAAACTCTTACGGATCTGAATAAATGAGAAGAATCTTAATCATCCTGCTGTGTGGACTTTTCATGATGAAGTCTGCCTTGGCGCTTGATCCGTTTGTTGTTTCAGATATCAGGGTCGAAGGATTACAGCGTATTTCAGAAGGTACCGTGTTCAACTACCTGCCGATAGACACCAACGAACTGTTAACAGCAGCCAAAGGACGTCAGGCCATACGCTCCCTGTTCAGAACAGGCTTTTTCAGCTCCATCGACCTTGAGCGCGAGGGTGACATCCTGGTCATCAGGGTGCAGGAAAGGCCGGCCATTGCCGCCGTTGCGCTTTCCGGCAACAAGGCAATCAAGGATGAAGATATGTTACCCGTCCTCGCAGATATCGGGCTTGCGCAGGGCGAGGTATTCCAGCCGCAATCACTGGACCGTATCAGCCAGGAACTGGTCAGACAGTATTTTAGCCAGGGACGATATGCGGTAACAGTGGACACCCGGGTCGTTGAGCTGGATCGCAACCGGGTACGAATCTCCATCACCATCAACGAAGGCGATACTGCGGAAATCAAGCATATCAATATCGTTGGCAATACCCTGTTTACCGACAAGGAAATCAAGACCGAATTCGAGTCCAAAATTCCCCCGGGCTGGAAGTTCTGGTCAAAAGATGACCAGTATTCCCGTGAGAAACTATCCGGCGACCTCGAGAAAATCCGTTCCTATTACCAGGACCGAGGTTATATCGATGCCAATGTTGAATCGACACAGGTTTCGATCAGCCCCGACAAATCGGACATCTACATTACTGCAAACATCATAGAAGGTGAGCAGTACACGGTTGAAAAAATCCAGGTCACCGGTGACCTGGTGATAGAAGAAGCAACCCTCAGACGTCTGATAATGACGCAGGACAATGACATTTTCTCACGCAAAAAAATGGAACAGAGCGTTGAGAATATTACTGCGGTACTCTCAAACATCGGCTACGCATTTGCCAATGTAAACCCGATCCCTCAAATTGACAGGGAAAACCGGTTGGTTACGATCAATTACTTTGTTGATCCAGGCAAGCGGGTATATGTTCGGCAAATTACTTTTGTAGGCAATGCCGGTACCAAGGACGAGGTATTACGACGGGAAATGCGTCAGTTCGAAGGCGGCTGGTTTTCACAAGCGGCAATTGACCGTTCCAAGATTCGTTTACAACGTCTGACCTATTTTGAAGGTGTCAACATTGAAACACCTGCCGTTCCCGGTACAGATGATCAAATCGACGTGGTGGTCACCGTCACCGAGCGCGCAGCGGGTAGTTTCTCAGTCGGCCTCGGTTATTCACAGGTACAGGGCCTGATTCTTTCGGCAAGTGTCCAGCAGGACAACTTCCTGGGTAGCGGTAAACGGGTAGGTATATCTGTATCTCACAGCAGCATCATCAGTAGCTTTAATGTGAGTTATGACAACCCGTATTGGACCGAAGATGGCGTCAGCCGTGGTTTCTATCTCCGATACCAGGAGTATGACCAGGCAGGTGCCAATATCTCGACCTTCACCAGTACAGAGGCGGCTGTCGGTATGAGCTTCGGTTTACCCCTGACCGAGGTGGACTATGTCCGTGCCGGACTGGGCATCAGGTCAACTGATCTGAATATCGGTATATTTGTCTTCGAGCGGGAGTTTCTCGACCCGGATGACCCGAGTATTATTCTTTGTAACGATATCAACGGGAACGGTATCTGCCCTGAGCAGTATTTGGCGCCAAGACCGTTTGACCCGTTGTCAAAATCACTTGACCACAATGGTGATAATGAACTTGATGCTGAAGAGCGTGACTTTTTTACCCTGGATTTCACCTCTTCCTGGTCCAGGGATACACGTAATCACTTCCTTAACCCAACACGTGGTTCATCGCAACGTTTGGGTATAGAGGCATCACTGCCGCTCAGTGACCGCCAGTTCTACAAACTTTATTACCGTGCCGCAAAGTACTGGCCTATCTGGGGTGACCTGGTGTTTTCCGTCCGGGGCGACCTGGGTTTTGGCGACTCCTATGACAACTATGACAGTACATCACTAGCCACTCCGGTTGAAATACCCGATTTTCCGGAAGGCACTGAATCGGACTGCCTGGAGGAAGAGGTAATGACCCTGGATACCGGCCTGCCGTTTTTTGAACACTTTTACGGTGGTGGTGTACGTGACATACGTGGATTTGAAGATAATACACTGGGCCCCAAAGACGGCCCCATCAGTTGCCGAGCGGTTGGTGGCGATTTGAAAGTTGCGGGCGGTTTCGAGCTTGCTATTCCCACACCGTTCACCAAGGGCGGCGGTTCGCGAGTCGCGTTGTTCTTTGACATTGGCAATGTGTATGAAAACTGGAGCAAGTTTGATGCCAGTCTGTTCAGGGCCTCCGCCGGTCTCTCCATTACGTGGCAGGCACCCATCGGGCCCATCATCATGAACTATGCTTTCCCCATCAAGGAGTTCAAAGGCGATCGTACTGAAGCCCTGCAATTCTCATTTGGTACCACATTTTAGGTAGAGCCTGAGCTTAAAACTTAATACATAAGCTCAAAAAGGGTACAATTTGAAGTTATGAAACGCTTTTTGCCCTTATTGCTGACACTTTTTGTGCTCGCTGCCGGTCCCGCGATGGCCCAGCAGTTACGCATCGGCTATGTGGATATGAAGCAGGTACTTGATAACGCGCCACAGGTGTTGGCGGGCCGGGAAAAGCTCGATATTGAATTCCGGCCACGTAACGAAACTATCGAGTTTCAGGAACGCCAGGTACAAACCATGGAAGATCGCCTGCAAGTGGGCGACTTGGCAGAGGATGATAAAAAACGTCTTGACCGTGAGTTACGCGAAATGCGGCGTAACGTTAACCGGCAAAGAGAAGACCTTCGCGATGAACTGTCGTTCCGGCGCACCGAGGAAGTCCAAAAACTGGAAGATCAGATTAACCTGGCCGTACAGGAAATCGCACGTGACAATGGTTATGACCTGATACTTTCAAGCCCGGTGGTTTACGCTGATCCCTCTCTGGATATTACCCAACTGATTCTTGACCAGCTAAAGCGGGAGTATGAAGCGGATAAAAGGGATCGATCGCTGCGCTAACGCGTACTGTCCGCGTCACTAAGACACAAGCGATTTCTTATATGCAAAAATCTATCAGCAGTCTCAGGCTTTGTGAGTTAGCAGAGCTATTCAACCTGCGATTGAAGGGTGATGGTGCCACCTTGATTGATGGTGTTGGAACCCTGTCTGATGCCACTGGCACACAACTCAGCTTTCTTTCCAATCCAGCCTATCGCGATCAACTGGATACCACACAGGCGGGGGTGGTCATAGTTTCTGCAAAAGATGCCGAAAACTGTCCGGTCAATACGCTTATCGCCGATGATCCCTATGTAAGCTATGCCAGAGTTGCGCAGCGCTTTGACCCACGAAGACCCATCAAACCCGGATTAGATTCTTCCGCCAGTATTGACCCCACTGCGGTCATCGGGCGCAATGTACATATTGGAGCCAATGCGGTTGTCGGCCCCGGTTGCGAAATCGAAGAGGCCTGTTCTATCGGACCCGGTTGTGTGTTGATGGCAGACTGTAAACTCGGCCAGGGCAGCCGGCTGGTTGCAAATGTGACCCTTTGTGACGGTGTGCGGATAGGCCGGAGAACCGTTATCCATCCCGGCGCCATCATTGGATCAGATGGTTTTGGCCTGGCGTTTGACAGGGACCACTGGGTTAAAATCCCGCAAATTGGCAGTGTTCAGATCGGTGATGACTGTGAAATTGGCGCCAACACCACTATCGACCGTGGCGCAATTGCGGATACAATTATTGGGGACGATGTAAGACTCGATAATCAGATCCAGATTGCCCACAATGTAGAAATTGGCGCTCATACCGCCATGGCTGCCTATGTGGGTATTTCCGGCAGTACAAAAATTGGAAAATACTGTATGTTTGGAGGGCGATCCGGCGCGGTTGGACATATCCGGATTGCTGATCGAACCACCGTGACGGGAAGCAGTCCGGTTACAAAATCAATCACGCAGCCGGGAACAACCTGGAGTTGCATAATTCCAGCTCAACCCATACGGGAGTGGAATCGTACGGTTGTCCATTTGCGTAAACTGGAAAAGCTGGCGCGGCGTGTGCTAAATCTTGAAAAACTAAGCGGGAAATAAGCTCGATATGACTGAAAAACTGAACCAAGAACTGATCCAGACACCCATTGAAAGTGCCGAGATAATGAAGATGCTGCCGCACCGGTATCCCTTCCTGCTGATAGACCGTGTCATGTCCTACACACTGGAACCGGAAAAGACACTCACCGCGATTAAAAACGTCAGCATCAATGAGCCGTTTTTTCAGGGTCACTTCCCCACAACACCTGTCATGCCGGGCGTTTTGATACTTGAAGCCATGGCACAGGCCTGTGGTGTACTGGCCCACGTCGCCCTGGCAACGGAAGGTGAAATCGGCGGTATTTACTACCTGGTTAAAATCGACAACGCCAAGTTCGCCCGAAAGGTAGTACCCGGTGACCAGTTGCTTTTAGAAGTTAAGCAAACAAGAATTATGCGCGGTTTAGGCAAGTATGAAGCCCGTTGCAGTATTGATGGTCAGCGTACCGCCAGTTGTGACATCCTTTGTTCCGAAGGTTAGAGAACTCTCTCAAGGTAACTAGACAATGATCCATCCTACAGCCCTGATTGACCCCAAAGCCGAACTTGCCGATGACGTCGAGGTAGGTGCTTTTACCATCGTGGATGCAAAAGTGCGCATCGATACCGGTACACGGATCGGACCCCATGCGGTAATAACCGGTCGCACAACCATCGGTAAAAACAATCATATTTTCCAGTTCACCTCGATTGGTGAGCAGCCACAAGACAAGAAATACGCCGGTGAAGACACCGAACTTATCATCGGCGACAACAACACCATCCGTGAAATGTGCACATTCAGCCGTGGTTCCGCACAAGGCGGCGGTGTTACTCGTATCGGCAGCAATAACTGGATTATGGCCTGCGTTCATATCGCACATGACTGCAACCTGGGTGACAACATCATCATGGCCAATAACGCGTCACTGGCCGGACACGTAACGGTCGGCGACTACGCAATATTGTCCGGTTACTCACTGATTCACCAGTTCTGTACTATTGGTGAACACAGCTTCACGTCCTTTGCCAGCTACGTAAACCAGAGCATACCGCCCTATGTGACGGTGGCCGGTGAAAAAGCCAGGGTCAAGGGGATCAACTCTGAAGGGCTTAAACGCCGTGGTTTTACGAACGAGCAGATCACACAGGTAAGACGCGCCTACAAAGCGCTCTACCGCGAAAGTCTGACCCTGGAAGAAGCAACTGTCCGGCTGACAGAGATGGCGGTTAACTCCCCTGAAATACAACCCCTGGTAGATTTCCTGAATTTGGCAGAGCGCGGCATACTTCGCTAATGAACATTGTTTTGGTAGCCGGGGAAGCCTCTGGCGATCAATTGGGTGCTGCTTTGATACGGGCCATCCGCCTGAAAGAACCAGATATCCGGTTCGCCGGTATCGGTGGTCCATTAATGAAAGCCGAAGGTTGCGAATGTTGGTGGGACACCAGCGTGCTTTCGCTGATGGGCCTGGTTGAAGTCATTTCCCACCTGCCCCGCCTGATCAAATTGCGGCGTCAGCTCGTCAGACGGGTGCTTCAATTGAAACCGGATGTCTTCATTGGCATCGATGCACCGGATTTCAATCTTGGCGTTGAAAAAAGACTGAAGGCCGGGGGCATCCCGGTGATCCAATATGGCAGCCCCACAATCTGGGCCTGGCGATCCTACAGGGTCAAAAAAATCGTAAAATCAACCGACCGGGTATTGTGCCTTTTTCCGTTTGAACCTGTTTGTTATCAACAATACCCTGTAGCCGCTGACTACACAGGTCACCCCATGGCTGATCAAATCCCGTTGCAGGTTCCAACCGGACCGGCACGCGAGGCACTCGGTGTGGATAGCGGAGGCACCTGTATTGCATTGCTCCCCGGCAGCCGGATGGCTGAGGTCGAGAAACTGTCACCTGCAATGCTTGATGCCGCTGATATTTTAAGCAAACGCCATCCAGGCATATGTTTTCTGATACCTGTCGCAACAGAACGCATAGGTCAACATCTCAAGTCACTACTGCCAGAACATCAGGGTCTGAATTGCCGGATTTATAATGGTCAAAGCAAAGAGGTAATGGCGGCAGCAGATGTGGTGATCTGCGCATCGGGCACCGCGACCCTCGAAGTGATGCTGATCAACCGCCCAATGGTCGTATGCTATCGCGTTGCCACCCCGACACACCGCATGATGATTTGGTTCAATTTGTTAAAGACCCGCTTTATTGCTCTGCCCAATATCCTGGCCGGAGAATCACTTGTACCTGAATTGATACAAGATGATGTAACCGGTCAGCACATCACTGATGAAGTTAATCGTTGGCTGGATCAGTCGGAATTGCGCAGTGACCTTAAACATCGCTTTGATCAATTGCATGGGATATTAAGGATCGACGCGGCGGCGACCGCAGGCGATGTTGTGCTTCGTCACATTGCCAGTCGCAAACCGTAAAGAATGCAAATCCCTCCATATCTGGAAGCCGGTGTGGACGAAGCGGGTCGCGGCCCGTTGGCCGGCCCGGTAGTGGTAGCTGCGGTGATTCTACCCACCCGCTTTGAGCTTGATGCACTGGATGATTCAAAACGTCTCACCGCTCTGAAACGTGAACGACTGGCACCACAAATTGAGAGCCAGGCGGTTGCATATGCGGTGGAATTTGTTGGAATTGATGAAATCGACCAGGTCAATATACTGCAGGCCACCCTGAACGGAATGCAAAGGGCCGTTGAGAAACTCAAACCCGCTCCCCAGCGGGCCCTGATCGACGGAAATCGGGCACCCACCTTAAATTGCGAGGTCAGGACCGTGGTCGGTGGTGACCGGCTCGTGGCGTCCATTTCGGCCGCTTCTGTCCTTGCAAAAGTCTATCGTGACCGCCTGATGCTATCCATGCATGATTTATACCCTGGTTACGGCTTTGACCGGCATAAAGGCTATCCGACAGCCTTTCACCTTGAGCGCCTCAAAGTTCTCGGGCCCTGCCCCATTCACAGAAAATCATTCGCACCAGTACGGAGAGCAATCGAGCTCAGTGCCTCGCAAGATGTTTGATTCAGCGTAGGGTGGGTTATGTTCAGGACAAGGTGAGACCAGGAACTGGTCGAGAGGGTGCCCTGGGGTATGAACGGTATATCGCGATGGAGCACAGGGACAAGGTGAGACCGTGAAACGGTCGAGAGGGTGCCCTGGGGTATGTGCGGCGCGATTGTGTTAATTTTGCACGGCTTTCGTAGGGTGGGTAACTTGTACCCACGCGTTTTCCCGGCTGGGGTTAAACGGTGCGTTATAAATAACGCACCCTACGGGCGGCGCATTTCCGAAGTTGAACACCAATGGTGCGCAACAAGTTACGCACCCTACATTGAGTCGATAAATGACTCTATGTTTTCCCTGG
>JASJFX010000048.1:0-2920 GCA_033791845.1 Lysobacterales bacterium | reverse complement strand
CCTCGCGGGCAAAGCGGGACGTGCCGTAGCCGCTTTCATAAGCAGCCTGCCCCAGTGCCAACGAGGGCGGAACCGCATCCACCCGCATCATGAGCTCCGCGACGAGGGCGGACAGCGCATCGCCTTCAGGCAGGACTTCGTCCTCCTTGAGCAATCTATAGTTGGCGGCGAGGCCCGCCAGCCATTCGTTCTCCGTGCCTTTCGGGGTATTCGCGATCTTTTCCAGTCGCACGCGGTTCTCAAGGATGGTCTCGTTAGAATAGAGAATCAGCGGCAGGAGGGAGCGGTAGAACAGCTCCTTCTTGTCATTGACTGGCAAAATGGCGGAGTCCTTGTTCCACGTCGGTGAGGTAGCGACAGTTAGATAGGGCGGAACGTCGATGGCCGCGCCTTTCTCGATCTTGCCCCAGAAGTCAGCGCTCTTGTATTCAGCAATGATTTCATTGGCCGAGCCAAAGATCCTGATCTCGGGTGTTTCGGCCCCCGCGACCGGGACCAGTAAAGTGAAGGCCAGCGTGATTGTGGCCGCTTGTCTGGCAACGTTGATCATGGCCTTACCTCCCGTCTGCTCTATCCCGTACGAAGCATAGCATTTCAAGGTGGGCAAGCTGGCTCGAGGCGATCACGGGGATTTAAGCAGGTCCGACATGCCTACGCCCCAGTGGGTGATGACTTCGCTGGCCTCGCCAACATTGGCGTTCAGCCGGGTAACCTGCTCGCCGGGCACGATTTTCACCGCGCCGGTAAACCCTGCCGGGGCCAGGGGCACCAGGAGGGTCAGCTTACCGTCGGCGTGTTCTTCGATGATATAGACCAGCTCCGAGGTGCCGTCTTTGCCGTGCAGAAGCCCGCTTTTGAATGCGCGCCCGGTCCCGGCACCGGTCAGACCCTGACTCAGACGCTTTACCGCGTTGTATAGCGGCAGGCGCATCAATGTTGTGCGTTCAATCCAGTTCCCGACCCGGGTCAACGTCCGCGACCGCAATGCAAGCCCGAAGACGAACGAAGTGACCAGTAACAGCAGGATTGCAACGAACATCGGGTCGCTGAGTTTGGCGAAGGTCTCGTCGGGGAAAAGGCCGGCGATCGGGGTCGCCAGCGCGACGATGACATCGATGATCTCGGAAGACAGTAGATAAAAGATAAGCAGGGGCAACAATACGAACATGCCGCCGAGCAGGCAGGTTTTAATAAATTCGAAGATTGCTTTCATATCGACACTCCAGTCATGTTGGTTCGCCACAATGCGCCCGCGCACGGTTCTGTAACAGTTTACAGGTCTTGGGGAGATAGGTTCGATCCCAGGCAGCTTGATCTGCGATGTTAGCGCAATAATGCTGCCGACCGCCGTCCATTCTCAGAAAGGATAGATAATTTATTGTTATAATCCGTGTCTGGCGATAGACGGCAAAAAGAACTCTCAGGCGGATTTTGCAGCCAGGATTCAGCAACATCAACTCACTTGAGGAATGGTAATGACAGAAACTGTAGTCAGCATTCAGAACGCCCAGTTTCCAGATCAGTATTCCCTGACTTTGCTGTTTGTCTTAACGGTGGCGATGTTAATTTTATTTATTGAAATCGGTTTTCGACTGGGCAATCGGCGTCATGGCAAACCAGTCAAGGCACAGGCATCGCAAGCGCGGGCTGTCATGGGCACCACGCTTGGACTGCTCGCTTTCATGCTCGCCTTCACCTTTGCGACGGCCCAGACACATTTCGAAACACGCGTGGCTAACCTTGCGGAGGAAGCGAGGCTGGCCCACAACGCATTTCTCCATGCCGAGTTTCTCGGGCAAGCCGATAACAAACGGGCCCGGGAACTGTTGCGGGAATATGTAGCCATCAGGCTTTCCCTGGAAGAGCTAACCGAGTCTGATCAGTGGAGTGAAGTGCTCGCCCTTGTAGAAGAGTCCGAATCCATGCAGCGCGAATTGTGGAAACTGGCAATTGCAGACGGAAAAAACAAACTCGGGCCAGAGCAGAGTAGTTTGCGAAACAGTCCTTTCATGGTTTCTGTTGTCGGCTTGATCGACATACACAATATGCGACTGCAAGCTGAACTGGCTAACCGGATTTCACGGATCGTTTGGGCTACTCTTTACCTGACCGCGCTGTTGGGAATGCTGGTCATGGGTTACCAGGCGGGATTGATTGGACGCCGCAGCCCGATTGCGACCTTTACGCTGGCCATCTCGTTTTCGGCCGTGATGATGTTGATCACTGATCTGGACCGGCCCATGACCAGCATGTTCGACATGAGTAGCCAGAGCCTGGTCATCCTTTCAGAAAATATGGATGAAATGCTGGAGAATGAGTGAGGTCGATCAAAACTAGTACTCCTGAACACAAGTGTTGAAGGCAAGGTCAGAAATATCATTGCTAAGGTGGTGTTTCATATGTTTCAATTAACGTACATCAACAGATGTATTTCCCGGAGGATGATATTGTGAAAGCTACAAAACTTATGGCATTACCTGTTGGCCTGCTAATGCTGGCCTTTTGCTCGACATTAATCGCGGCTGACAAACCAAACATTCTGGTTATATGGGGTGATGATATTGGCATGGAAAATATCAGCCATAACACTCGCGGCTTGATGGGTTATATGACGCCCAACATTGACGTCATCGCCAAAGAAGGCATAGGTTTCACTGACTATTACGCTCAACAAAGTTGCACGGCAGGTCGAGCGGCTTTTGTCAGTGGTAGTGTCCCTATCCGTAGTGGTATGACCAAGGTCGGTTTACCCGGTGCGAAGGAAGGCTGGCAGAAAACAGATGTGACGATGGCCACGGTACTAAAAAGCCAGGGTTACGCCACCGGCCAGTTTGGCAAAAATCACTTAGGCGATCTCGATGAGCATCTGCCGACGATGCACGGCTTCGACGAATTCATGGGCAATCTCTATCATTTGAAT
>JASJFX010000047.1:0-21745 GCA_033791845.1 Lysobacterales bacterium | reverse complement strand
CTGTTTGATCAGATGTTTACCGTTTCGGAACTGGAGTATCTCGCCGGCCTGGTGCTGGAACACAGCAACTTTGAAGTGCGTTTGTACAACCCTCTGTTCAACATGGCAAAAACCAACAAGTATACGATGTTTGGTGGCGTGACCTGCTGTTTCACCAAGACCAACCAGCGGATGCATAGCAAATTGCTGGTGGTTGATGATGTTGTGGGTATGACGGGCGGACGGAATATCGCCGACCGTTATTTTGACTTTGATACCGATTACGATTTCAAGGATCGGGAGGTGCTGGTCTATGGACGGGTGGCCGCTGAAATGCGCGC
The DNA here is from genome assembly GCA_033791845.1 of Lysobacterales bacterium. GTDB lineage: Bacteria > Pseudomonadota > Gammaproteobacteria > Xanthomonadales > SZUA-36 > SZUA-36. Next base: position 21,425 of record JASJFX010000047.1, on the reverse strand, counting down.
TTCATTCGATCAATTCTGGGAGAGTGAAAGGACTGCTGAAACAGGTCATTTGCGTGATGTGGCGCCCCTCATTGTAGGTGACAAGTCTATGTCATTGGAGCCATTTGACCTGAATGAAAGGCTTGAGCCGTTGCTCAGGGATATTGAGGACAATCAGCTGATGTATTCGTTGTTTGTAGATACAGCCCATTATGTTGATGCAATTGATTATGTTTACGACTTACCGCACGGCAGCGACACCGATAGCAATCCAAATTTGAATAGTACCGATGGTTTGCATGCAGCCTTGGCAGCAGCAGAGAAGTCCGTGGTAATTCAGTCACCTTACCTGGTCTTGTCAAAGCGCTCGCGCAAACTGTTCAGGACCTTAAATAACGAACATCCGGATATTGAACTTCTATTTTCTACCAACAGCCTGGCTGCGAATGACGCTTTTTCGGCCTACGCCTATACCTACAAACATAAAAAGCACTATATCAGCACACTCGGTTTTGATGTGTATGAGTTCCGCCCTTACCCGCTTGATGCGGCAGAATTTTTCCCACGGTTGCCGGAGTTGATGGTTGAAAAAAAGCACGGTATCAACAACGGCAAAATACCCGCGGTTGGTCCAAATCCCACACTGGAGATGCCGGGTCCGAGGTCAGGCTTACATGCTAAATCATTTGTTATAGACGGCTTCGTTTCGATGGTTGGTTCGCATAACCTGGACCCGCGCGGGGAAGGCTTTAATACCGAAAATGGCGTTATTATTTACGATAAGGGGTTCGCCGAAGAACTGGAGAACAGTATTCGCAAGGACATTGAGCCCGGTAATAGCTGGGTGGCGGCAATGAAACCGCGACCGGCCCCGGTGCTGGGGAAAATTAATGGGGCATTTGAATCGGTTTCACGTAGCCTGCCCATTTTCGATATTTGGCCATATCGCTCAACCACGCTGTACGAACTGAATCCCGGTGCGACACCCCTGCCTCCCGGCGCAGACGGGTTTTATGAAAACTACCATGCGGTTGGAAGCTTTCCCGAAGTGATCAGCAGAAAACGACGCGCCCAGGTCATTTTAGTAGCCTCTTTTGTAGGGTTTATAACGCCGGTGCTTTGAGCAGCTCAAAGCTGTGAAATGATTTCGTTTTTCCGGGCAAGGATTAACAGGATTGATGTAATGAGTTATTCACAAATTCAAATCGAGCGGATCGCGAGAAGATCGCTGATTTACCTTTGTATAGTGGTCACCGGTTTATCCGGTTTTGTTTTGAGTGGGCCCGTTACGGCAGATGATCAGCTGGCCTGTATGTCTGAAATGCTGCAGCATTCCAGTGACTCAACAACGGTCGGGGAGATACGGGCCCGTTGTGTTGAACAGACCCAGGACAAATCACAGGAAGAACCTGACAGCCAGCCTGTCGTTGTCATCGACCGATTGGAAGAAGACAAGAGGAATGTTCTCCAGCCATTTACACTGATGGCTCACAAGCCCAATTATATTCTGGTGGGTGCCCACAACTCAAAAGGATATGACACACAACTGTTTCAGGAGCAGTATCGTGACCCCTCAATAGAGTTTGACAACACCGAAGCCCAGTTCCAGATCAGTATTAAAACTCCTTTTTGGGTGGGGCTTTTTGACAAGGTTGACATCTACGGTGCATATACCAACCGGTCCTTCTGGCAAGTTTATAATTCCGAGCTTTCGGCCCCATTCAGGGAAACCGATCATGAACCGGAAATATGGGCTCAGTTTACACCCGGGTGGGAGGTCTTTGGGTTTAAGAATCTGGCCAATTCGATCGGTTTTGTGCATCAGTCCAATGGGCAGGGCGGGGTGCTCTCCAGGAGTTGGAACCGTGTCTATGCCAATTTTGTGTTTGCGAGAGGTAATTTTGCCATCGGTTTTAAACCCTGGATCCGGCTCTCGGAGAATGCGTCGAGTGACGATAATCCGGATATCACCGACTACCTGGGTCATTACGAAATACGTGCTGGTTATAAGTGGAATGAACAGGTTTTCAGCGTGATGTCGCGTAATAATCTCGAGTCAGGCTTTGATCGGGGCGCCTTTGAATTTGGTTGGAGTTTCCCGCTCTGGAAATATCCTTATTTGAAGGGATACATCCAGTATTTCAGAGGATATGGAGAGAGCCTGATTGATTACAATAATCGTGTTAATAGGATAGGAATTGGCGTTTCTCTGACCGATTGGCTGTAATGGTGCGTATCAACTTACCCACCCTGCGGGGCTGGGTTAAGGTGTGACCGCGAGAAATGTCAGAAGGGCTATGGCGTTAATTTTTTTTACGTACCTGGATCAGGCTTTCATTTTCCGGGTTTTTGCCGCGCCTGGTTTTATAAAATTCCCGAATCAGCTTGAAATCCGCTTCAATATCATCGCTTGGATAGAACAGTCCGCCCAGCCCGACCTGTTTTTTTCCATGGTCCATGTAACCCATCAGTACAGGCACGTTTGCAGCGCGTGCGATAGCGTGAAATCCGGTTTTCCAGTGGTCTGTTTTACCTCGGGTGCCTTCCGGTGCCAGAGCCAGGACCAGGTGGTCGGAGCGATTGAATAAATCCGTCATTTGCTGCATGTAATTCTGTCCCCCGTCGCGACGGATCGGTGTGCCGCCGATCGCTCGAAAGAACCACCCGTATGGCCGGCGAAACAGGCTGTGTTTGCCTAACCAGGTAACTTTTAAATTGATAGCCTTGGCGGCCAGGATGCTGAGCGGAAAATCCCAATTGCTGGTGTGCGGTGCAGCGATTGCCACGTATTTATCAATATCCGGCAATTCCACGTGGATCGTCCACCCAAGCTTTTTGAGTATCCATCCAGATAATTGTGAAAGCAAAATGGGTGCTCCCTATCTCAGGGCTTTAAAGATCTGCCAGCCACCCAGGGTCAGCAAAATAATTCCAGGTGTTGAATAGCCCCAAACAAACCAAGGGCCGGTTTCCATCGCAATCAGCAGTGCGCCGGGGATGCTCAGCGAACCGCCGGCCAGCACATGCAGTGTCTTTCGACGTGCGACAAGCTGTTCCTGTCTCAGCCTGGCAGCATCTTCTGATGCCGTGCGGGTTAGTAGTTGTCCACTATTGGCCTTGACCAGGAAATCGTGAACCAGCCCGGGAATTTCAGGGGCTTTCGCCAACCATCCGGGCAGGCGCTCACGCAGTTCCTGTGAGATATTCTCAATGTTGTGCCGTTCCCTGAGTATGGTTTCCAGTTCGGGTTTGGCCACCGACCAGATGTCCAGTTCCGGGTCGAGTTGCCTGCCCAGTCCCTCGATGTTCAGCAGGGTTTTCTGCAACATCAGTAATTGCGGTTGTAGTGTCAGTTGGAAACGGTGAGCAACCTGGAAAAGATCGAGCAGCAATTTTCCAAATGAAACTTCGTTCAGTGGCCGTGTAAAGTTGGGCTCCCCTACGGTTCTCACGGCTGCTTCCAACTCGTCCAGACGAGTGGTTTCAGGCACCCATCCGGCGTCAATATGCAGGGCTGCAACACGCCGGTAGTTTTGATTGAATAGTGCTTTGAAGTTCTCGGCGATGTAATACAGGTCCTTGGGTGAAAGACTGGCAACAATGCCGAAGTCCATGGCAATGAAGCTCGGGTCATCCGGGTTGCTGGCATCCACCAGTATATTGCCGGGATGCATGTCGGCGTGGAACAGGTTGTCGCGAAAAACCTGGGTATAAAAAACCCGGATGCCCCGCCGGGCCAGCTTTTTCAGGTTGACGCCATGCTCACGCAAACCGTCAATATCACCGACCGGGAGTCCGGACACGCGCTCCATGACCATCACCCGCCGTTTACACCATTTCCAGTAGACTTCCGGAATATACAGATCGCTGGAGCCCTGGAAATTGCGTCTTAACATCGATGCATTGGCGGCCTCGCGCTGCATGTCCAGTTCGTCGAATACAACACCCTCGAACTCGCGCACAACTTTCAGCGGCTGTATCCTGGCTCCGCCCTGCAGAAATTTTTCTGCGATTTTTGCGATGGCCTTGAGCAGGTCAATATCCTTGCGTAACTGCTTTTCAATATCGGGCCTCACCACCTTGACCACAGCTTCACGGCCATCATGAAGTGTGGCGGGGTGGACCTGGGCAATAGAGGCCGAAGCCAGCGGTTGGGTATCAAACGAAGCGAATATGGTGTCTACCGGCTCACCCAACTCTTTTTCGATAATGTCGCGGGCCTGTTCACCGGAGAAAGGCGGAACGTGGTCCTGTAATAATGCCAGTTCATTGGCGATATCAAGGGGAAGCAAATCCCTGCGGGTGGAAAGTATCTGCCCGAACTTCACATATACCGGCCCCAGTTCCTGCAAGGCCAGTCGCAATCGTTCACCCCGTGGTAATCCGGATACGTCCTTACCGGTCGGGATGAACACACGCATCCAACGCACCGGGCCCGGTAGGCGGGTTGTGTTGAACAACTCATCCAGGCGGTATCGTTTCAGGATGACACCTATGTGCCAGATTCGCAGAAACTGACGCAGGCTATGTCTCACGAACGGCGGTCCTTCAGAATATCGGACAATACCTTGCTGGCGCTGCGCGCGGTTTCCCGGGCTGTTTCCACACCCTGGCGGAGACCTTGTGCAACCTGGTGGCCGGCCACATCGCCCAGCATACCGGCCAGCGGGCCTTCCCAGTCAGGTTCTAGTTTGCTGAATATACGTTCCAGGTCACGGGCCAGGCTCGCGTCACCGTTGATCTGTACTTTTGATTCCGGCAAACCCCAGTCGGCTTCCTCTGGTTCTGCCATTGAGAACAGCGCGACAGGTGTACCGCTGATGACCGTGTCCGGTGTACCCTCCGCCTGCAGACGCACCCGTACAACACCGTGTTTGAAAGTAAAAAAGAGCGTGATACCAAGACCTTTGAGGTCCAGTTGCAATAAACGGCCTTCCAGTTTCTTGACCCGTACCGGTGATTCCATATCCATTTGCAGAACATGGTTGACGGCTGTTTCCAGGGCAAACGCCAGCATGCCCGGTAATGGTGTGACGTACTCAGGCATGATGACCACTGTGTATGGCAACGACCCCGCCGGTCAGGTTGCGGTAAGTAACTTTGGTAAAACCGGCATCCACCATCATGTCTGCGAGTTCATCCTGACCGGGGTGTTTGCGGATGCTCTCTGCCAGGTAGCGATAACTGGCCTCGTCATCCGCGACCAGCTTACCCAACCTGGGCAAAATGCCAAACGAATAACCATCGTAAATTTTCTTGAGACCTTCAAATTCCACTTTCGAGAACTCGAGGATCATCGCGCGTCCACCGGGTTTGAGTACACGGTGCATCTCTCTCAATGCAGCAGGCTGGTCGGTTACGTTGCGCAGTCCGAAAGCAATGGTTACGGCGTCAAACTCAGCATCGGCAAAGGGTAGTTTTTCTGCGTTCGCCAACGAGTACTCGATGTTGCCGGCAAGACCCTGGTCTTCCATGCGCTGACGGCCAACTGCCAGCATCGCCTCGTTGATGTCACTGAGAACAACACTGCCGCTTGACCCGACCCGTTTGCACATCAGTGCCGCGATATCACCTGTTCCGCCGGCCAGGTCCAAAACCCTTTGACCGGGGTGGATGTTGCTGATGGCAATAAAGTGACGTTTCCACAAACGATGAACGCCAAAAGACATCAGGTCGTTCATCAGGTCATATTTACCGGCCACCGATTCAAAAACGCCGCGAACCATTCCGGTCTTGTCTTCAACAGCCACATCCTGGTAGCCAAAGTGGGTGGTGTCGCCCGACCCGGGTTTTTTATCTGTCTGTTCCATTGCCTGGACCCGTTTGAACAAAAAACCTATTGTACCTTCACCACACCCCCTCGGCTACGATAGTGTCCTGTCACGCGTATATGGTGGGGTTCAGCGGGTCGTGAAGTGGTTGGGCGCCAGGCACGTCTCGCCGGCAATGGCTAGTCCTTGCCAAGAGGCGTAACACCGCGAGTGACCGCTTCACGGCCCGCCCGAAGGGAGCCACCCAGATGCTCCAATACGTTGTTACAGCCCTTGAAAAGGACATGCCATTTCCGGCGGACTGCGCCTTGTCTTGGAACATCTGGGTGGCTCTGAACCCCGCAATATACGCGTGACAGGACACTAGTGCTGTCCAATGGCAAGCGGGGCGAGTGCGCCACTTAATACAGGACACTGCACCAGTTTCAATCACAAAAAAATTCGTCGTCCCGTTTTTTACACCCATCAGGTGGCCCGCGTTGTTGCCAAAGATCAACAACTCCAAAAGACCTCATGGTTTCAATAAATCCCGGGTCCCTTCTCATCTCATCAAAGTTGGGCAACCATAATGATTCGAAAGGCTGTATGTTGCCGAATTCAATCAGGGCGTCCAGTGCCTTTTCGTGTGCACCCAGCCAGGCATAAACCATAACCGCCGTAACAGGCTCCAGTTGGCCATGTTGATCCGCGTCATCCATTAACTGCAAGACGATTTCGGTTGATTCATTACCTTCCAGTACGTTGATCCCGTGAGGAAACCATCGCTCACGCCAGCCAAGTTTTGACCAACCGTCCTCAACTAACACTTGACTCGCCTGTTGCACGTGCCCCTGCGCGACCAGCAGTTGGGCCATCATGGCGGTATCACGTGAACCGCGAAGCTGTCCACTAAGCCTGGTGTATTCCATCGCGGGGCCGAGATCCCCGCGGGCAAAAAGTCCAATCGCGACCAGGCGACTGGAGGTGGGTGAAAGAAGATTGAGTTTGAAAGCTTGCTCGGCAACCTCGAGTGCTTGAGTTACATATCCCACCTTATAAAGAAATTGTGCATAAGCTGTCAGGACTGCAGCATCACCAGGGTGCTTTTCCAGCGCGCGGCGATAGAGCCCATCTGCTTCAAGCCAAAGATTATCGGTGACGGCCAGTTGGGCGGTTACTGCCAGGGCCCGTTTGTTAACAGGATCGATTTGCAGCGCTTTTTCTGCTGACCGTCGTGAACGTGCAAGCCAACGTTTTGCATCACCAGGTTTTTTAAAATTGCCTACCGGGCTTGTGCCGTTCTTGTACTCAATTTCGGCCAAACCCGCCCAGGCATTTGCGAATTCAGGCACCTCTTGCAGAATAGACTCATATATCGATGGAAGTTCTTCAGTCCATCTCGTGGGCCCCGTGCGAAGCATGTTTTCGGCTTGCAGATAATTGACATAGAGATGATCTGGAAGGTTATTTGCATCTGCTTGCGTAGTTTCTACCGTACCAAAACGGGATGCGACAGTGTTCGCAACACGGTTAAACATTTGAAATAGCCCACCGCTGGTCTCGGTAAAAGTTTCAGCCCAGTGGTGCAATCCATCATGATCAACCAGCTGAATATGAATTCGATATTGCTCTCCCTCACGATAAACGCTTCCTTCAATGAGCATATCGGCATTTAATTTTTTTGCAAATGCAGGGATATCAAGCCCGGACCCGTGGAAGGCGAATGCCGACGTTCGAGCTACGACATTGATGGTCTGAAGACGCGCCAGCTGAGCAGTAATCTCATCCACCAATCCGTCGGCAACCAATTCCAACTCACCCTGCGGTTGCTCAAATGGCAGCACAACAACGGTTTGCATCTGCAGTTCCTGGGACCGCCCGTTATATGAATACACTGCGAAGATCGCGATAGCGGCAATTGTCAACATCACCAGCCCATACCACGCCCGGAATGAACGCCTTTGGGTTACAGGCTCCAGTAGAAGCCGGTAACCACTGCGGGGGATGGTTTCAATAACGGCAGGTGATTTGAAATCGTCGTTAAACACTTTACGCAATTCACGGATTGCCTGGCTCAGTACATCGTCTGTGACGATCGCTCTGCCCCAGACAGCGTTAAGGATTTCCTCCCGGGTACAGACACTCTGAGGATGATTTAACAGATACTCCAGCACCCCCATTGATTTGGGCTTTAGCTGAATCCAACCTTTGAGTCCCTTAATCCGGGATGCGGCCAGATCAATTTCGCAACCGTGAATCGCTAGATATGTCTTGTTTGCAAAACCCCACATGTTTTTCCGGTAGTTCCCGTTTGGTGGTTACCCGATCGATTTCGAGGCCGGTTCAGCAGGCGTTCGTGAAGCGTTCAGGACATTAGCATCAGGATCAGTATACAACTTGGTGCTCTAAACCCACACAGGAGAACAGACGTGACCAGGCAAATTCTTAAATCAATTATATTATCTGTAATTTTCTATGCGCTTCTTTATGTGCCAATCGCCGGGGCTGAGGAATTAGTCGCTTTTGACCCGGAACTGAACGAGTTTCCCGAGAGTGTCAGTGCTGATGTATCGGGTAATGTTTATGTGAGTCTTAGAGGTGAAAAGGGCGAAATTCGGCGTATTAAACCAAATGGTGAGATGGTGCTTCATTTTCAGCTGGACCCCCTGCCGCCTGAAGGTTCACTGGGTATTCTGGGGGTGCTTACCGATGGACCAAGTCAACTATTTGCCGCCGTCGCCAGTTTCGATCCCGCTACCCATGGTGTTTGGCTGGTCAAGCGCAATGGCAAGGCCCACCGGATTGAGGGTTCGCAAGATATAGTCGCGCCGAATGACCTGGTGCTTGATAGTGATGGCAATATCTATGTGACTGATGTAGCCCTGGGTGCTGTATGGCGCATTAGTCGTGAAAAGGGAAGGGGTAAGAGCAAGGGCAAAAGTAAGGGTTGGGGTAAGAAGGGTAAGGGAGGATACTCTGTCCAACCCTGGGTAGTTGATCCATTACTGGCTGGTAATGGTAGCTCCGGTCAGGGTATTCCGCTTGGCGCGAATGGAATTGCATACCACGATGGGGAAATCCATGTTGCAGTTACTGAACAGGCACATATCGTCTCATACGATATCCAGCCTGACGGCAGTGCTGGCCCGGGTGTGATTTACGCCGCGCATCCCAGTCTTTTCTTAATAGATGGGATTACGGTTGACTCCGAGGGTACGCTTTATGCTGCGGTGGTCGCTCTCGGTGGAGTGGGCCTTGGCGGGATCCTGCGTGTTGAACAGGGCCAGGTACCGGAAGTCATTCTCGGGCCGGCAGACGGACTACAATTCCCGACCTCGGTTAGATTTGGCTCACATCCAACGGATTGCGATTTTCTATATGTGGTCAATTGGGACTTGCTCGCACCAGTGCTAGGGCTGACACCCAAGCCAGCGTTACATGGTTTTACCTTACCCTATAGCGGCGATGCGGGGACCTGTAACTCCCACTAAGCAAAATCAGAACCACCCGTCATTCCGAGTCTGTTTATTCGATTCGGCTTGACGGCTTTTAATTGTGATGTCACAGCCAGATGGAACTCCCACTGGCTCTGGCAGTGATAGGTGACGATTTTGCTCAGAGAATAAACCGGCTCAGGTCCTCATCACCGGCGAGGGCATCAAGATGCTGGTTGACGTATTCCGCATCCAGCAGGATGGATTCCCCGCTTCGGTCCGGCGCCTCGTAAGACAAGCTGTCGAGCAGGCGTTCCAGAATGGTATGTAAACGACGTGCACCAATGTTTTCAGTTGACTCGTTGACCTGCTCGGCGATTTCGGCGATGCGTCTTACCGCGTCCTTACCAAACTGCAGGTCAAAGCCCTCGGTTGCCATCAGGGCGGTGTACTGCTGGGTCAATGAGGCTTTGGGTTCCGTCAGTATACGGGTGAAATCATCGGCATCCAGGGCACGTAACTCCACCCGGATCGGCAAGCGGCCCTGCAACTCAGGTATCAGGTCCGAAGGTTTCGCCAGGTGAAATGCGCCGGACGCAATGAACAGCATATGATCGGTTTTAACCATGCCATAACGGGTAGAAACGGTGCAGCCCTCCACCAGGGGCAAGAGGTCGCGTTGTACACCTTCGCGTGATACGTCAGCGCCGGCGTATTCAGAGCGCTTGGCAACTTTATCCAACTCATCGATAAACACAATGCCGTTTTGTTGAGCGCTTTCCAGTGCCTGTTGCTTGATCTCGTCGTCGTTGATCAGTTTTGCCGACTCCTCTTCGATCAGCAACGGCATTGCATCCTTAATACGCATTTTGCGTTTCTGTGGTTTATTGCCACCCATATTCTGGAACATACCCTGCAACTGGCTGGCCATTTCCTCCATACCCGGCGGGGTCATAATTTCTACACCGATCTGTGATGTGGCATCAAATTCGATTTCGCGGTCATCCAGTTCGCCAGCCAATAACTTGCGCAGCATTTTCTGGCGTGTCGAGGACTGGCTGTCATCTACCGGTTCCGGTTCGTTTGCGAAACCAATGGGATTGGGTTTTGGTAGCAGAATGTCCAGCACGCGGTCACGGGCAGCGTCTTCTGCGCGTGCACCGACCTTTGCTACTGCCTGCTCCCGCAGCATGTTAATGGAGAAATCCACGAGGTCGCGGATAATGGATTCAACGTCCTTGCCAACATAACCCACTTCGGTGAACTTGGTGGCTTCCACCTTGATAAATGGCGCATTGGCCAATTTTGCCAGGCGTCGGGCGATTTCTGTTTTACCAACACCGGTTGGGCCAATCATCAGTATATTTTTAGGTGTGATTTCGTTACGCAGGTCCTCTTCTACCTGCATCCGGCGCCAGCGATTGCGCAGGGCAATGGCTACGGCGCGCTTGGCGTCTGATTGGCTGATGATATGTTCGTCCAGTTCCTGGACGATTTCGCGTGGGGTCATTTGTGACATTTATTCGGTATCCAGGGTTTCAATAATGATGTTGTCATTGGTATAGATGCAGATATCAGAGGCGATCTTCAAAGACTTTCTGACGATAGCTTCTGCGTCTAACTCCGTACCTTCCAGGTAGGCCATTGCAGCGGATTGCGCAAACGGGCCGCCGGAGCCTATCGCAATCAGGCCGCTTTCCGGCTCGATGACATCACCGTTACCAGAAATCAGTAATGAGTTGTCCTTGTCGGCAATTGCCAACAGGGCCTCCAGACGTCTCAGCATCCGGTCGGTACGCCAGTCTTTTGCCATTTCCACTGCAGCCCGAACCAGGTTGCCGGAATATTTTTCCAGCTTGCCTTCAAAGCGTTCGAACAATGTGAACGCATCGGCTGTAGCACCGGCAAAACCGGCGATGACCTGGTCTTTATGCATGCGCCGCACCTTCCGAGCATTGGATTTCATAACGGTATTGCCAAGTGTTACCTGGCCGTCTCCACCCATTACCACCTTGTTACCCCTGCGGACCGAGCAAATGGTTGTTCCCCGATATTGTTCCACGCGTTACTCCTTTTGAATACGTGACTCAAACGTGGGGATACCTATAGTAGATTGCAAGCATGTCGTACACTACGAGCCTGCTAACAAAAAGAAAGGACAGGTTGTGGAGTTTCTGATTGAATTTTTCTGGGCATTGTTAATGGTGGGAGTACCGATAGGTGTTTTTACCTTGGCATTGGTCTGGTGGGCTCTTCAGGGTGGGCATTTCAAGGAATCTTCCGATGTCGACGCATTGAAGCGTGAAATAAAAGCGATGTCCCAGGGTAGTAAAAAGGGAAGTAAAAAGAAGACCAGGGCAGAAAAAAAAGAGGATTCCAGGAAATTACACCCTCTTCAAAGAAAGTGGGCCAAATTTGGTGGTGGCTTTTACGGTATCGTGGCTTTTTTTACCTATATTGTCGTGGAGGTGCTCGAAATCATCACCATGATTATGAATTTCGGTGGTTTTATTGACTTCATTAAACAGCTCAATTTTAATGTCATAGTCCAGATGTTTGTTCAGGCGTTGATGAATTTCATCACCGCCATGGCCTGGCCAGCTTACTGGATTAATCGAATAGACACGGACCAGGTCTGGATCTGGTTCGTGATGGCTTATGCGGGCTACTGGGCCGGATTAAAACTGGCACAAGCACTGCTACAGCGCCGTTCACAAGCTGTAACCTGAAAGTTTGGGTTTTTGAGTTTATATTACGAAAGAGCAAGATGCCTATCTCGTCATTTCGGAGAGAAAGCATGAAATTTTTGCAGTAAGAGCAAGATGCCTATCTCGTCATTTCGGAGAGAAAGCATGAAATTTTTGCAGTGTGGTTTTATTTGAGAGGGAGAGAAGAATGAGTTTGAGCAAACGATCTGCTGCCGAATTTATCGGCACATTCTGGTTGGTTTTGGGTGGTTGTGGTAGTGCAGTACTGGCTGCCGGCTTACCGGATGTAGGTATCGCCTATGCGGGTGTCGCACTGGCATTTGGTTTGACGGTTCTGACCATGGCGTTTGCCATTGGCCATATCTCTGGTTGTCACCTGAACCCTGCGGTTACATTGGGTCTGACCGTCGCCGGTCGCTTTAAAAGCTCGGATGTGCCCGCCTACATGATTGCCCAGGTTCTGGGGGCTATCGTGGCTTCTGCCGTTTTGTTTTACATTGCCAGCGGCGCAGAAGGTTATGCCGGGGGTCTGGCATCCAACGGGTTTGGCGAGCATTCTCCCCAGGGTTATTCAATGGGTGCCGGTATTGTCACTGAAGTTGTTATGACATTGATGTTCCTGCTGATAATACTGGGTGCAACTGACAAACGCGCGCCTGCCGGGTTTGCACCTATCGCCATTGGCCTGGGTTTGACACTGATTCACCTGATCAGTATCCCGGTGACCAATACCTCGGTTAATCCGGCACGTAGCACCGGTCCCGCTTTACTGGAAGGTGGCATCGCATTACAGCAACTGTGGATGTTCTGGCTGGCCCCAATGGCGGGTGCGGTGATTGCCGCGGTGATTTACAAGTTGTTTGAGAAAGAAGAATAGTTAAGTTCGAAGTGATGTTGGGGAGGTCCCGGCCTGCGCCGGGATGACGTTGCGATTACTTAACTTTGGAGTGATACCGAGGGTTCTTTTGTTCTTTATTTCTTCTTCGCACGCGGATGTGCCTTGTCGTAGACCTTTGCGAGATGTTGAAAGTCCAGATGGGTGTATATCTGTGTTGTCGAGATATCAGCGTGTCCCAGCAGTTCCTGCACCGCCCGTAAATCTCCGGATGACTCCAGCATATGGCTTGCGAAACTGTGCCTTAACAAGTGGGGGTAAATATTCTGTGGAATGCCCTGGTGCTTTGCCCAGTAGCGTATGCGGGTCTGAATGGTGCGGACCGCTATAGGGTTGCCCCTTTGGCTTACAAAAACATGCGGCTCTTCAAATGAAACGAAATTTAAGCGTGCTTTACTCCATTCCAGCAGCGCCTCTTTAGCCATGCGGCCGACCGGTACCATGCGGGTGCGATTGCCTTTACCTGTAACCGTTACCATGCCGGAGCCAAGGTCAAGTTGCTCCCATCTCAGGTCTGCCAGTTCGGACAGGCGTAAGCCGGATGAGTAAAACAGCTCCATAATGGCTTTATCGCGAATGGCAAGGGGTGTATCACAGGGAATTTCCAGTAGTTGACCAATGCTGTCAGCATCCAGTGTCGCCGGCAGGTGTCGAGGGCTTTTGGGAGCTCTCACCGGTGTCGCCGGGTTGTGTTCTGCGAGCCCTTCACGAAGCATCCACCGGAACAGGCTGCGTATAGCGGATAAAAGCCGCTGCAGGGATTTGCCACCCAGGCCCTGCCGGTGTCTTTGGGCAATAAATGCACGAATATGGTGTTGGGTGACCTCGGTAGGCTGGTTGATTTCTTCAGTTTCCAGATACCCTAATAACAAATCAAGATCACGCTGGTAGGCTGTCAGGGTACGCGCAGACAAGCCGCGTTCATTTTTTAGGTAAACAAAGAAATTTTCGACGTGTTTCTTCATGCCCGGTCAGCTTACACCAGATTTCCAGGCAGTGGAGGCTTTGCAGTCTATACGGGTGTCCGGGTTAACCGGGCTGAAACTGAGATTCGCCCGGTGAGTGATCCTGTCAGGCAGATTTACGTTGTTTTTGTGGAACTTCCAGTGCCAATCGGCTGGTAACAACATTTGCCAGTAGATCAAGGAAAAGCGTTCCCATACCGGGGTAAAAGCGTGCCGGGTCGCTGCTGCCGATGGCCAGCATTCCATCTTTGCCCATCGGAACCAATGCCATGGATTCCACCCACTGGGCACGTGCGCCAAACAGGAAATCGCGTTTGTTTCGGTTCAGCCGGCCGCAAACACTGTGGCCTTTATCAAGGTGGTCCTGAAACTGTTGTAAATCCGGATCATCGTTACGGGTATGAAATAAAGGTGTCTTTGGCCCCGCTTCAATTTTCAACTCAAACAGAGTGATGTTGAGAATATCTGCATTGAATTCAGATAACAGCGCATCGCCAAGCAAATCAAAGAATGACGGCAGGTCACCCATGGACATTAATTCCAGCGTCAACTGGTGTAAACGTGACATGAGCTTTTCGTTGTCTGCTGCGATTTGTATCAGTTGATTATGCTGTTGTTCAAGTGCTTCATTCTGCTGACGCAGGTATTGCACCTGTCTTTCGATTAAGGAAATTGCCGGTCCGCTGGCATGGCTCAATTCCAGATGTTTCAACAGCGAAGGTTGCCGCTCCAGAAAATCAGGGTTCTCGCGCAGGTATTTTGAAACGGTATCTTCCATTGACCTGGTGTTGTCACTCATCCAATTGTCCCTTTGTAAACGTGAGTTGCAGGTCCCGTCATAATGACGGATTCTCGCCCCCCCGTCCACGCTATTGTAAGGCTTCCGCCCTTCTGAGTCACGTTTACTGTCTGATCAACCAAATCGGCCCGGTGCAGAATAGTCATTGCGGCACAGGCGCCGGAGCCACAGGCACTGGTTTCGGCAGCTCCGCGTTCGAAGACCCGTAGCTGTATATTGCGACGGTCTGTGATTTCTGCAAAACCTGCGTTGCAGCCCTGTGGAAAGGCTGGATTCAGGCTGATGGCAGCACCTAGCTCTGTAACATCAATTGTGTTGAGATCATCGACTACCAACAAGGCGTGGGGATTACCCATTGATACAGCGCCCAGCCTGTAGGTTTTTCCATTTAAACGCAGCGGGTACCAGCCATCAACCGCTTCCAGTAAAACCGGAATCCGTTGTTGTTTAAATAAGGGCTGCCCCATTTCGACCCGCACCATGTTGTTGTCCAGGCATTCAATCTTTATCACACCGGCAGGGCCGGCGAGTTCAAACTGGCCGGCGGGTGTTTCCGCGCGCATGTGCAGGTAGAGACCCAGGCAACGAACACCGTTTCCACATTGCTCGGCACGGCTTCCATCTGCATTCCAGATCTCAAATGCTGCCAAATACCGGTCATTTGACGGCCGGCGAAGAATCAGGATCTGGTCGCATCCAATACCGGTGTGGCGGTTCGACAGACTTTTTGCAATGTCTTTATCAATGGCAAAATCCTGCTGACGTAAATCCAGCACGATGAAGTCATTGCCGAGTCCATGCATTTTTTGAAAGGTACAGGACACTATACTAGAGGTGCGCTGATTTCTTCTTGTCTTTGTTTTTCTCTTTATCGTCAGCATCCGTGGCTGAGCTCTGTTCTGCTGATGCTGTTTCCTCGGGTAGGTAAAGCGGACCCTTGTTACCACAGGCACCCAGTAGAACAATACATATCAATATTATTAAGGTGGTTTTTACAGTTTGCATCAGTGCGCAAATCCAGATTGAATGACTGCTACACTATACGCCATGGACAGCAGCAAATCAGCATGCAGCAAAGAAGGCGGGGAACTGCTTGACTACGTAGAAGTGACCTCGGCGGACAATCCGGAATACTCGGTTATCTGGTTGCATGGACTGGGTGCCGACGGTCATGACTTTGAACCTGTCGTTCCATATCTTGGTTTGTCTCCTGCAACCAGAGTGCGATTTATATTTCCGCATGCGTTGATGCGACCGGTGACAGTCAATGGCGGAGCGGTAATGCGTGCCTGGTATGACATCATCGAGATCAGTACCAGCAAAGGGCAGGACGAGGCAGGTATCCTGCATAGCGCCGAGAAGGTTCGTGCGTTGATAGAGTTTGAAATTTCACGGGGCATTCCTGCATCAAAAATAATACTGGCCGGCTTTTCCCAGGGGGGTGCGGTGGCCTTGTATGTGGGGTTGCGTTACCCGGAGAAACTCGCCGGTATCATGGCTTTGTCAGCCTACCTGTTGTTTCCTGAGCGACTGCAAAGTGAGTTTTCAGAAACCAACGCTGAAACACCGGTATTTCTCGGGCATGGAACCCATGACCCCGTGGTGCCTTTCTTCCTGGGCCAGGAGATCGAATCGGCACTTCAGGCCGGTCAGTGGCCGGTTGAATGGCACAGCTACCCCATTCCACATTCTGTTTCACAACCGGAAATTGCGGATATCGGGTGCTGGATGCAGGGCTGTTTTGGCTGACCGGTCAGTTTAAGACTCAATGAATGATTCTACGGACACCGTAAGCAGCAGGCAGAACAGAACTGCGACGCGCGGGGTCTATCCACCTTCGTTTTGCCGTTGGAGGTTGTTGCTGGCGGTGATGGCCGTGACTCAGATCTCTGTATTGCTTATGGGTGTTGCCAGACTGGGGGAGTTCAGCCTGGTCTGGTTGGGTGTCGCATCATTGTACGCACAGGCACTGGCGTTGGTGACAGCCCTGGGTGTGTGCATTACCCGGGCCTGGCTTGGCCGGCTTTCCGCGCGTGGTGCGTGGCTGGGTAGTTGGCTTGTGGCAGTGGTGGTCGCGCTGGCGTTCAGCTATTTCGCAGGCATCATTGGCACAGTGCTCGGCACGGGGCCGGGCAGACAGGATTTTGCGGTCTTTGTGTGGCAGAGTGTGCTGGCCGTGGCACTGGTTGGTGTGGCTCTTTTGCGTTACCTGTTCATACGGGCCCAATGGCGTGCACAGGTACTGGCCCAATCAGAAGCACGAGTACAGGCTTTGCAGGCCCGGATACGGCCGCATTTCCTGTTTAACAGTCTCAACACCATCGCCAGTCTTATTCCCGAAGAGCCCGTTGCCGCTGAACGTGCCATAGAAGACCTGGCAGATCTGTTTCGTGGCAGCATGCGACGGGCAGACAGTTTGATCTGCCTTACGGAAGAATTGGACCTGGCAAGAAGATACCTGCAGATGGAGCAACGCCGCCTGGGTGACCGGCTTTGTGTCGACTGGCAGGTGAGTGAATTGCCCCAGGCCGCATCAGTGTTGCCATTGACCTTGCAGCCTTTGCTCGAGAACGCAGTTGCCCATGGTATCCAGTCACGTGCGGATGGTGGTGAAATCAGGGTTTACGGGCGTGCCGAGAAGGATAATATTGTAATCACCATTTCCAACCCGTTGGGGTTGGACGAGGTTGACCACAAGGGGCATGGTATGGCCCTGGTCAATATTCGCGAGCGGTTGGAGTTGGCCTTTGGTCCCAATGCCAGCCTGATCACACACCAGAATGATGAGCAATTTTTTGCCGTCTTAAGTTTGCCGTATGTTGAGAATACTGATTATTGATGACGAGGCACCGGCCCGTAACCGCCTGCGACGTATGCTGGCGGATGCGCCGGCAGTGCATGTTGTAGGTGAAGCTGCCACGGGTAATGAGGCGTTGCAGCTGATCCCGCTAAAAGAACCTGATGTTCTGTTGTTGGATATTTCGATGCCGGGACTGAATGGAATGAAACTGGCAAAGATGTTGCAGCAGGAGCGCCAGGCACCGGCTATCATTTTTTGCACGGCCTGGTCGGACCAGGCTGTGGAGGCCTTTGAGTGTGATGCTGTCGATTACCTGGTCAAACCGGTTCGCGCAGAACGGTTATTGCTTGCACTGGACAAGGCAAGGCGGTTCCTGGCAAGGCCCGACAGCAGCGCAAGCGGTTCTTTTCTTCGGTCTATATTGGGCGGTAAGGTCAAGTTGATACCGATGAGCGAAGTGATTTATCTGTGCGCCGAGGATAAATACACCACGGTGGTGCATTTGGGCGGTAAAATAGTGATTAACCAATCGTTGGCGGAACTTGAAAATGAGTATGCGGATATCATCGTGCGTGCACACCGCAGCGCACTGGTGATAAAAATGCGTATCCGCGGACTGGAAAGGTCTCCTGATGGTCGCCATTTCCTGCAGTTGGATGGTTGTGAGGACCGTCCACAGGTGAGTCGCCGTAACCTCCCTGCAATAAGAAAACTCATTCGGAAACTAACATGAAAACAACTCTAAGAATCGCAACACGCAAGAGCGCATTGGCCTTGTGGCAGGCAAACCACGTGCAGGCCCTGTTGGAAGAATCACACCCTGGCATTGAAATTGAACTGGTAAAAATCGTCACCCAGGGTGACCGTATCCTGGACCGGCCGTTGGCGGAGATTGGCGGCAAAGGTTTATTTCTAAAAGAATTGGAGCATGCGATGCTGGACGGAGAAGCGGATTTAGCCGTGCATTCCATGAAGGATGTTCCCGCGGACATGGCACAAGGGCTGGTACTTGATGCGGTCCTGCCGCGAGCCAATCCATATGACGCCCTGGTCAGCCGAAAGGGTCAGCTGTTGGCTGATCTGCCAGCCGGCAGTCGTATCGGCACCTCAAGCTTGCGCCGTAAATCACAGCTGCTGGCATTAAGGCCTGACCTTGAAGTCGCCGATCTGCGCGGAAACGTGGATACCCGGCTGAGAAAACTTGACGAAGGGCAATACGATGCGATCATCCTGGCTTGTGCAGGCTTGCAACGTCTCGGCCTGGGGGAACGCATTACTGAAACACTGCAGCCGCCTGACTGGCTGCCTGCTTCAACACAGGGCATCATCGGCCTGCAATGCAGACAGGACGATAGCGATACACGGTCTTTAATCGCGCCACTGGCGGATTCAGACACCATGGTCGTGGCCAGTGCGGAAAGGGCAGTAGCCAGGGTTCTGGAAGCCACCTGCCAGGTACCTTTGGCAGCTCACGCGGTATTGGAAAGCGGCACGGTCCACTTGAGATCGATAGTCAGCACAACGAACGGCAAGGAATCCATCCGGGCCTCAGGAGAAGCGCCGGCCCCGGATGCCGTTGCCCTCGGCGAACGGGTGGCTGCCGATCTTCTGACCAATGGCGCCGGAAGAATAATTGCGGGCCTGTAAGGATAATCGGACCTGAAGCGTGGATTTATGACACACGTTCTTATCACACGCCCATACGATGCATCTCAGCAACTGGCTGACCAGCTCGTTGTCCAGGGTTTGTTTCCCGTTGTAATGCCGTTTTATACCTTCAAGCCACGTAAACCGGATATTGATATAAGTTCTGCCTGGTCTGCGAGCGGTGCACGTAAGCTGGCTGTTTTCACCAGTCCGCGTGCCGTTCAATTCGGGCTTCCTCTTATTTCCCGGCAGGATCCGATAGATGATCTGGAGGTCGCTGTTGTTGGCTCCGCAACGCGAGCAAGCCTGGAAGCCGCTGGCTATCAGGTACACCTTCAAGCGAAAAACGGGTTTACCAGTGAAGATCTGTTGCAAATACCGGGGTTGGCGGAACGTGCAGGTGTGGCTATCATTTTTTGTGCACCCGGTGGACGGGGGGCACTGGCAGAGGGCTTAGTCGGTCTGGGCTGGAATACCCTCAAGGCAATGGTCTATGAACGCGTTCCACTGCAACCGGAACCCGGGCAAGTTGATTGTTTACGTGACGCCGGTGATTTAATCAGTACCTGGACCAGTATTTCGGCGCTTAAACTCGCCGAGGAATACCTGCCGCGGGATCTGTGGGGTAAAATACTGAATTCACCTGCGCTGGTTATTTCCTCTCGCATCCAGCATTATTTAAGTCAACGCGGTGCGAGTAGTGTTGAACTGGCCGATGGTCCGGGAAACCCCGATTTGCTACAGTCTGTATTGCGCCTGACACAACAGCAAACGGCCGGTTGAACCCGGTGTGAAGTTTTTAACAGGTGCCAAACCGTGCGGATTTGGTTAGCATCAACAGTTAGCGACCTGTCAAGCAATAACAGGCCTCAGGATGGAAAGAGAACAATTGAACGAAGAAATTGATAACTTGACCACTGACCCCGTGGACAGACTCCTGCAGGAGAAAAAACCTGCTTCGTCCGGCACGGCCATTGCGATATTGGCACTACTGGTAGCTATGGCCGCCGTCAGTGCAACCGCCTGGCAGTGGTGGCAGACGCGTCAGGCAGACCCGGCTGAGGTCACGCATAAAGAAACCTTGATGCAATTGCAGGAATCCCAGCAGCAACTTGCCAGCTCAGTTACATCCTTTGAAGAGCGCCTCGGTGCGACACAACCTTCCATCGATCCGGCTGAGCAATTACGCAGGGATGAGCGACTCAAAACCGTTGAAAATCAGCTGGCAGGATTGCAGGGTCAGACAGGTGAGGATCAGGCTTCGATCAACGCAATGCAGGGCAGTGTTCGCTCACTGGAACAGCGTCTCTCCGCAACCGAGTCAGGTCTCGTGACGGTTGCTGCAGCCAGTCAGAACAGCAGTGTGGCCCTGGATATCGCAGAAATAGATTTTCTATTGCGAACCTCAAGTGAAAGATTGCAATTATTTGCCGATCCCGTCGCTGCCGACCTTGCACTGCAGGCTGCAGATTTTCAAATTGAAGCACTGGACGATCCGATGTTCCTGAGTGTGCGTCAACGAATTGCAGCGGCGCGGCAGGCACTGGCGCAGGTGCCCGAGATTGACCACGTACAGCTGACGTCACAGATTACTGATTTACAGTCAAAAGTGCCCGGTTTGCCATTTCTTGGTGAAGCCACAGCACAGCCTGAGCCAGAGTTACAGGATGATGCGGGCTGGTGGCAGAGTTTCAAACACACCCTGTCTTCACTGGTGACGGTCAGACGCAGGGTTCCGGAAGATCAGTCCTTGTTAAGTCTTGATGACAAGGATTACCTGCGCCAGGGGCTGTGGTTGCAGTTTGAGTCAGCGCGACTCGCACTGATGCGAAATGACAGCGGTGTTTATAATGGGTCATTGGACAGGGTTAGTACCACGGTAGAACAGTTTTTCGAGAACGGCTCATCTGAAGTGCAGGCCTTGTTACTTGGAGTCACGGCCCTGACGCAGGTGGATATCGCACCTGAAATGCCAGACATCAGCGGACCCTGGACACAGTTACGCCAGTTGCGTGATAGCCGCAGACTGTTGCAGTCCGCAACACCCGTCGAAATCGTGGAACCTGAAGAATGAAACGCAGTTTTCTTCTGTTGTTGATATTGGCACTGTTGTTGCTGGCGAGCGCACTTGCACCAATGCTTAAATCCGATCCGGGTCATGTTCTCATCAATATTGGTAGCTGGACCGTTGAAACCAGTGTCCTGGTCCTGGTTACGGCCCTGCTTATATTATGGTTTGCGGTACACGTGACGGTTTGGATCTGGCGTATGCCGGTTGAGGCTGCACGCAAAATGCGTGAACAACGCGCCTTCAATCAACTCGAAAAAGGCCTGCTGGCATTGACAGAAGGGGACTGGAAAACAGCTGAAAAAGCACTGGAGAAATCTGCCAGCAAGCAGGGTAAAACCACGGCACATTACCTGGCAGCAGCGCAGGCAGCAGATAGC
>JASJFX010000046.1:0-20281 GCA_033791845.1 Lysobacterales bacterium | reverse complement strand
CGCTAACCCGGCATCGGCCTAGGTTGGGTACCTGCTACTGAGACACGCCGCGGGGTTCGTAGGGTGGGTACCTTGCAAGGTGAGAGAAGGTGAGAGAAGGTGAGACGGGGAACCCGTCGAGAGGCCAGCCTGGGCTGCGGGGTACCCGTCGAGAGGGCGGCCTGGGCCGTTACCCACGTTGTCGTTAATTCTGATTGCCGCGTAACAACTCAACCACCCCATGAAGTTACTCTTTACGGGCTTGGTGCGCCTCTATTTAACTGAAAAACATAACCTTCACCAAACCAAAGAGCGCACCCAATACCAGCACCACATTGGCCAATAACGTTATGGCCATACCCGGGGTGCGGGTTTTCGGATCTTTCACGTATTCCAGGGAATATAAAAACCGGCCCACCAGAAATGCCAGTCCTGGTATCAGGACCCATAATTCACTCATGTAAAAGGCAAAGGCATAGGTAGCCGGAATAAAAACGACCAGTTGTTCCAGGGTGTTTTGCTGGACCCTGAACAGACGGTTCCAGGATTCATCACCATCACAAGCAGGTGCATTGACATTGTATTTTCCACGCGCCAGTCCAACGCGGGCGGTGAACCAGACATATTGAAGCAGCGCCAGTAAAACTATCAGTGTTGCGTGATCCATCTTTATTCCTTTTTGTATTTATACGTCCATTTCAGAAAAGACACAGTATCGGCCTTAATAAACCAACAGACCGGATTAGCCCGGATAATTCACCAAGGATCCGGAGTTTGCGGTGTAGTTGGCGAAACAGTTTGGTTGATCGGTCGAAAAAGCATAGCGGTAGCTATGGTTTGAGAAGGATCGGCCGAAATGTGAAGTCAGATGCAGCGCAAAACCGGATAGGACAAACTGTAACCAATAGAAACAGCTAAAACGGCCTACATTTCTTTGAATAAAAAGAATATATGTCATTTTGTCTTCCGCCTTGGTGAAATATTCGGGTTAGGACTAATCTGCTTTCCCGCGTTTGTCGCCGTGTACCCATATGACCTCTTTACCGCCGTTTGTCCTGGCCAGCACCCTGGCAATGACAAACAAAAGATCTGACAGGCGGTTCAGATAGCGCAGGCTGATCTCGTTGATGTCTTCAACCTTTGCGAGCGATACCATCAATCGCTCAGCGCGCCGGCAAACCGTGCGTGCGAGATGGCAACGGGCGGCAGACTCAGACCCGCCAGGTAATATGAAGTCTTTCAATGGCGGCAGGTCTTCATTGAAGTGATCAAGATCAGTCTCAAGCTGATCGACACACTCTTCCGGAACCAGCGTGTAACCGGGCATACACAACTCACCACCCAGATCAAATAACTCATGCTGTGTTCTTGTCAGACAGGCACGTAAAGAGTCATCGATTTCACTGGCCAGTATCAGGCCTACCATGCTGTTTAACTCATCAACGGTGCCGAAGGTTTCCACCCGCAGATCGTCCTTGTCGACACGTGACCCATCGCCCAGGCCGGTTGTGCCCTTATCGCCAGTGCGTGTATAGATTTTAGAAAGCCGATTACCCATATTTTTTGACCGTTTCCATATTGCTAGTTAAACAAGCAATATATCATGCCGGGAGGGACGGGCGTTGACCGTTTGATACTTTAGTGTTCTGCAAAACGGGAAAACTCGAGGAAGGCATCGAAGACCAAAATGGTCCAATAAAACCAGCATGCACGAATGTCCGATCTTAGTCGTCAATATCCAGGGACAGCAACGTATGCAGCAGGGCATCCTGAAAAGTTATATTGCCGGTGAGTGCGGTATGTAATTCGCACAGAAAAATCGGGTGGTCCAGCGGGAACGAAACCCATCGGTGACGTGGAACCGATGGGTCAAGTGACTCTCTCGCCAGCAATGAGGCCTTGGTAACCGTACCGTCGCCGGGTTCAAGCATGATCCTGCCGTAATCCACGTTCGAAACAGG
The DNA here is from genome assembly GCA_033791845.1 of Lysobacterales bacterium. GTDB lineage: Bacteria > Pseudomonadota > Gammaproteobacteria > Xanthomonadales > SZUA-36 > SZUA-36. The sequence continues at coordinate 18,341 of JASJFX010000046.1, read as the reverse complement.
CTGCTTGATCTCTTTGGGCCAAAGCCGGACTTCCGATACACCGTTAACTTCTTCAACGACAATGCGTGCCGGTGTCAGTGCGCAATCACCACCCATCACGATCAGCTTGTAGGGCTGAGCAGGCAGTGGAACGGTCAGGGACCATACGAAACGCCTGGCACGCTCGAGGTGTTTTTCAAAATAGCGTTCGAGCAGATCAAGGTAGGCAAGCCCCTCTGTCTCGTTTTCAAAATCCTGCATGATTCTGTCCTGCACGACGGGATCAAATATGGACCATTGAAACCGCTTCCAGATATTCACATCAAACAGATCACGGTCAAGTGGTTTGCCGGAGGATGTCACAATCCAGTCATTCAATGCATGCGGGAACAGTTGATATGCACTGGGCATGGTGGCCACCACTTCGGTGGGAATGGTGCGCGCGCCGATTTTGATACCGCTGATAAAGGAATGCAGCGCACTTGCAGAGCCGAGGTTGGGCGTACCCAGCAGGATGATACGGCGCACACTTTTTGCACCAACCAGGTTGATGTCAAAGTCGTTATCATCCAGTGTGTCCTCGTCGCCATACCTGAGGTAATAGCGGGCGATCAGTCCACCCATTGAATGCGCAACCACGTCAACTTTAAGCCCGGGGTTGGCGTAGTCCAGCTTTATCTGCTCGATAAATATCGATAGTTTGCGGACAGTTTGCACATTGTCCTGGCGCCAATCGTAAGTGAATACGTAATAGTTACGCGCAGATGAAGGCTGGTTCACACCAACGCTGGCGTACTGGTAACCGCCGGCTGATTTCAAGGTGTCGGTGATGCCCGCATAGAAATCTTTACCGACAACCTTGTCAAGCAAACCCGATGTTTTCAAGGATGATTTTTCGGGCAACAAACTGACGGGATCAATTTCGAGTGCAATGTCCTCATAGTTGGAAAACATCAGGTCGGACAGATTGCCGGGCCAGACCTCCTTGCCGCTGTTGATGTCGGCAAGCCTGGATCCCATGGTGCCATGAATCAGTATGACCGGTGGTTGTTGGACCATCCTGTTTTGTTCGTACAGGCGTTTCAGATCCGGCTTAACCGCATGGCTACAGGATTGTAATCCCAGCGCCAGGAAAATCAGTGCTGTGGACAGTAGTTTCGAGTTCAGTGTGGTCATGTTGTTCTTCTGTTCGGCGGGGCAATTCAGACGGTGTTTTCATATCGGTTGCTACACCACGATTACACAGGGTAACCCGTCCAGCCACATTGGTACTCAATAAGAACAGAAAACGTCGGAATATATTTCATTTGTATCCGGACAGGCTCAGGTTTCACATTGCCTGATCGGAGTTGAATTCCGCCATTGCATTTTTTTGCCTGGTGGTTATATTGGTCATCCCTTCAGAAGAGATTCAGCTGATGCTAAAACATACTCCTTTGTACAACGCACATGTTGCTGCCGGTGCCCGTATGGTTGATTTTGGCGGTTGGGAGATGCCGATTAACTATGGATCGCAGATTGAAGAGCACCATAAAGTCAGGCAGGCCGCCGGCATGTTCGATGTTTCGCATATGACTGTGGTGGATATCAACGGTGTCCAGGCACGGCATTTTCTTAGCCATCTGCTGGCCAATGATGTCGCCAAGCTAAAGTCTCCGGGACGGGCCTTTTACACCTGCATGCTGAATGACAAGGGTGGTGTAATTGATGACCTGATAACGTACTTTCTGGATGAAACCTATTTCAGAATGGTAGTGAATGCAGCCACACATGATAAGGACATGGCGTGGATCTCACGGCAGGCGCAGGCATTTGATGTGGTCGTTACTGAGCGGCCCGAACTGGCCATGATTGCTGTCCAGGGCCCTGATGCACGTGCAGCAGTATTAGCGCTGTTACCGGAAAGTGACGCGCTCGTGGCAGCGGAATTAAAGCCATTCAGCGCAGGACAATTTGGAGAAATGTTTATCGCCCGTACCGGGTATACGGGTGAAGATGGTTTTGAAATCTCGTTGCCGGCTGATGCAGCGACAGTGCTTTGGGATCAATTGCTGGCTGCCGGTGTCGCACCTTGCGGACTTGGTGCCAGGGATACGTTACGACTTGAAGCAGGTATGAATCTGTATGGCCAGGATATGGACGAGGATGTAACACCACTTGAATCGGGGCTCGGCTGGACCCTGGCGTTAAAGGATGATCGCGTCTTCATAGGTAAGGAAGCCTTACTTGAACAAAAAGCACGAGGTGTCGAGAATCAGCAGGTTGGCCTGGTACTAAAAGATCGTGGCGTATTACGACCCGGGCAGACTGTGATTACGGATGCGGGTGAAGGAGTGACGACCAGCGGAAGCTTTTCCCCCACTTTGCAAAAGGCCATTGCATTCGCCCGTTTACCTAAGAATGCAAGCCAAAGTTGCCAGGTCGACATGCGGGGCAGGCTGTTGGAATGTAGCATCGTTAAACCACCATTCGTCCGCAACGGTAAGGTTTGCGAGGGTGTCATTTAACGGCTAGAATTCTGATATCAATTGAATCTACAGGTCCAACGTTAAACACAGGGAAGAACACAATGAGTAATATTCCATCGCATTTGAAATATACGGAATCCCACGAATGGGTGAGTGCCGAGGACAACGGCAACGCGCGTATCGGTATCAGTGACCACGCTCAGGAGGCACTCGGAGACCTTGTATTTGTTGAGTTGCCGGTTGTGGGTGATGAAATCAACCAGGGTGACCCCTGCGCGGTTGTTGAGTCGGTCAAAGCCGCCTCGGATATATTTGCACCGGTATCAGGCCGGGTGATCGCGATTAATGAAGATCTCGACACCGATCCTGCACTCATCAATGCCGATCCTTATGGTGATGGCTGGTTATTCGAACTGGAACTCATCGATACTGAAGAACTTGACGGGTTGAAGGACGCGGAAGCCTACGAAGCATCACTGGATGAATGATACCCCGCTGCAGGGTCAGGAAACCGACCCCTTGTTCTCCCTCATTGGGACTCTCTCAAAAGGGCGTCGCACAACACAATATTGTCATTGGCCACCCGTTGTATCGGAACCGTTCCCTGCGCGTTAATGGTGGTGATATCGTAGTCAATTGTGCCTGCACCACAGTTATCAAATTTCAGAGTTAAAGTGCCATCCGCACCAAGGGGGTCGGTTCGCACGATTTCAGAGGGCGTGTCGAAGATACCACCGGAGGTAAACTCAATGTCCAGAACTGCCATGTCATTATTTATTACGCCCCCTGCGGTCATCCACCGGTGCCCCGGATCGCCCAGGTTCGCAGTCGCATCTACAGGCGGCAGCTCGGTGTCATAGGTGAACCAGGCCAGGGTCACAAAATTCAAATCAGGAAAAACCGTGATAAAGAAACCCTGGCCATTGGTGGCCGGGTTATACCAGGCATCATTCAGACCCGCGTTCATAATGAACTGTGTAAAGACGAATATGGATGTTTCATCCACATTGCTATTGTTGCCCGGGCTGGAGTCATTCAGATCACTGATGGCGCCGATAAAATATTCACCGGCGGCTGAGGTCCCCGGCAGGTCTACGCTTTCATCGAGATTCACGCTTCCACCTGCTGCCAGGTTGCTGATGTTTATGCTACCCAGAAGGGTATCGCCGCTGGTGATTTCGCTATCCGGTGAGGCGTAGAAATTGACCTTGAAAGCGCCCGAGTTGCCATCGCCTAAATTCTTCAATGTGGTCATAACCCTGAAGTCTTTACCTGCCTCATAGGCGCCATCAATTGCATTGATCGATTCAACACTGATATCTGCCGATCCGGTGGCAGCAATAACATTGATGCTGCCGTTCATCGCGGTACCGCCACTTGCAGCCGAAGTGCTGTGAATGGTGCAATGGTAAAGAATTTCTGCGACGGAGTTAAAAGTCATTTCAAATGTAAAACTCGAACTTGTTGATGATCTGAAGCTGCCATCGTCAGCCGTGACATTGTGGGTCATACCGCCAGATGCATTGGTCCAGCGGACGGTATCACCAACCTCAATGGTCAGCGAGTTGGGACTGAATGATCTGGGATCCAGAACCTCGATGGTGTGAGTGGCAGCAATTGCGTACAGGGGCGATAATACCGCGGCAGTGCCAAACAGCAGTTGGAAAAACAGTTTGCCGGTATTGGTATGCCTGTTGGATAGAAATGTCATAAACGCGCACCTTGCTTCAGAAAATTGGCCAAGACTCGGTCTGGTCGATTGTAGTTAAGACCGGAACTGCCTTGATTTTCTTTCAAGGGTACACGTAAAAACCTGTTCCTCACGTATTGTTTGTCAGTATGTGGCAGGCCTCCGCATATTTTTGCACGGTAGCTTCAATAATTTCAGGCGGCAAAAGCGGACCGGGGGCTTGTTTGTTCCAGTCCAGTGTTTCCAGGTAGTCACGTACAAACTGTTTGTCAAAACTGGGTGGGCTGGTACCGGGTTTCCAGCTGTCCTTTGGCCAGAAACGGGAAGAATCCGGAGTAAGGACTTCGTCCATCAGGTACAACTTACCATCGTTGTCGAGTCCAAACTCAAACTTGGTATCGGCGATGATAATGCCGCGCTCCAGCGCGTAACTGGCCGCAAACTCATATATTTTGATACTCGCATCCCTGACCTGGCAGGCCATATCCTCGCCGATCAGATTGACTATGGCCGCGAAATCAACATTTTCATCATGGTCACCGGCGGCTGCCTTGGTGGAAGGGGTGAATAACGTTTCCGGCAATTTGTCAGCCTGTCTTAAACCCGCAGGCAACGGAATACCGCATACGGAACCTGTTTGCTGGTAGTCATTCCAGCCTGATCCGATCAGATAGCCACGCACGATGGCCTCCACCGGCAACGGCTTGAGGCGGCGAACGATAACTGAACGATCTGCCAGCAGAGCCGCGAGTTGTGGATCGGCTATGATATCTCCTACCGGGATACCGGTCAGGTGGTTGTCGATAATATCCTGTGTTTTTTCAAACCAGAAGTTAGATACTTTTGTCAACAACGCACCCTTGCCGGGAATCGGGTCAGGCAGGACCACATCAAACGCCGAAAGTCGGTCGGATGCGACGATCAGCATATGGTCTTCATCAAGGGCAAAACTGTCACGTACCTTGCCCTGGTGAATCAATGTGAGGTAATCAAGCATGTCGGTGGTGTAGGTCGAGGCATGGGCCATGGAAGATTTATTGGTCACCTTTGTTCCTTTTTTGTTGTGACAGGCTAAACTGCAATTATATACTTGCCTGTTCCCGCTTCGAACAAGGAAATACAGCTTTTTAATGAATTACTCCGGTTCCAGGATCCCCGGCAACTGGTGGGGAAAGTTGATTGGCGGCATCATCGGCCTGATGCGCGGCGGTATTGTGGGTGCAATATTAGGCATTTTCCTTGGTCACATTGTGGACCGGTTTTTGTCAGGTCTAAGCGGCAGTAACCGCACACGCGATGCATTTTTCTGCGCATTGTTTACTACTATCGGGCACATCAGCAAGGAAGACGGGCGGGTTACAAAGAAAGAAATTGAAGCAGCTGAAGCATTGATGCAGCGATTGCAACTAACCGAGAAGGAAAGGCACCAGGCGATTCTTTTTTTCCATAAGGGCAAAGACCCGAATTTTGAACTTCACAGCACGTTGCAGAAGTTTGCCGCGCACTCCAAACATCGCTATGAATTGCGGATCATGTTTATGGAACTGTTGCTCGAAGCAGCAGTCTCCGATGGCATGTTGAGCGTGGGTGAAGATGCCATTCTGGAGCGCGTGCGAACCGTGCTGAAAATCCCCATCAATGAGTATATTGCCATGTTGCGCGCACGTGAAGCTGAACCCGAAGCTCAACGCGGTTCCCGCAACTACAAACCGGCATTCAACAAGCATCAGCCATTGTCACAATCATATGCCGCGTTAGGCTTGAAGACCAATGTAAGTGCACAGGAAGTAAAAAAAGCTTACCGCAAACTGATTTCTCAATATCATCCTGACAAACTGAGTTCGCAGGGCCTGCCCGATGAAGTAATGGAAGTGGCAAAGAAACGGGTGCGTGAGATTAATGCTGCTTATGACAGGATAAAGTCATCAAGGGGAATAAAATAGCGTGTGAAACCCCCTATGATTTTCGATTCACGATATACTTTGAGCATGAGTTTTTCAGAGGCTCCCTGACCCTGACTGGAGACTATCATGAAGCAACACAGTGTTATATCCCCTTCAATTCTTTCGGCTGATTTTGCCCGCCTGGGTGAAGATACCCGGGCAGTTCTCGATGCCGGGGCGGATTGGGTCCATTTTGATGTGATGGATAATCATTTCGTACCCAACCTGACCATCGGCCCGATGGTTTGCAAAGCCCTGCGTAAATACGGTATTACGGCCCCCATTGACGTTCACCTGATGGTGCAACCGGTCGATGACCTGGTAGTGGAGTTTGCAAAGGCCGGGGCGAGTATGATTACCTTTCACCCGGAAGCCAGCATCCATGTGGATCGCACCATCAACCTTATCAAGGAGAATGGTTGCGAGGCAGGCCTGGTGTTTAATCCGACCACACCGCTAGGTGTTTTGGACTGGACCCTGGCCCAACTCGATATGGTTTTGCTGATGTCGGTGAACCCCGGTTTTGGTGGTCAGAGCTTTATCCCCTATGTGATGGAAAAAATTGCCCGTGTCAGGACCATGATCGACGCCACGGATCGTAATATCCGGCTCGAGATTGATGGCGGTGTCACGGTGGACAATATAGGCAGTCTTGCCCGTGCCGGTGTTGATACGTTTGTATCCGGTTCGGCAATTTTTGGTACCGAGGATTATGCCGAGACCATTGCCGGGATGCGCAAAAGTATCGGAGCCTAATTCCCGTAGGGTGGGTAACCTGCAAGGTGAGACGGGGTACTCGTCGAGAGGGCGGCCTGGGCCGTTACCCACGCGTTCCCCCCGTGTTGGCATGAAATGGTACCGTAGGGTGGGTAACTTGTTACCCACGCGTTCCCCCGTATTGGTATGAAATGGTACCGTAGGGTGGGTAACTTGTTACCCACGCGTTCCCCCGTGTTGGCATGAAATGGTACCGTAGGGTGGGTAACTTGCAAGGTGAGACGGGGTACTCGTCGAGAGGGCGGCCTGGGCCGTTACCCACGCGTTCCCCCGTGTTGGCATGAAATGGTACGTAACAATTTACGCACCCCTACGATTCTGGCAGGGCTGTTACTACCCATCTCAGGGGGCCACCGGTGGTTGCTGCATCAAAGGGGTAGCAGGTCAGTAGTGTTAAACGATCGGCACTGTCATCAATCACCAACTGCTGCCTGCGACTGTCAACGGCTTCCTGCCAGCTTACCCGGTAGTCGCGTATTTCGCTTGAGGTGCGCAGACGCAGCAGATCGCCATTCTTGAGATCTTTCAGAAAGTTGAAGTGTGTATCACGATGACCACTTAGCACCCGGTCGGATGAGTCGTCAAACCGGCCGGTGTTAACCAGCGTTGGTCCAAAGGCGAGATTACGGCCTGAACTGCCTTCCAACACGATCTCCCGCAGACCAAGACGGGGTACCTCCAGTATTGCAACGGCACGGGTATCCGCCCATGGCCAGGGTTTTGCATCGGCTTCACCCGCCAGTGTGCGTAACCAGGCCCTTTCCAGCAAATGCTGGGCGAGTTCAGCTTTAACCGGTATCCATAGTGCGTCGAAAGAAAAGACGGCGGCGGTGAAACTCACCGCCGCTAATAACCAGTGACGTCTTAGTAGTTGGAAGGGGCTCACGATTACCTCCGATATGCGCTTCGCCTGAGGGCGTCTGCTCCTGGTGAATCCGGACATTTTGAAATGCAATACTTATCGTCCAAGCTAATCAGAGACTCTTTTCGTCATTGGTAAATGGCTGCTGCTAAATAGCAGCATCGCAGTAGCCAGTAGCAGCACAAATACAGAAAGTAATAATTGTGCGAACCAACCGGTTGCGGTATTCGGGTAGCCCGCAAGCCGTGCGGGGTTTCCGGCCGGCAACAAGCCTGGTATGTCGCTCATCGCGGTTGGTTCTCCGTGTTTGCGACGAGGTGTCTTGTCAACGGCGACCAGGCTTGTGTGACGTGTTAACAGGCCATAATCCAGTGCCAGACCGGTAATGCTCAAGCGGGTTAACTCAGGATCAGCACCAAACATCAGGCTGTCTTCAAGTGATTCAATTTTCTTACGTGCCCACAGCTTGGCCAGGTTGTCTTCACCGGGTCCGCTGCTGGCTGCGTCCCAACCATTGACATTGAGGTTCCAGTCCACACCATTGAGATCACCGCAAAGACCTATCATGGTGGGATCTGATGGCAGGCGGGCGAGTAACCACAAGGGTTCTCCTGCATACAGGTCAGGGATGATTTCAGGGTAATACTCGGCGGAATCCCCCCACTCGACGCAGATATCTGTGAGTGCGGGCAATTGAATACGTCCCCAGAGTGCGGACATCTGTTGCGCGACCTCATCGGGCTTGCCGATATGGACGTAGCTGCCACGTCCAATTTCGGCGGCTTTACGCATGAACCAGCTATTGGGCGCATGACCGATGGCAACCGTGAACATGCGGCTGTCACCGAGGTCCCCGGCCACCCTTTGCAAAAGTTCGGTTTCATTGCCCACAGCTCCATCGGTGATAAACACCACCTGGCGCATCAGTTGAGGAATCTCCGGCAGGGAAAGGGCTGCTCTGAGCGCAGGCGCCATGTCCGTGCCGCCATTGGCATGGAGCCCGGTGATGAAATTTTGTGCTACATACAGACTGCTCTTTGTGACCGGTACGGACTCTTCAAATAACAGTTCAGTGTCGGAGTTGAACTGCAACAGGTTGAAATAATCATCGCTGCCGAGGGATTCGAGTGCGTGCTGGAGTGCAGCTTTGGCCTGTGGAAGTGAGGCACCCTCCATGGAGCCGGAGGTATCGATGACAAGAACTACTTCCCTGGCCTGGGGGGTGATTGAATCTGCCAGTGGCGGTGCCAGCATCAATTGGGCATAGACTGATTCACCGTCGTTAAAAGTGGTCAGTGAAGCACTGGGGCGGGACTGGAGTGAAGGCGTCCAGCTCAGCTCGAAGTCCCGGTCACTCACTGCATCGGGGTTGAGAAGTTCAACCGTGTAACCGTCGTCAACCTGTCGGATATCTACATCATGGTAGCGGCTTTCAATCGCAGCAAATTGTGCTGAACTGGTAAGCCTGGCATGCAGTTTGAGTCGGTGACCGGTGCCTGAGCCGGCGGGCACCAACAGGGGTATGGGCGATGTGACACGCGCCGGTTCCTGGGTAGATAAACGGCCGGGTTCCCAGCGTGGTGTGAAGGTCATGGGTAAACGCAGACTATAAGTGAAATCACTGTAGCTGACGTTTTGCAGATAACCGATGGTGATTTCGATGACTTCGCCCGGGCCGATGTTGGCCAGTCGCGTTTCGAATTGATTGCGACGTTGTTGCTCCACAATAGTGGCAGTCTGGCCCGATTTCCTGGCTTTCTCGTAAGTTTGCCGGGCGCTTTTCTTCTCCTGTATTTCACCTTCCAGCAGACGCTCGCCAACTTTTATTCGCATGCGGTCCACGGTGGCATCCTCCGGTAGCGGGAAGCGATAGATCCCTTCCGCCCAATGACTGCCATGGTTGCTGAATTGCTGGGTGATTTCGACACGTGCCACCAGGCCGGTGATATCAAGCTGAATACTGGTATTTACCGCCAGTTCAGTAAATACACCCGCGTCACTCTTCATCTCCAGACCCCATACCGGTTCGTCTGCAATAGCAGTTTCAGTGCGGATCACAAACAGCACGAGTAAGATAGCAATGACTGTCAGCAGGACACGGTCCTGCCAGCGTTTAATCCGGCGGGCGCTTTGAAACCAGGAGGTATTCCGTTGATTTTCATGCGTTTGTCTTTTGTTCAGGCGTTGAGCAAGCCCGGGGTTCTGAATCCAGGCCTGTTTCTCAAGTTCGTCACGGATTGATCCAGACCGGGACCGGTTGCTGTTGATGGTTGCATATGTAGGTTTGGACATGTTCTGATTCCCCTGGCTGGTTTAGCTGGTATTAAACGGCTTCAAAATGCGTTTGCCGTGGCTGAAATCAGAAAGAATCAGACCGGAATAGGGCAAAAATATGGCAATGCCTCTCTCGTGGATGCAAGCCCGGGCCCAGAGGCCTTAAAATAGGCCGTACCGGGATAAAGTAACTACAGGGGTAAAAATGCCGAGACATATTGCGATTGTCGAAGACGAGATTGCCATCCGTCGCAATTTTGAGGACGCTCTGCGTCGCCAGGGTTACCAGGTAAGTGGATATGGTGATCGCAAAAGCGCGCTGGATGCCTTTCGGTATCGGCTGCCTGACCTGGTGATCATTGATGTTGGCCTGGGTGATGATGTTGAGGGTGGTTTTGAGTTGTGCAGGGAGCTCCGGTCCATGTCACGGGTATTGCCAATCATCTTCCTGACAGCCAGGGATTCGGACCCGGATGTGATTTCCGGTCTCAGGCTGGGTGCTGATGATTACCTCACCAAGGACATCAGTCTGCCGCACCTGATGGCCAGGATCATCGTTCTGTTCCGCCGTGTTGAAATGTTGTCCGGTGAGCAAAACACCGAAACCTGGATGGAGCGTGGTGCCTTGCGCCTTTCGACTGACCGCATGGAAGTTCAATTCAATGGAAGTGACATTCCTTTGACGGTAACCGAGTTATGGATTGTCCATTCACTGGTCCGTCGTCCCGGGAGTGTGCGGTCACGTCAGCAATTGATGGATGATGCCAATATTCTCGTTGATGACCAGACCATTACCAGCCACGTAAAGCGGATTCGGCGAAAATTCAAAGAAAAGGATACATCCTTTGACAAGCTGGATACCGTATATGGCGCGGGTTACCGCTGGAATAGTTCCACCGGCTGAACTCCGGCAAGCGGAATGCGATTAAGAAACCAACTATTGGCATTATCCCTGCTGACCCTGTTGCTGCCGTGGTCCGGTTGGAAACTGGTGCAGGAGTTGGAGAACTTTTTACGCCAGGCCGAGGAAAATGCGCTGCTGGTATCCGGCCAGACGTTGACACAGGTTTTGCCGCTGGAGTATCAGGCCGAGCTCAGGCTCGCCCGCGGCCAGGCCCTGCCATTGCGTCAACTGGCAATGGAACCCATTGCAGACGGATATATAACGGATTGGCCTGAGGCCAACCAGAATCTTTCATTTGAATCCTCCGAAGGACTATTAAAGCTGGATCTGCTGGCTGGCCGTTACGGCAGCCATTTTTATCTTGCAGTCAAAGTGACCGATCCCGGTGAGATCAGGGCAACGGCATACAATACCGGTGCAAGCGATGCCAGCCAGGCGGCCGGCGTGATGCTGTACGTCCAAAGTAACCGGGGGCAGTTCAGTTATATGATTTCAAGTGAGGCCCCCGGCCCACTGACGGTTAACAGCAAGGGCGGTAATGGTACACGGCTTAATGCTGCCTGGATGGACGATGCCAACGGCTACACTGTCGAACTGACCCTGCCCGGTGATGTTGAACGAATCAGTATCGGGGCAGTGGCCCCGGCTTTTACCATGCAGGGTATTTCATATGAACGCCACGCCGGTACCCTTAATGGCAGGCAGAAGGGGCAATGGCTGGAACTGATTAGTCGTGATGATGGTGTCTCACAATGGCTCGCCAAGATCGTGCCCGAAAATACCCGTGCCTGGCTGGTGCAAGCCGATGGCTGGGTGGTGGCTGACTCCGGCCCCGTAGACAACGCCGGCAACAGTGAGCTGACCTGGGTAAAACGCATGCTTTACCAGGCCGTTGCCGATTCGGATATGCCGTTTCGTGAAGACCCGCCCCCCTGGCCCGTGCGGTTTGAAGGGGATGCAATTAACGTTGCATTGCTGGGTGGGTACGGTACCTTGTGGAACCGGGACGCTGAAAGTGCAGCAGTTTACAATCTCGTGGCAATACCGGTATTTGATGCTGAAACTGAAGGCTCCGGCAGCGGTGGCAAGGCAATTGGTGCCGTGGTTCTTGAAACGAGGTCCGAGGGACTTTTGTTGATGACCAACCGGGCACTGGGTCGCTTTTCAATCATTGCCCTGTTATTGGTCCTGGTGCTGGCTGCGGGCTTGTGGTTATTTGCTTCACGTCTTTCACACCGTGTGCAAAAACTCAGTACTGCCGTCAGCCGCGCCATGGATGACGGCGGGCGGGTTTCAGATATTCCCCTGACCACCTCGGCTGATGAATTGGGTGAACTGGCGCGTAATACCGAAAAACTGCTCAAGGCAGTGACGGAGCACACCGGTTATTTGCAAAAGCTTGCCAGCCGATTATCCCATGAACTCAAAACGCCGATTGCGATCACCCGCTCTTCACTGGAAAACCTTGCAAGCTCTGACCTTGATCCCACTGCCCATGAGTACCTGTCACGGGCACAGGAAGGTCTGGACCGACAGGCGGCCATCGTATCTGCGATGAGCGAGGCGCAGCGTCTGGAAGGTTCCGTCAAAACCGCAGACTGGGAAACCATCAATTTAGGTGAAATGTTAAGCCACAGCATTGATGCCTATCGCTCTGTCAATCCATTACGCAAGATTAGCCTGAATTTGCCAAATGATGATTGCAGGCTTCATTGTGCACCGGACCTGATTGTGCAGGCGTTGGATAAGCTGGTTGATAACGCCATCAGCCTGAGTGCCCGGGACTGTGAAATAGCGATCTCACTGAGGCACGAAGAGAGGGCCTTTCTGATTTGTGTGGCCAATAGCGGCACCCGTCTCCCCGATGTTCTACACGACCGCCTGTTCGATTCGCTGGTATCTTTGAGGGAAAAGCAGGCCAGCGGACAACATCTTGGTCTCGGCCTGCACATTGTCCGGTTGGTTGCCGAGGCACATGGCGGCAAGGTCAGCGCCGGCAACCTGCCGAATGACGCTGGCGTTGAATTCACAATTGAATTGCCTGCCGACTGATCCTGTTCACCGATTCTTGTTAGAATCGCCTTTTTTCAGCACGTCTTACAAAAGGGAAACCTTTGGGTGAATTACGAAAGATTTGAACAGCTGCATTCTGAAGGGTACAACCGGATCCCGGTTTTCCGGTCCGTTCTGGCCGATCTCGATACACCGTTGTCAGTCTACCTGAAGCTGGCGGAAGGACCTGATTCTTATCTTTTGGAATCGGTTGAGGGCGGTGAAACCTGGGGCCGGTACTCAATTATCGGCTTGCCCTGCCGGCGCCGTTACACGGTCCGGGGGCACAGTTTTGTAATCTCGGACAATGGCCGGCAGGTCAGTGAGGAAACAGTTTCGGATCCGCTCGCACATATTGCCCGGTTGCAAAGCGGGTTCAATGTGCCGCGTCTGGATGAATTACCGTTATTCAGCGGAGGGCTCGTCGGCTATTTTGGTTACGAAACAGTGCAGTTGGTCGAACCGAAACTCTCGTGTCAGGAAAAGCGGGATGACCTGGGAACTGCGGATATTGAACTGTTGTTATCAGAAGAAGTGGCAGTTCTGGATAACCTAGAGGGCCGGTTGTGGCTGATTGTTCATGCCGATCCTGCCCGGGAAAACGCATTTGAGCGGGCACAGCAAAGACTGGACGAAATTGAGCACCGCTTACGCTCAGCCGGAACGGCTTACGGTCTCAGGGTATCGGGTGAGGCTGTGCAGGAAGAAGATTTTTCTTACGGCTTTGACCGTGGGGACTTTATTGACGCAGTAGAAAAATGCAGGGAATACATCCTCGCCGGTGATATTTTCCAGGTTGTGCTTTCTCAGCGTATGAGTGTGCCCTTCAACGCCAGGCCACTTGATGTGTATCGTTCATTGAGAGCATTGAACCCGTCACCCTATATGTACTTTATTGATCTTGGTGAAACCCAGATCGTCGGCTCATCACCCGAGGTACTTGTGCGTGTGCAAAGTGACCGGGTGACGCTAAGACCGATTGCCGGCACGCGAAAACGCGGAAAAACCATGGCAGAAGATCAGGCGCTGGCAGAAGAATTATTGAATGACCCGAAAGAGTGCGCTGAGCACCTGATGCTGATCGATCTGGGCCGCAATGATGTGGGTCGTGTGGCGAAGACCGGCAGCGTTGAAATGACCGATCAGATGATCATTGAACGCTACTCCCACGTGATGCATATCGTCTCGGAAGTGCAGGGCGATCTTGACAGCGGTTTATGTGCGATGGATGCCATACGTGCTGCATTTCCCGCCGGAACCTTATCGGGCGCGCCGAAATTCCGGGCAATGGAAATTATCAACGAATTCGAACCGGTCAAACGTAATATTTATGCGGGGGCTGTCGGCTATATCAGCTGGCATGATGATACGGATCTCGCCATCGCAATACGCACCGCTGTCATTCATGACGGTAAGCTGCATGTGCAGGCGGGCGCAGGTATCGTGGTCGATTCAGATGCTGAAAAAGAATGGCAGGAAACCCGCGACAAGGGTCGTGCTCTGATTACCGCTGTTGATCGGGCCTCACGTGGCCTTTAAGCGAAATCCTGGTTAACGTATCAGGCTTGAGGTCTAAGCGATCTGAACTGTTTTCCCTTGCCTGAATACGGGCATCCTTAATCTATGCTTAAAATAAACTTCAGCTTGCTTTAAGCTGCTGTGTGGTATTAATACTATATATTCCCGCCACCCGAATATACTTTCACCGGAGGAAATCAGTTTCCTCGCTATATGCAACCGGCCGCGACCGGTATTGCGAAGACAGGCAGACGCCGCACTCTGTGTGCGGCGTCTTTTTTCATTCACCCGATAGATTCAATACATTGCAGGTGACAGGATGGTTTATTCTCCGGAACGGCCGCGGCCGGTTCGCTCTCTGCCACCACTGCTTGATCTTCCCCCACTTCGCTGTCGACTACTTCTTTGGCTGCTTTTCTGCGGTGCTTTTTGGGCTGGAGCCGAGTGTTTAGTACCGTTGCTCCTTGAGCTTTTGGTCTGAGAAACTGGCGGTGGTGTAGATTGGCGCTGCTTCGAAGACGAGGCCCGAGGGGCTGATTTCTGTCCGCTATTGTTCCTGCCCGACACCTGCCTTGATTGTCGTGCAGGTGCTTTGGCCGCTGAGGGTGTCCGTTGCCTGTTGTTGATGGTCTTCTGTTGCGGTTGCCGCGCCTGGGATTTCGCCACTGACTGTCTTTGCTGTCTGGTGTTATTAACAGGTGTCTTTGGCTGCTTCTGCCGTGAAGAAGACTTGGCCCCTGATGATGGCCGCTGTCTTGTGTTTTCACCAGGTGTTGTCGCCCGTGATTGCCGGGCAGGTGCCCTGGTCGTCGCGGGTTCACGTTGCCTGTTGCTGGTTGACCTTCGTTGTGGCTGGCGGTTAGAAACGCCGTTTGACGAAGGTGATTTACCTGTGCCCCGGTTCGCTGCGGCGCGTGTCTTTGATGGCCGGGATGACGCGCGAAGCGTTGATGGTTCCCTGTTCCTGTCGCCACCTGTGTACACAGCCCGGTTTGACCGGCGGTTCGCTTTTTCATAAACGTTACCACTGTTGTCGGCCAATAGCCTGCTGCGGTTTGCCTCTAAATTGACATCCCGAACCCTGGCCTTTTTACGCAGCTCGGAGGGGTTCACCACGCCGGGCCGGTTACGTTCGACCTTGCTTTTACCCGCGTAGCTCTGCACCCGCCTGCCGTCCGTGTTGGTGTTGCGGATTCGTTCGGTGTTGGTGTTGTTAGCCCGCCTGGAATTACCGGCATACCTGACTGACCGTGGTTGCCTGTCGCGGGTATTGGCGACCCGTGCGCGTTGTGAGTCGTCGCGATAGAGATTGTGATTCTGCCCGTCACCGCGTGGTCTGGAGTTACCTCTCCGGTCACGGCCACCGTCATAACTTCCACGCCCGCTGCCCCGGTAACCATTGTGGGCATAGCGATTATGTCCACGTCCATGGTGAGCGGGCCGTCCTCTGTACCTGCCTGGTCCCCAGCGACCGTGGTGACGGTTATACCAGTAGTGATTGCGATGCCAGTATCCGCCGGAATAATAATTCACACTGAAAGGTCCCCAGCCCCAACTCAAGCCAAAGTTCCAACCGCTCCAAGAGTTGTAGTTGACATTAAAACCCCAGGTGCTGACACGGGGGTAGTAATAGTAGGGTGAAACCCAGGGCCGGTAATACCATCCGGTTCCGTAAAAAATGGAGTTTCGATAGACATAGCTGCCGGTGTAGCCGGGGGTATAGCCGACATAAACCACGCTCGGTGTGCTGTCATAAACATGAACATACTTTGTGTTGTAAACCGGTGACGTGGGAAGGATCGTGTCCACCTGCTCCGGACGATGGTCCGACACCTGCCACGGGCCATTGGACGAAGACGATACATACCACACACCTTCTTCAACCAGGTAGTACAGGCCACCCGAAACGAGCACCGTGGAGCCTGTATTCTGGATATACACGAGATCGGTGCCGTCTACTGCCTGGTAGACTGGCTCACCGTCATATTGGACTTCGATGTCCACCTCGCCTCTTTTAACGGCGGCGGTCTGGGGAACCTGTGCATCCAATACCGCATCCTTTGCTTCCTCCGTGCCGGCAACATAAACACGCGAGTCTGCCTGGTTTGAGTTCCTCGGTATGTCGGCGAATGCGCCTGGCAAATCATCTGCCGCCTGGTAGGTCCAGGGGCCTGTCAGTGAAGCGGCCCGGTACCAGCGACCGGCAAGTACGATGTAGAAATTTTGCGAACCGACATGCATGAACACATCGTCATCCGAGTTTTGTAATACCAGCAGGTCGTCGATGAGGGGTACGAAAGCAGCCGGGCCTTCACTAACGATAAGTTCGGCCGGTTCGGTTGATACCACGATTTCCGGGGCGTTGGCGGCGGTGACCGGTTCAGACGGTTCCTCCTGTGCCGCGGCTTCATCATCCGGATTGACCATGGACGCGATCGCGGTGGGTGGGGTTGGCTCAAAATGATACGGACCGGTTACCTTTCTGGCTCGATACCAGACATCCTTGGCAGCGTTGAGGTAATAGTATTTGCCATCAAAAATTAACGGGTAAGGCGTATTTATGACCGATTCATAGCTGCTGTTCTCAATGTCACGCAGGACGGGTTCACCATCGATGGAAATCAACAGTGCGGGGTGATCCCGATAAATGATTTCAGGCGGTGCCGTGTTAACCGCCCTGGTTTCCGCTTCGACTGTTTTGAGGGCGGAATCGAGTTCATCAACTGAAAAATCGAGATTCCAGCCGGGTGATTGTTGCGCCAGCACTGTCGCCAGTTCCGGCTGTATATTATCGGTTCCTTCCGGGAAACGCGTTTCTGTCAGTCTGAATTCAGTGGGGTGAACGATGCGGTTGGCGGAATCGATCCTGACGGGTGACTCAAACCAGCCGGCTCCAAACACCGGTTCCGCTCCAGCCGTCGCGCGATACGCAAGCGCAGCGCGATATTGAATGGTGTTGTCGCTCATTTCATCAATTTGCGGCGAGTAAATGGTCACCATTCCCTGATTCAGCGGCACCGTGCGGGGCCAGTCGCTGTCTTGCGCGAACAGCGAAGGTATGGCCGCCACGGTCGCAAACATCCAAAATAAACTTAGCAGCAGTCTGTTCATGTTCATATCCTCTTCGGTTCGTCACGAAGTTTCAGTGCAATCCATAAGACGCCATGGATTACCACAGCCTCACTATAATCCCGCTTGCCTGAATACAAGGTGAACGCAAAGGGGGAAACAGGACGATAGGCTTTGCAGGCTGCGACAATCTGTCACTTCCTCAGGCGTTCTTGCGCTGTGTATAGTGCGCTCTGACTATAAGAAGGGGGGTGTTCCAGTGCACAGACGTACAATTTTTGTAATTTATTCCATGCTGTCGCTCAGCGTGGTCCAACTTCAGGCAGGACAGACAGAAATGCCGGGTGACAGTGATGAAGCCGGTATAGAAGTCGTGGTTGTCACCGGGGTAAGGTCAGATACCGGCCTTGAGATGGGTGTTAGCGAGGTCTCCCACACAGGCATCGATAATAGCGACCTGTTGAGATTCTTCCCGGGCGGAAATCGCAACAGCAATGGTCCTGTGACCAGGATCAGCCAGTACCGTGGTTTGTTCGGTGACCAGAATAATGTTTCGATTGATGGCATGGGTTACACCTCAGGCGGCCCCAACTGGATGGATTCACCGCTCTCCTCCATTCCACAGTCTCTCACCGAATCTGTCACGTTGTACCGTGGTCTCGGATCTGTTGCGACGATCGAGGAAGGTCTGGGTGGTGCAATTGCAATCTCTTCCAGAAAAACGGGGTTTTCTGAAAATGATCAGTGGGACACCTTAGGCCGGGTGGAAGCAGGTTATGGAGCCAATGCCGACAGTTGGGGAGGT
>JASJFX010000045.1:0-10779 GCA_033791845.1 Lysobacterales bacterium | reverse complement strand
CGTCAACCAGGTGTCAACCAGCTGTTCTGCCAACCCGGTACCGACCTGGCCTGCGCCCAGGGTCAATACGTTGGCATCGTTGTGCTCGCGGCTATGGCGGGCAGTCAACAGGTTGTTTGCAACAGCTGCACGTACACCCGGCACCTTGTTTGCGACCATGCAGGAACCAATACCAGCGCCATCAATAATGATTCCGGCATCCGCCCTACCCTGCGACACGGATTCTGCTACCGCGCGGGCAAAAACCGGATAGTCCACTACTTCACGGGATAAAGTACCAAGGTCTTCAACCTGGTGCCCGCCCTTGCGCAAATGGGCCACCAACACGGATTTCAGGTCAAAACCGCCGTGATCGGCGCCAATTGCTATTCTTTTTGAGTGTGTCATGTCCAAACCGCCGAGTCATCTGGTCGCCTGGTACGCTGCACAGGCCGCTTGGCGCCTGTATCTGCGTCAAGAATTTTCTGTAACTTCATAATATGTAGTTGAAGACGTTCACGTCCAAGTCCAGTGATACGAAACTCGGTAACGGATCGCTTTCCCTTCTTGGTTTTACTAATTTCTACGTAACCAATTTCGCCCAACTTGCGCGTTTGCGCGTGCAGGTTACCATCAGACAAGCTGGTTGCGGCCTTTAACTCACTAAATGAAACTGAATCGCCCGGTACGAGCGCGGCCAGGATGCCTAGCCGACACGGTGCGCTGATCATTTTGTCGAAGTGATATTTCATCGCATACTTTACTCTATTTTGCAAAGTATCAGGCATAGAACAAGCCTATGTCAAGTATTAAAGGTGTAATTAACTTTATTTTGTGAAGCTTGGGGCGTAACACCGGCCCGTTTCGAGTTTTGAAAGCATTCGACAATTCAGTGAAATTACTATACCGCCCCTTCCCCGCTGCCAACATTGATTCTGATTCGGTTTTTCACCAACCAAGCAGGATTTGTGGCAAAATGCGCGCTGCTTTCACACATTGTTTGACTATCTCAATGACCACAGCTTTCAAGGTGGGACTGTTTGTCTCATCTCTCTTTATATTGACAGCACAAAACCCGCTTCTTGCAGATGACGGACCCTTTGATGACCTGTACGAAACCGATACCCTGGAGCATGTGCAGGTCACCGCAACACGAACCAGTAAACGCGATATCGATATTGCTGCGGCGGTGACAGCCATTGATGAGGAAGAGGTGCTCAAACTGGCACCGGATGTGGTTGCCGAGATGCTGCGTGGTCAGCCCGGTGCTTTTTTCCAGCAGACTACACCCGGTCAGGGTATTCCGATTATTCGCGGACTCAAAGGGTCCCAGGTTCTGCACCTGGTTGACGGTATGCGCCTGAACAATGCATTTTTCCGGAATGCCCCCAATCAGTACCTCGGATTGGTGGATTCCTATGCAGCCAGTCGTATGGAAGTTGTCCGCGGTTCACAGGGCACACTGTATGGCGCTGATGCCATGGGCGGTGTACTAAATATTCTGACGCCGGAGCCTGATTTTAATGAAAACTTCTGGCAGCAGGAGAGCAGACTCTACGGTAGTTACGACAGTGTGGATAACGGTTGGGTTATCAACGCCCGCACACAGGGTGGCAAAGAGGGTTGGGGTTTTACCGGTGGTGCAACATACCAGGACCATTCAACCCGGCAATCCGGCAGTGGAGAGAAACTTGTGCCTTCTGCTTATACATCAAAGGCCGCTGACCTGAAATTTGTCATCGACAGCAGCGAGCGATCCAGCCTGATGTTTGCCGCACAGGTAATGGAGCAACCATCATCTCCCCGATACGACGAAATGGTGCCCGGCTATGGTCAGCAGGAGCCCTCATCGGAACAATACCTGTTCAAACCAAACCGTCGCACGTTCTTCCATACCCGTTTCAACTATGACGGACAGAGTGACTGGTTTGATCAATTTGAAGCCCACCTGGCCCGCCAGGTCATCACCGATAACAGGTTGACACAGGATTATGGCAGCCCTGTCATTGTCACCGAAAATAACCGCAGCACCCTGGATGGCCTGACCCTGCAATTTAATTCGAGTTTTGAATCAGGCATCTCACTGGTATGGGGTGCTGAGTACTACACGGACGTGGTTGACAGTAAACGCTGCATACAAACTGAGAATTCCGACTCTAAGGTCGAAGTACGTAGCCGTTTTCCTGACGATTCGAGCATGGACAGCACCGCGGTCTATTTTTCGGGGGAATGGATTAACAGCGGTAGATTCAATTTGAACGCGGGCTTACGTTACAGCTGGTTTGACATTCGATTGCCGGCAGATGAAAACTACGACGATGTTAATCTGAAGCCCTCTGATCTGACCGGCGATATTCATGCCGTCTACTCGTTGAACCCGAACTTAAAGCTGGTAGCCAACCTTGGCCGGGGTTTCCGCCCACCGAACATATTTGACCTGGCGGCACTTGGTCCCCGTCCCGGCAATCGCTTTAATATTGCCAACGCCGATCTTGATCCGGAAACCGTCTGGAGCTACGACCTTGGCATCAAGGCTGAGACCGATTCCCTGGAGTTGGAAGTTTTCGCTTTCTACCTCGACTATTCGGACAAGATCACCTCGGTATTTACCGGAGATACCACCGAGGACGGTCGTTTTATTGTCCGTAGTGAAAACCGTAACAGTGTGCAAATTTATGGATTGGAGTCAGGTATGTACTGGTCCGTCCTGGATGATCTGCGATTGTTTGCAGTGATCAATTACACGCATGGCGAAGAAAAAAATGATAATGACCTGGCCTTCCCTGCCGACCGGGTCCCACCGCTGAACGGACAGGTGGGCCTGGAGTATTTCTTCAGTGATGGCTGGCGTATCGAACCCTACATCATGTTCGCAGGCCGGCAGGACCGTTTAAGTCCCCGTGATGTCGGAGACCCCCGAATCAACCCGCTGGGCACGGCTGGCTGGGGCAATCTGAATGTATTGATCGACTGGCAGGCAACACCATCGCTGCAACTCGGTTTGCGTCTGGAAAACCTCGCTGACAAGTTTTACCGGGAACACGGGTCGGGAATTGACGCACCCGGACGCACTATTGGACTTTGGGTAAATCTTAACTTCTGATAAAGCAAAGGTTTGAAACGCCATTCATGAAGAACATTCTTAAACGCTTGGGGTTCTGGCTATTACTGCCGGTATCCGCAGTCCAGGGCTTGTGGCTGCGGCGCACTGCCGTTCGCCTGCCAGAGGCGACCGGTGCCAGGTCCGGCGTGTGTGGTCATGGTGAGACACTTCATCTTCTGGCCGTGGGCGACTCGATTATTGCCGGCGTCGGAACCGGCATCATGGAACAGTCACTGCCGGTGCAGTTTGCAGTTGCGCTCGCCGAGGTCAGGATGTGCAGTGTGCATTGGAACGTTTGGGGTGCAAACGGCACAGACATATCCGGTTTGAGACACCGCATCAATCAGCTTCATCCCGGGCAGCAAGCCGATGTGATATTGATTTCGATCGGTGTCAATGACGTCACCGGGCTGAGCAGCACCCGCTACTGGCGCCTTCAGCTTAATCAACTGATGTTGGAACTGAGAACAAAATGGCCGCAGGCGGATGTTATATTCGCCGGTCTGCCGCCTATGGGCCAGTTTCCATTACCACCACAGCCACTACGCTTCACGCTGGGTCAGCGCGCGGCGACACTGGATATGATTGCCGCCGGCATCATTTCCCGACAAGCCGGCATGCTGCACATCCCCACGGATATTAACCCGCTCGAACAGGATTTTTGCGAGGACGGTTTTCATCCCTCAGCAGAATCTTGCGGAAATTGGGCCAGGGAGCTTGCACAAAGATTTGAAGCTGATAACTTAGGGAGCTCAGATTCAGGCAGGGATTGAAATGAATCACTACTCACCGTCAGGCAAGCTCGTCGCACAGACGATCCTCGATGGTTTCGACAGGCATTATTTCCTTTTCAGAAGGTTTGGTTATGAGGCGAAATTCTGTTTTGAACATGCCGACTGGTCACGCGCCGAGGAAGGTCGAAAAGAGCGCATCCTCGGTTACGAATCACGTGTCAGTGATACCGTCAATGCCCTGAACAAGCAGTTTCCAGGGCTTGCTGAACATGCCGGGTTATGGCCCGAGGTCAAGTCCGTCTATATCACCCTTCTTCTGAACCATCTTCAGGCAGAATGTGCAGAAACATTTTATAATTCAGTTGTTTGCAGGGTATTGCATAGAAATTACTATAACAACGAAAATATATTCTGGCGACCGGCCATCAGCACCGAACACCTGCACGGTTCAAGCCCTTCCTATCATAGCTATTATCCACCCAGCCAGGGTCTGCGCGGCTGCCTGCTGAAAACGGTAACGGGTTTCGCACTCAGCAACAGGTTCCAGGATCTTCGCCGGGATATACGCCGCCTGGAGAAGGCAATCCTGGGGCACCTGGGAAAAGACTGGAAAGCGCAACCCAATTATCAGCTCCAGGTGCTGGACACCCTGTTTTTCCGCAGCAAGGCGGCTTATATCGTTTGTCGCATCATCAATGGCGACCGTACACAGGCGCTGGTGATTCCGCTGCTCCAGGACGCTAAAAGACAAATATATGTGGATACCGCGTTGATGCGCCGTAAGGATGTCACCATTGTTTTCAGTTTCTCGCGCGCCTATTTCATGGTCGATATGGAAGTACCCTCAACCTATGTGAGGTTCCTGCTCTCCATCATGCCGGGTAAGTCATCCGTCGATCTCTATGCCATGCTGGGTTTACAAAAACAGGCCAAAACCCTTTTCTATCGCGAGTTGCAATACCATCTGCAACATTCCCAGGATAACTTCCAGGTAGCGCCCGGCGTACGTGGAATGGTCATGCTCGTGTTTACCCTGCCCTCTTTTCAGTTTGTGTTCAAACTCATCAAGGACCGTTTTGATCCACCCAAAACTTCATCAAGAGAGGATGTCCGTCAAAAATACCAGTTGGTCAAGTACCACGACCGGGTTGGCAGACTGGCGGATACCCTGGAGTATTCAAATGTGGCCATCTCCCTGGACCGGATCGATCCCGAGCTTTTACAGGAGCTGCGCAATTCTGCGGCTGATTCGATCGAGGAAACAGGTGACACATTGATCATTAAGCACATCTATATTGAGCGCAGGATGGAACCGCTGGACCAGTACCTTTCGCAGGCCTCCGGCACCAAACGACGGCGTGCAATACGCGATTTCGGACAGTCCATTCGCGACCTCGTTGGCGCCAACATATTTCCGGGGGATATGCTCAAGAAGAACTTTGGCGTCACACGAAACGAGCGCGTGGTGTTTTATGACTATGATGAAATCTGTTACATCACCGACTGCAATTTCCGACGTATTCCGCCAGCACGAAGTTACGAGGATGAGATATCCGATACACCCTGGTATTCCATCGGGCAGAACGATGTTTTTCCCGAGTCGTTCGGGCCTTTCTTTTTTACCGACCCCGGTGACATGAGCCTGTTCAGGAAAGACCACGAAGACCTGTTAAACGCTGTGTGGTGGAACGGTATGAAAAGCACCATTCAAGCCGGTGAACTGACCGATGTTTTCCCCTACCCTATCAAGCGCCGTTTTTCAGTTCGCTTCGGAACTTGAGTCAGGACAGGCATGGACAGCTGTTTCGCCAAATCAGCCAACGGTTGCACATCTTCACCAGGCCGTGCCGGTTGTTCTCGTGGCTCGGCAGACGCATACGTGCTTTAGCTACGCGCAGGCCAAAGCCTGTTCAAGATCAGCGATAATATCCTCGATATCCTCAATTCCGATGCATAGACGAATCATGTCGGGTGTCACACCGGCAGCCTTCAGTTCAGCACCCTCCAACTGGCGATGGGTGGTCGATGCGGGGTGTGCTGCCAATGACTTCACATCGCCGATATTGACCAGGCGCAAAAACATTTCCAGGGCATCATAGAATTTTACACCCGCCTCATAACCGCCCTTGATACCAAAAGTCAGCAAGGCAGAAGGTTTGCCATCGGTATATTTTTTCGCCAGATCATAATAGGGTGATTCGGGTAAACCGGCAAAATTGACCCAATCGACCTTTGCATGATCTTTGAGATAATTGGCCACAACCAACGCATTTTCACAATGGCGCTGCATCCGCAGTGGAAGCGTCTGCATGCCCTGCAGAATCAGGAAGGCATTCATCGGGCTCAGCGCTGAACCGGTATTACGCAAGGCAACCGTTCGCGCACGGGCAATATAGGCCGCCGGACCCATGGCTTCTGTATAAACGACACCGTGGTAGGAAGCTTCGGGCTCATTGAGCATGTGGAATTTTTCGGGATATTTATCCCATGGGAACTGACCACTGTCGACTATCACCCCACCCAATGAATTGCCATGCCCGCCCATGTACTTCGTCAACGAGTTCACCACGATATCGGCACCGTATTGAATGGGCTTGATCAAGGCGGGTGTGGCCACGGTATTGTCAACGATCAACGGCACACCGTGTGCATGCGCCATGTTGGCCAGTGCTTCAATATCCACGATATTACCCGCCGGATTGCCGATGGATTCACAGAAAACGGCGGTTGTTTTCTCATCGATCAAAGCCTGCATGGCCTCCACGCTGTCATCGGCAGCGAAGCGTACTTCAATACCCTGGCGTGGAAGCATGTGTTTGAACAAGGTGTAAGAACCACCGTACAACAGGGGTACGGAAACGATATTATTACCCTGCTCTGCAATGTTCAGTACGGCATAGTTGATCGCCGCGCTACCTGCGCTGACACAAAGGCCTGCAATTCCACCTTCCAGCTCCGCACAACGCTGCTCCAGTACATCCGTGGTCGGGTTCATGATACGGGTATAAATATTTCCCGGTACCGCCAGGTCAAACAGGTCGGCACCGTGTTGGGCATTGTCGAACTCATAAGCAACCGTCTGGTAGATAGGCACCGCAGTCGCTTTGGTGGTGGGGTCGGATTTAAAACCGGCGTGAATGGCGAGTGTCTGGTCTTTCATCAATGGATTCCTCTGATGTACTGTTGTCAGGTATTCAAACCAAGTGGATCTTCGGGATCGATATCTTCCATAAACAAAAGGTTTCTATCGAGATTAGTGACCTTGTAAACAAGACCGAGCCAGTTGTTCACCAGCGCCTTGGCCGTGTCTCCCCAGGTATTGTCCAGCATGGCCTCAATTACTTCTTCCTGCATACCTGGAAGAGGCTCGCCTTGTCCTTGCGCACGTTTCGCTTTTTCAAGATGTTGTTCGGCAAAGGCTTCGGCTTCGGCGGAAAAATAGTTCTCCGGAAATGGCGGTTGCGAATCAAGTTCACCCGCCAGGTAACGCAAAACCTCCCGCTTGTATTCCTTCAGCAGGCTGTTCCTGTCGTATTCGGGGTGGCCCTGAAAATATATCATGCGAAACTGGTCCGGGCTGACTGCCATGTGTACACCGCCCTCCTTACCTTCTGCCAGCACGGTCAAGCCGGCATCCTCCAGTTGTTGCCTGGTAATGTCGTTGTAGCGCGAGTGCGGTACATCGAAACGTGTGTTGATGTCCCGTAACAAGGGATGTCCGGGGCTGGATATCCGGTGACTGTATACACCCCAGCGTTTGCGCGGCAGCGCCTGCCGCTCAATTCCATACCGGTACATCAGCAAGGCATGCGTGGCCAGGCAGGAGCACAGTGTTGAAGCGACATTGCTCTCAGCCCAGCGTACAACCTCCATCAACGGTTCCCAAAAAGGTTCCTGTTCCAGCCTGGGGTTGGAGATGTTTGCACCGGTGATGATCAGTGCATCGAGACCCTGCTTTTGCAAATCTTCAAATTTACAATAATAACGCTCGATGTAATCCAGCGTTTTTTCACTACGCGGTAAACCGGGCAGTGAAAACGGATACACGTAAAACTGTGCAATACGATTGCAATTACCCACCAACCGAATGAACTGCCGTTCGGTGGCCTCCAGCGCCGTATCCGGCATCATGTTCAGAAAACCGATATGCAGTTCGCGGATGTCCTGGTGTACTGCACGATCCAGCGGCAGCACTTCATGCCCCTGCTGACGCAGACGCGAAAATGTGGGTAATTCAAGGTGTTCAACTAACGGCATACTTGGTGTTTAACTCCGGATGATCAAAAAAAATGACCGGGTCATCAAGCCCGGTCATTTTCAATACTACTAGGAGCCTGTCGGGTTTGACCGATCGTAGCGAGAGAAAGCCGATTTGAGTCAGATTTTTCGGTCTTTTGAGGCGAATAGCACCGCTATTTAACGATAAAGAGCGGGAAATCTGGCCAAACTCGGGTTTTTCGCAGTAGATCATGTTAAATCCGACAGGCTCCTAGATATCAGTTACTCAAGCACTCGCTATAGACTTGCCTTTCGAACCGAGATCTTCACAGGCTTCCTGCAATCGTGCGATGATGCCCTCTTCACCAAGACGCAAATAACCCCTGGGGTCGTATTGCTTCTTATACGGTGTACCATCATCCGGATCGATCTGGAACTCGAAAGCCCGGGAGTGTTCATGTACAAACTTGCCGACCGGTTGTGAGAAAGCAAACTGGGTATCGGTATCAATGTTCATCTTGAACACACCGTAACCTACCGCCTCATGGATCTTGGCTTTTTCCGAGCCGGAACCGCCATGGAATACCAGGTGAAGCGGGTTGTCACCCGTGCCACAGGTCTTTTGAACCAGGGCCTGGGAGTTCTTCAGAATCTCGGGCCGCAACTTGACGTTACCTGGTTTGTAGACACCATGAACGTTGCCAAATGAAGCCGCAACTGAAAAGTGCCCAATCGGATTTAACAGTTCATAGGCACGTAAAACGTCTTCAGGCTGAGTGTAGAGTTTCGAGTTATCTGCACCTTCTTCGAAATCACTGCCAATGCCGTCTTCTTCACCACCGGTCACGCCCAGTTCAATTTCCAGTGACATATCGATCTTGTCCATACGTTCCAGAATTCGTGCACACTCGCTGAGATTAAAGTCGATAGGATCGGCTGACAGATCCAGCATGTGTGAGCTGAAAAGGGGCTTGCCGTGTGCTTTGTAATATTTCTCGCCCTCATCGAGCAGCGCCTCAATCCAGGGAATCAACGCCTTGTTGGCATGATCGGTATGCATCGCAACACAGATACCATAATGCTCAGCCAGCAGGTGAACGTGTTGCGCAGCCGCAACTGAGCCCATCACTTTCGCCTTGAAACCATCTTTGATGCCTTTACCTGCATAAAACTGGCCACCGCTATTGGATAGCTGGATGATAATATCTGAATTCGCCTTGGCTGCCGCTTCCATAACGGCATTGATCGTGTTGGTACCGGTTACGTTAACCGCAGGCAATGCATAACCACCTGACTTGGCCGCTTCGACCAGTGTTTTATATCCTTCGCCGGTGACAACACCGGGCTTCAATGTACTTTTGCTCATATTCTTTCCTGATTAAAAACTCAGTTCCATTCTAGCTTATTCTTTAGTCGGTTAAAGGGTATCTGTTGAAGTTTTTTTCAATATGCCCCGGTATCCGGTTTTTGTGTTCAAAGCACATGCTTCATGCTGGCTTAAAGGTCACAATTGCTTAGGTCTGAAAGTGCTTGTCTGTCATTGACATAGGCAAGGGAATGCACGTCTAAACTGTTGTATCAGCTGGCTTCAAATGAAAATAGAGGGTGTTTCAACACTTAACACTACTATTTAAATAACTCCTTCAAGCCAAATGTTGACTTAGGTCAAGGCAACCCCTTTCATCATGTGACAAATTGTCGCAAGGATACGAAAAACGAAAGTATCCTTTTCATCAATCACGCTCCGTACATCTCACAACCGATGAAATGGCGGGCAAACGGGAGTAAGTTATGAGGAGTAGAATATTTTGGTCGTTCCTGGTCAGCATTGTATGTATTTGTAGCGCGGCCAACGTGGCCGCCAAGTCAGAAGCAGCTGGTGGCGGTAGTTACACAACAAAAGACAGTGAGTTTTATTTAACCCCGGAACAGTTATTGTTCATCAGACCGGGCCTGGTAATGGAAATAACGAATGTTGTTATTCCTGCCGACCGTCAAGCAGAAGTCACTTTCACATTATCTGATCCTGCCGGTCTGCCATTGGACAGAACCGGTGTTTATACACCAGGACCAGTCAGCACCTCTTTCATCATTGCAAATATTCCAGCAGGTGAAGAAGCGTACTATTCCTACACCAAGCGTGTTCAGACCAGCCCGATTACCGGTGATTCTGCTGAACAGGCATCCACCGATTCAGGTGGTACGTATACAGAAATGAGTATCGGTACGTACATGTATAAATTCGCTACCGTACTGCCGGAAGGCTACGACATGGGTGTTACCCACACCGTTGGTATATATGCACGACGTGACCTGCTTGAGTTTGAACTGGACCGTTATGTATCAAATGAACTGTATCACTTTGTCCCCTCTGGTTCCGCGGAGCCGGATCCACGCGATATCGTAACCACCGAGACCTGTAATGGCCGTTGCCATGATCCCATCGCCTTGCACGGTGGTGCCCGTACAGACGTCGGTCTGTGCATCCTCTGCCACAACCCGAATCAGGACATCGACCCGGATACAGGCAATTCAGTTGACATGCCCTTGATGATCCACAAGATCCACATGGGTGCCAACCTGGCAAATGGCTACAACATCATTGGTTACCGTCAAACGGATCATGATTACAGTGACGTTGTTTACCCTGCCGAAATTAACGAATGCGAATCCTGCCATACAGGCGGTATTCCGACCGCAAACTTCCCACTGGTGGCAAGCCCGAATCCTGTACCCGTATGTGAT
>JASJFX010000044.1:0-6347 GCA_033791845.1 Lysobacterales bacterium | reverse complement strand
GGCCGTGGCTGTGCTGCTGGTTGACCGCTCGATTTCCCCAGCATAAAAGGGGTCAGAGCCCTTTTCTCAGGCGGCCTTGGTGCAAACAACCGAGCATGGTTATGACAAAAGGGCTCTGACCCCTTTTCCATCCATCGCCGTCCTGCCTTTCGCCGACATGAGTCCAGAACAGGACCAGGGTTATTTCTCAGATGGTATCTCAGAAGAGCTACTCAACCTGCTGGTTCGCGTGGACGGTCTCAAGGTGGCATCACGTACCTCTTCTTTCACTTACAAGGGCAGCAACCAGAACCTCGCGGAAATTGCTTCTGAATTGAAAGTTGATCATGTACTGGAGGGCAGCGTACGAAAAGCAGACAACCGTATACGTATCACGGCACAGTTGATCGATGCCAAAACCGACCGGCATTTGTGGTCGGAATCCTTCGACCGCGAGTTGGTGGATATATTTGCGATCCAGGACGAGATTGCCAATGCCATCGTAACTGCTCTGAGCACCGAACTTGGCATACTTCAGGATATCCCGGCGATATCGGTAGCCACCGCCACGGAAAATCTTGATGCCTACGAGCTATATCTGAAGGCAAGAAGCCTTTTCCTTGCCCGTGAACAACTGGAAGAAAGCATCGCCTTATATGAACGAGCAGTGGAGCTTGATCCGGATTTCGCACGCGCCTGGGAAGGCCTGGCGGCGGTCTATTCCGTTGTCGAGTCATGGGGCTTTAGAGGACGCGACTGGGATAGCCTTGCCATACAGGCTGCTGAACGGGCGCTTGAACTGGATTCCAGGCTTTCCGCTCCCTGGGCGGTCATTGGCCAAGCCGCAAAGAACAAGGGGGATTATGTCACCGATATCGCTAACCTGGATCGTGCCATTCAACTGGATCCAAACAATGCCACAAACTACCTGTGGCGCGGAATTGACTACTCGACACTGGGGTTCCAGACAGAGTCTATAGCGGATCTCGAGCACTGCCTGGAAATCGACCCGGCTTATGCGAATTGCAAGCGTCACCTCGCTCTAAGTTATTTTATTGCCAACGATAACGAATCGGCATTACCACTGGTGCAACAAGTGGCAGAATATGGTTTTACAGTCTTCAACTTCAACGCACAGTTCTTCCAACGGTTTATATCCCTGGATAATCGACTGGTGACCACCATGATGCTGTTCGGCCACCTCGGGGCCGAATCGAAATTTCCGGCCACCGCCGTTCTCGATGCGATGGAATTTCCGGAAAGGGATCATAGTCGCGGTCTGGAAAAACTGCTGCGCTGGATAGAACAGACAGGGTCCACTCCCGGATCCTATTCGGTGCTGATGTCTGCGTTTAAAGCATACCAACTCGTAGGGACGGATATATACCAGAACCGCTGGGTCTGGCTCGAGGAAAACACTGGGTTCAGAACCTCAGAATATTTCGCCCCCATGATCAGCGAGGTCGGCGCCCCGGCATATTGGCGGGAAAAGGGTTTCCCACCGAATTGCCGGCCATTGGGTGAAGAGGATATTGAGTGTGATTAAAGCAATCATCCGGCATGAAACAACGGTGGGTAATAAATCACCCACCCTACGGGGGCTTTTATGAGCTTTTTTGAAGAACTAAAACGCAGAAACGTCATTCGCGTCGCCATCGCCTACGGGGTGGCCGCATGGTTTGTACTGCAATTGGCCGATGTGGTGTTGGAGAATATTGGCGCGCCTGAATGGGTCATGCAAACCATCATGCTGTTTCTGGCGGCAGGATTCCCACTGGTGATCATATTCGCCTGGGCGTTTGAGATGACGCCCGAAGGCATCAAAAAAGAAAAGGACGTGGACCGGAGTCAGTCCATAGCAAGCGTTACCGGTCGCAAGTTAGACCGCATGATCATTGGTGTCCTCACCGTGACCGTCGCCTATCTGCTGATTGATAAACTGGTTTTGCAGGATACGCAACCTGCCCCAACCGAGACCGCGCAATCTGTTCCGGTTGACATTGAAGTGCCGGTTGATTCAGGTCCATCAGTCGCTGTTCTGCCCTTTATAAATATGAGCGGTGATAAGGAAAACGAATATTTCTCGGATGGTTTAACCGAAACCCTGCTGCATATGCTGGCGCAACTACCGGGGCTCCACGTTGCAGCCCGCACATCCTCATTCGCTTTCAAGGGTCAAAATTCGAGTGTTGAGGAAATCGCAAATACACTGGGTGTCGCCCATATCCTCGAAGGAAGTGTGCAGAAATCGGGTCAGCGGGTCCGCATCACAGCACAGTTAATTCGCGCACAGGATGGCTTTCATGTCTGGTCACAGAATTATGATCGTACCCTCGAGGATATTTTCGCTATCCAGGACGAAATAGCAGAAGACGTGGCCGCAGCATTGGACGAGTCACTGCTGGGCGGCACCGTCAAAATTGCCCATATCGAAACCAGCGACATAGGTGCCTACGACACTTACTTGCGAGCCATGGAGCAGCAATCCATCAGCTCTTACGGCAGCCTGTCAAATGCCGAGAGCCTGTTTAAGCAGGCGCTCGCGGCAGACCCGGATTTCACTGATGCGAAGCTGGCGCTTGCGAGAAATTACTTCATGCAATTCAACACTGGCTTGATCGAAGAAGCGCAAATGCAACAAACGATCACGCCCTTATTGAGCCAGGTCCGCGAATCGCAACCGGAAAACAGATTGGCCAGGGCAATCGAAAAGCTGACCCGGTTGCACCCGGAAGTGATGATGGACCAGGATATTTTCCGCGCCGAAGTCGACGAACTACGCGCACTATTACCGCTAATTCCCGCCGAGACCTACATTCGCGGCCAGGCCGCCACGATGATTGCGTATGGGCTCGATCAACCGGAAGCGGGGTTGGAGGTGATCGAGGCAGGGCTCATGGTTGATCCGCTGTCTGCCGAACTTTATGCCCAGCAGGGTAACGTTTACAGAAAGATGGAACAGTACGGTGATGCCCGCGACTCGTTTCTCAAGGCCATCGAACTTGACCCGCTCGATCCCAATCATTACGGCCGCATGTCAGGCGTTAGCGAGAACCTGGGAGACATTAACGGTTCGTTCGAATGGCGCCTGAAGAACATCAAGGCAGACCCTCAGGATCATGAGGTTGCCGGCGCAATGGCCCGGTCTTTCTACAATTGGGGGTTACCGGAGGAAGGCGACCGTTGGTTGGCGCGGGTCAGGGTACTGGCTCCCAACTCGGATATCCTGCAACGCCTGCAAATCGACCGGGCCATTTCCCACGGGGATTCTGACCAGGTGATAGCAATCGCGGAGAAAATGATCGCCGCACCCGCGGGCATGCGGCATGGATCGTTTCCGACTGCTGTGTTTAGCTACGACACCTATATGAGCCGGGCCGGCCGTTACGAAGAGGCCTATAACTTTCTGGTGGGTATCCGCCCCGAGATTACGTCCTTTGAGCAATTGCCTGGAGATATGCAGGGGGTGCTGATGCAGTGGGTGAGCATCGAACTGATGTCCGGATTCAGGAGCCCTGAAGAAAGAAAGCTGGTCTGGCAGAAATTCGCCCAAAACCTGCGGGCAAATGCGCCCTGGTGGTTTGATGATCCCGTTGACCAGTCAATTGACTTCCTGTTTATGGGTGATCTCGAATCAGCCATTGAAAAAGCCCGGGAAGACCTCGCTCAACCCCTGGCGACCTGGCCGATTCGCGATGACAGCTGGGACAGCCCTACCTGGCATCCCATCACATCTGACCCGGGAATCGCCGCCCGTCTGTCCGAAATAAAGCGGGAAAAACAACAGGCCCGGATACAGATCAATGAAATGTTGCAGGGTCCGGAGTGGCAGCAATGATCACACGCGGAAAACCCACCCTACGGGGGCTCGAATGAGCTTTTTTAAAGAATTAAAACGCCGAAACGTGTTTCGAGTCGGCATCGCTTACACGGTGGCCACGTGGCTGCTGATACAGGTTACTGATACAGTTTTCCCCCGCATCGGTTTACCTGAGTCAGCAGTCACGCTGGTCATCGCTTTACTCGTGATCGGTTTTATTCCTGCGCTGATCTTTGCCTGGGCATTCGAGATGACCCCGGATGGGATCAAACGAGAAAAAGACGTCGATCGCACGAAGTCTACCATGTCAAATACCGGTCGTAAGCTGGATCGGATGATTATTGGCATTCTGACCGTCACGGTAGGCTACCTTTTGATAGACAAGCTGGTTTTACAGCCCCCTGAACCTGTTCCCGTCGAAATCACCCGGGCCGAGGCGACTGGTACAGAAGCCCCCGTGGAAACCAACCCATCCATTGCCGTGTTGCCATTCATCAATATGAGTGCAGATGTCGAAAATGAGTATTTTTCAGATGGAATCTCGGAGGAACTGTTAAATGTACTTGTGAAAGTAAGCACCCTGCACGTCGCATCACGTACATCCTCTTTCGCCTACAAGGGAAAAGACCTGCCCATTTCACAGATTGCCAATGAACTGAGAGTCACCAATGTACTGGAGGGTAGTGTTCGCAAAGCCGGCAACCGGGTGCGGATTACTGCACAATTGATCGATGCCCAATCTGACCGGCATATCTGGTCTGAAACATACGAGCGGGAACTGGTTGATATTTTTGATATCCAGGAGGAAATCTCCAATAACATTGTGGCTGCCTTGAAGGTTGTACTGAACGTGGATGAAACAGCCGCGCTGGAAAGGGCACAACACCCGACTGCGAATGCCGAAGCTTACGAGATTTATCTGCAGGGTCGTTACGCCTGGCGTCAGCGGCACAAGGAAAACATCCTCAAATCAATAGAGTTGTTCGAGCAGGCCATCGCAATGGATCCAACGTTTGCGCGTGCTTACGAGGCACTTGCCTCCGCGTGGGCAATATTGCCGGTCTGGTCTGACGTCGGTAACCAGGAAAGTATGCAACACGCCAAACCTGCCGCTGTGAGAGCATTGCAGCTTGACGCTACTCTTTCAGAAGCCCGTGCGGTACTGGCAGAGGTCGCCTTCGACGAAGGCCAATGGCTGGCTGCGATTAATGAATATGAACAAGCCCTGGAGCTTGACCCACGCAATCCCACTCTGCATCAGTGGTTGGGTGAGGCTTTGGTATACATGGGTTTTCTATCAGAAGGTGTTGAGGAGCTGAAAATCGCCTTCGAACTTGATCCGGGTTCACCGGTAATCAACCAGAGTCTGGTTTGGGGCGCCGCCATGAACCGCGAAGACGAGCTTGCCTTTAAGCACGTTGAAATTGCCAAGGGAATCGGCATCGGAGACCGGGCAATTTATAATGCCGTTGATGCTTCAGTACGACGGGGCACGTTGGCGGAAGATATTTCGGAACTGGAATTGAATGGAGCGCCCGCAATTTCTCTGACCTGTTTGCTGGCACATCAGGACGCGTCACTATTGACCCAACTTCCCGCGCAAATTGATCAGTTTTTAGAGGACCTCGATGGGGCAAAAATCCCGCTACCAGTTGCTGTGTGCCTAGCTCTTACCGGTCAAACCGATCGTGCAGCGAACCTGGCACTAAAAGACATGCAGAATAGCTGGATGGACTTGTGGGTGTTCTGGGGTAGCAGCAAACAGGCTGGCGAAATGCGTCAGACAGAAATTTTCAGGGAAACCCTGGCAGACATGGGCTTACTGGATTTTTATCGCAACTATGGCTGGCCGGATTTGTGCCGCGCAGTTGGAGAACAGGATTTTGAGTGTGATCAATGAGTCTATTTAAAGAATTACAACGCCGCAACGTATTCCGCGTCGGCATCGCTTACACGGTGGCCACGTGGCTGCTGATACAGGTAACTGATACAGTTTTCCCCCGCATCGGTTTACCTGATTCAGCCGTCACGCTGGTCATCGCTTTATTGGTCATCGGCTTCATACCCGCCCTGATACTGGCCTGGGCATTTGAAATGACCCCGGAAGGTATCAAGCGTGAGAAGGATATCGACCGCACGCAGTCCATCACGCCGAAAACCGGGAAAAAACTGGACCGGGTGATCATCATTGGCCTGGCGCTGGTTATTTTGGGTATGGGGATCGAGCGTATCTGGTTTGCTGGGATAAAGGGGTCAGAGCCCTTTTCTCAAGAAACAACGCCACAAGTATCCGAAGTCGGTGATGAGAAAAGGGCTCTGACCCCTTTAATCAACGTGCAGTCTGTCGCCGTTCTGCCTTTCACGGCCATGAGCAGTGGTGAGGATGATGGCTATTTCGCCGATGGCCTGACCGAGGAGATTCTGAACTCGCTGGCAAGGTTGCCAGAGCTGCTGGTCACGGCCCGTACCTCTTCTTTCCACTTTAAGGACAAGAACATGCCCATTCCGGAGATCGCAGCGACACTCGGTGTAGAACATGTAGTGGAAG
>JASJFX010000043.1:0-27627 GCA_033791845.1 Lysobacterales bacterium | reverse complement strand
TCAATATAGACCAGCGATATACGGTCACCTGGATAGATCAGGTGGGGGTTTTCAATTTGTGGATTGGCATGCCAAATTGCTGGCCATTGCCAGGGTTGCTCCAGAAACATCCCGGAGATGTCCCACAGGGTGTCACCCTTTACAACTACGTATTCATCCGGGTGATCTGCGCGCACTGACACATCCTGTGCCATCGCCGATCCTGCCAACATCGCCACCAGGATCAGGTGAAAAATTTTCTTGATCACATTCCTTTCCCCATATAGTAGGCATCCAGCCATCTTGACCGATGCGGTCATTATTCTTCACTGGCGAACATGGTTCGTCATTAGCTATCATAATTCCTGCGGTGCAAAAGTTCACGTAAATTATTTAACAAGCGAAGAAGCAAATGTCAATATTGAATATTTTAGAGTTTCCAGACCCACGTTTAACCACGGTTGCAGTTGACGTGGAAAGCTTCGATGAAGCCTTGAAAAAACTGGTTCAGGACATGACCGAAACCATGTATTCAGCAAGAGGAATTGGTCTTGCAGCAACCCAGGTAAATGTCCACAAACGCTTGCTGGTACTGGATATCAGCGAAAATCAGGACCAGCCTTGTGTCTATATAAATCCACAAATCCTGAGTAGCTCCGGTGAGCAGGAGTATGAAGAGGGATGTTTGTCCGTGCCAGGTATATATGCCAATTTAAAACGCGCCGAAATCATTTTGATCAGGGCGCATGATTCAGACGGAAACGTCTTCGAAGAGCAGCTCGAAGGACTGCATTCTGTGTGTGTTCAGCATGAAATGGACCACCTGATCGGTCGTCTTTTTGTTGATTATCTGTCACCGTTGAAAAGAAACATGGTTAAAAAGAAGCTCGAAAAGCAGCGAAAAGTGGCAGCCAAAGAGGCTGGTGACCACGTGGCAATCTGATTATGAGTCCTCAAAACCCGCCCCTGCGTATCCTGTTTGCGGGTACACCCGAATTTGCTTTACCGCCATTACAGGCTTTGATTGATGATGGTTATGACATCGTTGGGGTTCTTACCCAGCCTGACCGGCCGGCCGGCCGGGGCAAGCACTTGCGTGCCAGCCCGGTTAAACAACTGGCGCTTGAAAACAAGCTCAATGTACTTCAACCGGAAAGCCTGAAAGACCCCGGGTGGCAGGAAAAACTCATCGGTTTGCAGCCGGATTTAATGATTGTGGTGGCCTATGGTTTAATGATTCCGGGTCATTTGCTGAACCAGTCGTCGTTTGAGTGCTGGAATATTCATGCTTCATTACTACCCCGTTGGCGTGGTGCTGCGCCCATCCAAAGGGCCATAGAAGCGGGCGATGGGCAAACGGGTGTTTGTATTATGCAGGTGGAGGTAACACTGGACACTGGCCCTGTTTATCAGTGCCTTTCGACGCCAATTGGACCAATGGATACGGCGGGCAGCCTTCACGACCGCCTGGCCGGTCTGGGTGCCCGTGCGCTGCGTGACTGCATCGAAAAATTTGGCAGGGGCGAGCTTCCACAGGCAATTATCCAGAACGAAACAAAAGCCGTCTATGCCCGCAAATTGAGCAAGGCCGAAGCAGAGATGGACTGGAATCAGGCAGCTGAGGTGCTGCAGCGTAAGGTTCGGGCCTTCAACCCCTGGCCGGTTGCCTGGTGTGAGATCGACGGCCAAAGATTACGTATCTGGAAAGCCGAAGTGGTGGATAATGTAGCGGACAGCAACCCTGGGGTCTTACACACCGGGCAGCGGTCGTTGATTATCGGTACGGCTGAAAAGTCGCTGAAAATTCTGGAATTACAACGTGCAGGTGGTCAGCGAATGACGGCTGAGCAATTTCTGAATGCAAATAAACCCAGTATCTGATGAAAAATAAGAAAAATTTACAAAACCCCCGCCTGGCAGCCATCATGGCGCTGTCGGAGGTACTGGATGACAAGCGCAACCTCGGAGACTGTGAAGCACTATCGCGTCTCGAAGATGACCGGAACAAGGCGCTGGCCCGGAATCTCACTTACGGGGTTTTACGCTGGCTGAGTTCACTGGAATGGCTGGCGGCCAAACTACTGGATAAACCACTCAAAAAACGTGAAGTGGCTGTGCAGCGCCTGGTATTGCTGGGCCTGCAACAACTTTGGCACGATCATACCGCCAGTCATGCCGCAGTGAATGAAACAGCGGAATGTGCCCGTTTATTGGGTAAGCCATGGGCTGTGGGTCTAATTAATGCTGTTCTGAGACGGTTTCAACGTGAACGGGAATCTTTTCTGGGCAGGCTGGAGCAGGCTGGAAAACAATTCGCACATCCGGACTGGTTATTGAAAATGATTAAAGAGGACTGGCCCGGGCAATGGCAGGACATTGTCGATGCCAACAACCGGCAGGCGCCCCTGTGGTTGAGAATCAATCGCCAGCAGGCGGATGAGACAGCATTGCGGAATCGTCTGAAAACAGCGGGTTTTGAGGTCAGCGATCACGAATTTGTCAGCGATGCGATTTGTATCAACCCGGCGGCAGCGGTGGCCAGAATCCCGGGTTTCGAGGAGGGCTGGCTTTCCGTACAGGACCCGGCAGCACAGCTGGCAAGAGACTTGCTGGACCCGCAGCCAGGGGATCGTATACTTGATGCCTGTGCCGCGCCGGGTGGTAAAACTGCCCATCTGCTGGAAAGCTGCCAGGAAATTGAATTAACCGCGCTGGACAGGCAGCAACAGCGTATAGGGCAAATCAGGCAGAACCTGGATCGTCTTGGTTTGCAGGCAGAAACCATAGCCGCTGATGCTACAGACATTGAATCCTGGTGGAAGGGGGAGAAATTCCACAAAATTCTTCTGGATGCACCTTGCAGCGCAACCGGTGTCATCCGAAGACATCCGGAAATAAAGTGGTTACGTAACAGCGGGCAGGTGGATGCCGTGGTGCAGACACAGGGCAGTTTATTGAACACTTTATGGCCATTGCTCGAGCCTGGCGGTTCACTGGTTTATGCCACCTGTTCAATTTTGAAGTGCGAAAATAGTCACCAAATCCATCAATTCCTGGAGCAGCATACGGACGCAGTGGCCCAAGTCCCTGCTGTAGAGTGGGGCATAGCCGACCCTGTCGGACGTCAAATATTGCCCGGGGAAGCCGGGATGGACGGATTCTTTTATGCGGTTTTGCGCAAGTCTGCTTAGTATTACGCTGTTTGCTCTTGCCGGTTGCGGTCAGCCGCAGGCGCAGGATTATGCGTTTGCCATCAAAGACGTATCGGTCAGGCCCGCTTACCAGTCACTGGATGTGCGCTTACAGCAGGAATTGGAACTGAGCTCACAGGCACGTGAGGCATTGGAGCACGGTGTAACGTTGACCGTCAGGCTGGAGATGGAACTGCGCAATGACAGTGATCTGATTGTTACACACAGGGAGGACAGACGTTATCAGCTTCGTTACCTGCCTCTCAGTGAGCGTTACCAGCTAACAGAAGAGCAGAGCGGGGAGTTAAAAGCATTTTCACGCTTGCGTCATATGCTTGCATCCATGGATGATTTTAATATCCGGTTATCAACCGGCCCGTTACCCCCGGGCGGTTATGAATTGCGTACCCGCATCAGCCTGGATGAAAGCCGTTTGCCTACCCCGATGCAATTACCATCCTGGTTTTCATCCCAATGGCAGCACGATTCGGAGTGGTCAGTATGGCCTTTCGAAGTAAGCGTATAAGGCGACTGGTTTTACGGGTGCTGCCGGTGACGGTGGCCTTGGTGGTTTTGCTTGTGTCGCTGGTTCTTGTCAGCAATGTTCAGCAGGAAGCCAACGGGCTTAACCAGCCGTACGTATGGGTTTTGGTTTTAACTGTTTTTGCGTTGCTGGTTGTGCTGGCTGCTATATTTCACCGCGTCATCTCACTGACAAAAAAAGTCAGGGAGCATGTACCCGGCGCCATGTTGTCAGCCCGCTGGGTAAGGTACTTCCTGGTGTTGTCTCTGCCGCCTGCGTTGATTGTGTATTTCTTCTCCGCTTATTTTCTGACCCGCACGGTAGATAGCTGGTTTGATGTCGGGGTCGAGGCGGCGCTGGCCGATTCACTGGAATTGGGCCAGCAATTTCTTGAGAACAGGACGCTGGAAGTCCGTAACCAGGTGCGTCGCCTGATCCGGGAGATAGATAATCCGGCAGATGATGTCGAAGCGGTGCGCAGAACATTGCTGGCCAATGTCAGTGCAGGCGGACCACTGGAGCTTTCAGTCATGGAAGGCGATGGCAGGATGGTCGCCAGTGCTAATATCAATATGCTTGCCGACCTTCCCGAACGCCCGGGTGACTATGCATTGTTACAAGCCCTGGACCGGGGTGAGTATGCAGCGGCAGAGCCGGTTGCCGACGGTATTTTGCGTATTCGTGTCATACAGCGCCTGCCATTTGATGTGCCGGGCAGACAGGGTTATTTGCTACAGGCGATTTACCCCCTGCCGGAGTCGATTACTTCCCTGGCCAATAGAATTGAAAAGGAATATTACCGTTACCAGAACCTGAGTTTTCTGCGTGAACCACTGAAGCAAAGCTTTATTCTCATCCTGTCACTGGTGTTGTTGTTGACCGTATTACTGGCCATTCTTGCGGCGCTGAATGTAGCTCGTAAACTGGTAACACCTATCTCAAAACTGGCCCAGGCTACCCGTGAAATCGCTTCCGGCGATCTGACCCATGAAGTCCAGGTGGAGGCTCGTGATGAATTGGGGTTCCTGGTTCAGTCCTTCAACGAAATGACGGAAGCGCTCACCAGCGCAAGCCAGGAAGCGGAGCACAGCAGGGGCCAGTTGCAATCACAAAGCGAGTATCTTGAAACCGTGTTGGGCAGCCTGACTTCCGGTGTCCTGACCGTGGGTGACAATCAACAAGTCGTCACTGCCAATGCTGCAGCTACCCAGATACTGGGTGTGCCAGACGGATTCTTTACCGGGCAGAGTCTGTCCGAGCGTGCAGAGAAGACGCCGCTTCTGGCACCACTGTTTGAGTTGATCTGGAGTCAGATTGGACGTGGGACCGCCGAATGGCAGCGTGAGATACGTCTGCAGGTGCACGGTCAAACACTGGTCTTGCTGGTACGCGGATCCCGCCTGGGCAAGGAGATCAGCCGTTCAGGTGGTTCGGTTATCGTTTTCGATGATGTCACCATATTGAACCAGGCACAGCGTGAAGCGGCCTGGGCAGAAGTCGCGCGCCGCCTGGCACACGAAGTCAGAAACCCCCTGACACCGATTCGGCTAGCCGCAGAACGCCTGCGAATGAAACTCATGAGCAAGCTGGATGCGAAAGACAGTACAATGCTGGACAGCGCTACCGGAACCATTGTTTCGCAGGTCGAAGCATTGCGCGAACTGGTTGATGCTTTTGGAGATTACGCACAGGGCCCGCAACTGGTACGTACCCCCATTGCGCTTGATCAACTGATCAAGGATGTTGTAGCGCTGTATCAACATGAAGACCAAAGGGTGGACTTTCGTCTGAAGCTGATTGCCGGCCCGCCGGGCTTATCGGCAGATAGTGGACAGATCAGGCAGTTACTGCATAACCTGGTTGTCAATTCCAGTGAAGCCGTGGCTAAAGATCAACAGGCCGAGGTCAATATTCGCACAAGGCAGATCACACAAGCCGGCAAAAAGTGGCTGGAATTGGAGGTCAGCGATCGTGGCCCGGGCTACCCCCCGATGGTGCTGGAAAAACCTTTTGAGCCCTATGTGACTTTCAAAACCAACGGCAGCGGTCTCGGTTTGGCCATTTGCCGTAAAATCGTCAGTGAGCATGACGGCCGCATCACGATTCATAACCCCACCATTGGCGGTGCCTGCACC
Source organism: Lysobacterales bacterium (assembly GCA_033791845.1). GTDB lineage: Bacteria > Pseudomonadota > Gammaproteobacteria > Xanthomonadales > SZUA-36 > SZUA-36. The sequence continues at coordinate 21,799 of JASJFX010000043.1, read as the reverse complement.
ACGATCATTTTGCCGGTCGACACGAACCCCTGAAGTTTTCCGGCTGCCTTAGCGCAACAACATCTTTACGGCGACGATCAATAGAAAGACCGCAAAAAACCGTTTGGCCAGCATAGGGGAACTCCGGTGGACGGCCGCAACGCCCAATGGCGCACCCAGTACACTGAATACCGCCACACCCGCAAGTGCAGGCAAATGTACATACCCCAATGAAGGGGCCGATGAAGTGCCGTCACCCAACACGACAAATCCCAGCGTGCCCGCAATCGCAATCGGGTAACCACAGGCGGCAGCGGTAGCGACGGCATTCTGTACCCGCTGACCGTGCCACAAGAGCCAGGGAACGGTCATGCTTCCACCGCCGATACCCAACAGGCTGGAGATCGTTCCGATACCAAGGCCTGTTGCCGTGACCGGTAACCGCCCTGGCAGCGGCCGGCTCCCGGCCTGGCGGGTGCCACGTAGCATTTGGAGTCCGACAATGAGTGCAAAAATGCCGAATACATTACCCAGTGCGGCGTTTCCGATACGATCGGCTATGATGCTTCCAAGCAGTGCGCCGGCAAGCAGACCCGGAATCATCTGTCTGACCAGTGTCCACAGAATCGCACCACGCTGGTGATGCGCGAGTAAGGAACTCATTGATGTGAAGAGCATGGTGGCAAGGGACGTTGCAACAGCCATCTGGACGGCCATATCTGCAATAGCCGGATCACGGCTGAACAGCCAGCTCAGTGCAGGAACAAGAACAAGTCCACCGCCAATGCCAAGGTAACCTGCAAGGAAACCGGCAAAAATTCCTGTCAATGCGTATTCAAGCCAAATCATCAGCGAATTTGGCTCCCGCTAAAAAAAGCTTCAATTTGTCTTGCTGCGAAGACTGCCATTGCATAAATTGGTCCTCTCTATGGAATTGTCTATGAAAAATCCTTTGAACCTGGCTATGAATTGCGTATTTAGAACTAGTGTACTGCATCGTACCCATGGCATCGTTCTGCGGCAGCTTGTCTATCTGCTGACTTTTCTCGTGTTTGCTTTCAACACGCCGGTATTTGCCGCAACTGGCAATACCGGCGTTGAACTCGAGCAGTTCAAAACGGCATGGGAGGCGGCAAAAAGGGGTGACCATGCCAGTTTCAACCAGATCAGAAACAGTCTCCAGGGCTATGTGCTGGCTCCCTATCTGCAATATGAAGACTACCGCAACCGCCGCCGTGATGTGCCGGTCGATGAAATGTCAGACTTTCTGGAAACGTACAAGGACTGGGCCTTTACGCCGGGTTTACGTAACGCGTGGCTGAAGTCACTGGCAAAAGACAAGCGCTGGGCGGGCCTGGTGGCGCATTCCGAGGGGGTCAGCAATACCGTGCTCAGGTGTCAGCGGATCCGGGGTCAAATCATTTTGAAGCAGACCGATGGTGTGTTGAGCGAAGCCCAAAAGCTTTGGGCTGTGGGTAAGTCCCAGCCGGATGAGTGTGACCCGGTTTTCGCCTGGCTGATGAAAAATTCTGGCATACCGGAAAGCCTCGCCTGGGAACGGGTTCGCCTGGCCATCGAGGCGGGTAATCGCAGTTTGGCCATGTACCTGGCGCGTTTTGTCGGCAAGGACCAACGCCGCTGGCTGGAGGACTGGTACAACATAAGCGGTCGCGGTTATTCCAAGCTGGAGAGGGCGCGCAGATGGCCGGATAACGAGGTAACCCGCATGATCGTGGCCGCTTCCCTGCAAAGGCTGAGTCGTGAAAATGCCGGTCTGGCAGCAAAAAAATTTGAAATTCTTGATAATCATTTCAACTGGGACGAAACGCAGAGAGTATCGTTGCTGCGAAATATCGCCTTGTATTGCGCAGTGGCATTGGAGGACGAAACGACCGCCTACATGATCCGGGTGCCTGTTCTTTTCCGTGACTCGCAGTTGCTTGAGTGGTGGGCGCGGTTTGCACTCAGCAGGCAGGACTGGCCGGCAGTCGTCAGTGTCATCGAACAGATGCCCGAAGATACGCGCAATGACGACCGCTGGCGCTACTGGCTGGCCCAGGCCGGTTTGCGGTCTGGTCAGTCCTTGCTCTCATCAGAGTTGTTGCAGGAACTGTCATCCAAGGCGAATTATTATGGGTTTCTGGCCGCCGATGAGCTCGATCTCACATACAATATTTGCCCCCGGCAAGCGGATGTTGGTGTGGCTGACGTGGATCGGGTGGCCCGGCTTGGCGGTTTCAGGCGGGCACTGGAGCTCAGGAAAGCGGGGCTGGATAACTGGGCTCTCAGCGAATGGTCGCTGGCTGCCGGCCGTCTCCCGGCATCGGATTTAAAGACCGTTGCCGCACTTGCAGTCAGGGAAAGCTGGTACGACCGGGCGATTTTTGCACTGGGTAACAGTGGTGATATGAATATCTATGACTGGCGATTTCCCCTGCTGTGGGAAGCGGATATCAAACAGGCTGCTGCGGCCAACCAATTGGACCCGGCCTGGGTCTATGGCACCATACGATCTGAAAGTGCGATGGTGGAGACAGCACGCTCTTCAGCCAACGCAATGGGCCTGATGCAAATTACGCCGGGGACCGGCAAGCAGGTGGCAAGAAAGCATGGTCTGCCCTGGAGGGGTATCGCCCAGTTAAGGACAGCGGCCGGCAACCTGCCGATTGGCACGGCCTACATGAGCGACCTGTTACAGGACTTCAGCAATAACCCGGTGCTGGTGTCAGGTGCTTACAATGCCGGTCCGAATGCCGTTGAACGATGGTTGAAGACACGGCCGATGGGTGAAGCCGCAAATTGGGTGGAAACCTTGCCCTATTTTGAAACCCGGGATTACATACCACGCGTGTTGGCATTCACAACCATTTATGATTGGCGCCTGGGTGGAACGGTAAAACGCATTTCAGCCAGAATGCCGAACATTGAATCCGGTAAAATAAGTGCAGATGGCTACACTGAAGTGGTGTGCAGGGATTAAACTCAGTCAAGTGGTAATGAGGAAGTGACATGCGAATTGTATTGATTGGTGCCAGCGGATTTTTCGGGGGATATCTTCTGCGGGCACTCACAAAAGATCAGCATCAATGTGTTGTACTCACTCGCGACGCCGTCCGCCGTGGCTGTGTGGATATGATACCCGGCGTCAAGCTGGTTCAGGCTGATGTCTATGACCCCGATGTACTGGTTGAACAGTTTAAAGGGGCCGGTGCAGTGGTCAGCATGGCCGGTATCCTCAATGAGAGCGAAGGTGGTGGAAAGGGGTTTCACAAGGTTCACGTCGAACTGGTTGAGGGTATTGTTGAAGCCTGTCAAAAAGCCGGTGTAACCAGGTTGCTCCACATGAGCGCACTGAATGCGGGCAAAGGCAGCAGTTACTACCTGAAAAGCAAGGGAGAGGCTGAAGCGCTGTTGCGCTCTGTTGACGACATTAATGTCACTATTTTTCAGCCATCGGTCATTTTTGGCAGTGGCGACGAATTTTTCAACCGCTTTGCAAGCATGTTGAAATTGAGCCCGGTTATGCCGTTGGCCTGCCCTAAAGCGCGTCTGCAGCCAGTTTTCGCAGGCAATGTTGCAACCGTCATGGCAGCATCACTGGATGATCCTATGACCTGGGGCAAAAGCTATGAGTTGGCTGGTCCCCAAGTTTTCACATTGAAAGAACTGGTCAAGTGGACTGCAAAAACCCTGGGTCTGCGCCGCTACGTTATCGGTCTTCCCGGGCCGTTGTCAGCCATCATGGCCATGACGATGAACCTGGTGCCAGGCAAGCCCTTTTCCTGGGACAATTACCAGTCATTAAAGACTGGCAACACAAGCAGTCAGGACGGGTTTGCCTATTTTCATGTCGATCCCCTGGCTATAGATCTTGTCGTTCCGGCTTACCTGACCGGCTCGGCCCGACAGCGCCGTTTGCAGGCCTTGCGGCGGCAACCGCGCCGTTGAAAACCCCAAAAACCTACCTGGTTGGTGGTGCGGTTCGCGATGCACTTTTAGGGTTGAAAGCAGCAGAACGGGATTGGGTTGTTGTTGGCAGTACCCCGGAGGAAATGCTGGAGCAGGGCTTCAAACAGGTCGGTGCCTCCTTCCCGGTTTTTTTGCACCCCAAAAACGGGGAGGAATATGCGCTGGCCCGAACCGAGAAAAAGTCCGGCCACGGATACCATGGGTTCAACGTGGATTTTCATCCCGGTGTCACACTTGAAGAAGACCTCCATCGACGCGACCTGACCATCAATGCCATCGCGCAGGATGAAAACGGCAGCCTGGTAGACCCTTACGGCGGCCAGCGGGATCTGCAGCAAAAAGTCCTGCGGCATGTATCCGATGCCTTCGTAGAAGACCCCTTACGAGTATTGCGCGTCGCGCGGTTTGCCGCACGCCTGGCCGGTTTTGGTTTTCGCGTGCATCCATCGACTTTGGCCCTGATGCGGGAAATTACGGAGTCCGGTGAGCTTCAGCACCTGGCAGCGGAGCGTATCTGGCGTGAAATTGAAAAGGCCATGCAGACGGAGAAACCATCGGAGTTTGTCAGCGTGCTGCGTGAGTGTGGTGCGTTGGAAGAATTGCTGCCAGAGGTCAACAGGCTGTTTGGTGTGCCCCAACCGGAAAAATACCATCCCGAGATCGATACCGGTGTTCACCTGCTGATGGCTCTGGATATGGCGGCAGGCTTGAGCCCGGGTTCTGCCAGTGTTATTTTTTCCGTCTTATTGCACGATCTTGGTAAAGGCATTACACCGCGACAGGAGTGGCCGTCACACAGGGGCCATGAATCCACGGGAGTACCGTTGGTGGATGCGGTTTGTGAACGTCTCAGGGTACCCAATGGCATGCAAGATCTTGCACGCAAAGTTTGTCTGCTGCACCTCAGGTGTCATCGCATACTCGAGTTTCGCCCGGTCTCAACCATTCGTTTGCTGGAGAAGCTTGATGTATTTCGTCAACCGGAGCTTTTGCCCGCTTTCGTCATCGCTTGCGAGGCTGACTACCGCGGCCGCAAGGGTTTGCAGGACCGCCCTTATCCGCAGGGTGAATACCTGCAGCGTGCTTACCGGGCCAGTGCAGCTATCCGCGCCAGGGATCTTGATTTAGAGGGAATCAGCGGCCCGGAAGTAGGTGAACGTCTGCGTAAGGCCCGGATTGAAGCAATAGCCAACCTGCCTCGGTTGGATGGCTAAATATGGCCCGTAGGGTGGGTAACTCGTTACCCACATTTTTTTACGAATCCGTCTCCCCAAACCAATTTACTACGCGTGGGTAACGGCCCAGGCTGGCTTCTCGACGGGTTCCCCGTCTCACCTTCTCCTGAACATAACGTACCCTGCGAGTTTTGCACCGAACGAGTTGTGATTGAACGTAGGGTGGGTAACTTGTTACCCACGCGTCACCCCCGGTTACCCCAAGACAAATGGTGCGTTATAAATAACGCAGGTAGTGAATTCCGGGATGGTTACAAGCGGTGGCAAAGATCAGAGATTGAGAAGCCGATCAAGTCATCGCTTAACCCCTCTTCAAGACCACGACTCAGAGCCATCACCTGGAAGCGTTCACCCATTTCACCCGGCAATGTCAGTTGGTGTACCTGGTTATTTATGCTGACACGCTCCTTTTCAGGCAAAAGCATGGATTCACCAAGCACTTCGTCTAATCCACAGGCCATTAGAAACATTACCTGGGTGGTATAACCGCTAACCTCAAGCCCGCACTTATCAGCGGCTTCTGCCAGCGCGGTGAAGTCGACCGAAGCACTGATATCGGTCAGTCCGGGCCACATGAAGGGATCGTCATGGGCACGATGCCGGTAATGACAGATCAAGGTGCCGTCACGGCGTTGAGACTGGTAGTAGTCCTTTCGTGTATAGCCGTAGTCAATAAACAGTGCCAGACCTTTTTGCAGGCTGGCGGTCACCGTTTGCAACCAGGCAGGCAGGCTGGTGTTAATTTCTGAGCAGTATCCGCTTGCCGGGTATTGCGCCAGACCGGCTAAGACAGCCGGGACTTGTGCCTGCGATTTTTCCGGAAAGGGTCCTTTATGCCAGTCGAAACCGGCGGGGCCGTTGACAACCTGCAATTGCATGATGCCTTCCGACTCGACGCAAAACCGCTCAACAGTTAATGCATCCAGGACCTCATTGGCCAGGAAAACACCTTGCCAGTCTTCCCCGGGTGGTGCATCCAACCAGCTGATTCTGTTCATCCATTGCGGCACATGCCGGCCCAGGGTTTCCTTCTGAACCTGGCGTAGATACGCGCTGCGCTCCAGTATCCGGTAACGTGTTGGCGGATTATTTGACTGCAGGGCCTTAAGCAAATCCGCTGCGAGTATTCCGCTGCCGGCACCGGCCTCGATAATTTCAAACTGACCCAGTCCCGCACTTACCTGTTCGATCTGTTTCGCCAGGCAACGTGCAAAAACATCGCCGAGTTGCGGTGCTGTGACAAAGTCACCGCCCTCACCAAACTTCTGCAGGCCGGCGCTGTAATAGCCCAGGCCGGGCTCGTAAAGTGCCATTTCCATATACTCTGAGAACGGAATGGGTCCTTTGCGATCAATGGTTTCACGAATCCGGCTGACCAGTTCCGTACTCAAATGCTTGAGCTCTTCCGTTGGTTCGGGCAGGATGTCATTTGTCGTTGCGGAGCACATAGGCGGGTAGTTTCAGTGAGTGAATCAACAATGTCCAGAGCCGGATCGTTACCAGCACAGGCTCTTGTTACCGGGGCGGCCCGGCGTATCGGTGCCTGTATTGCAGAAACCTTGCACCGGCGTGGTTGCGATGTTTTTCTGCATTACCACAGCAGCAGCGATGCTGTCAGCGGGCTGGCTCAAGAATTAAACGCACAACGGGCAGCAAGTGCAACCATCGTGCAAGCGGATCTCGGTAAGACGGAAGACATCAAACGACTTGTAGAAATGGTTAAGGCCCGTACCGGCCAACTGGATCTGCTGGTTAACAACGCCTCGCGATTTTTCCCGACTGCGGTTGGCGCGACCAGTCATGAGCAATGGGACGACCTGATGAGCAGCAACCTTCGGGGTCCGTATTTCCTGACACAGGCATTGGTGCCGGAACTGGCCACGGCCGGGGGCAGTGTGGTCAATCTGCTGGATGTACATGCAGTGAAACCCATGCCTGGTCATGCTGTGTATTGCATGGCCAAGGCCGGGTTGCAGATGATGACCCTCGCCCTGGCAAAAGAGCTGGGTCCACAGGTTCGGGTTAATGGTGTCGCTCCCGGTGCAATTCTCTGGCCTGAGAATGAAAATGATCCAGGGCACCAGCAGGGAATTCTGGAAAAGGTCGTCATGGGCCGCGCAGGACGGCCTGAAGATATTGCCTCAGCAGTGGCGTACCTGGGTCTGGATGCACCCTATGTCACCGGCCAGGTTTTAGCCGTGGATGGTGGGCGGAGTTTGAATATCTGACACGATTTGCGTAATCAAAACGAAGGCAACGTCATCCCGGCGCTTGCGGTTAGCACTTATTTGAAGTGCCCTACTTGAAATCTGCCAATAAGTGCAGACAACTATCATCCAGGCCTGAGGTTTTCCAGATTTCGGACATGGACCGCAATTCGGTAGGGTGGATCAAATCGGGCTCAAGATCAGCCAGCGGCTTGAGCACATGTGAAAACTTCAGTATCTCGGCGCGTGGTATTTCCAGCACGGGGGACAGGAGTACGAGGTCGTCGTAAAACAGGATGTCGATATCCAAAGAACGATCGGAAAATTTTGCCACATCCCGCTTGCGTCCAAAGCGGTCCTCAAGGTCGCGCAGATATTGACGAAGTTCCATTGGTTGTAAATCGGTTTCCACACGGGCGACCAGGTTGATGAAGTCATCACCATCAAAGCCTACGGCAGTGCTTGAATAAACCGGCGAAAGAACGACGTTCTCAAAGTCTTTTTCAAGTTCACGGATACCGGCCCGAATATGAGTTTCAGCAGAGACATTGGAGCCCAGGCCCAGCCAGGCGATACTCATTGTGCGTACTCCATTTGATATGACACTAGGTTTCCCCGCGTTCAATGATGACACCCACGGCGCTGGAGCCACGCACTGCGCCCGGCTTGCTCAATTTTAGCCGTAACCAACTCACCGGGAACTCCTCCAGCACGATGCGCGCGCAATGACCGGCCAGTGCTTCAACAAGCTGAAACTCACTGGCCTCGACAAACTGGATGAGGCGTTTTGATACCGCCTTGTAATCAAGGGTGTCCACGATATCATCACTTTCAGCTGCGCGCCTGATATCAAATGCCATTTGCAGATCGATGCTGATTGTCTGGGTTATTTCGCGTTCCCAGTCAAATATGCCGATCACGGTCTGGATACGTAAATCTTCGATAAATACATGGTCCATTGTCATGCAGAAATATTCTCCATATTGATTCAGGAGCGGCTGGCTCCGATGGGTGGTAGCTGATCGATTGGCCAACGGGGGAAGGCCTGAAGAATGGGTCCGGTGTGCTGTCCGGCTATCAGTCGCTGACAGCCGGCGAAGGCGATCATGGCACCGTTATCGGTACAGAACTCAAGACGCGGGTAGGTAACCTTCCAGCCATGTTTTTCACCCGCTTTTTGTAATGTCTGCCGCAGTAACAGGTTAGCGCCTACACCACCGGCGATCACCAGCTGTTGAGCACGGGTGTGCTGCATCGCGCGGCGGCATTTGATGAGCATGGTATCCACGACAGCCTGCTGGAAACCTGCCGCTATGTCAGCCTGGGTTTTAGAATCATGGTCGTTTTTCAGCCACAAGTTACGGGTGTGGGTCTTTAATCCACTGAAACTGAAATCCAGCCCGGGCCGGTTGGTCATCGGGCGGGGAAATGAAAACCGTTCGGCATCACCTTGCTCGGCCAGCTTTGCGAGTGCCGGCCCGCCGGGGTAACCCAGACCCAGTAACTTGGCGGTTTTATCAAATGCTTCTCCAGCCGAGTCATCCAGTGTCTCACCAAGAATCCGGTATTCACCGATGGCACGCACCTCCACCAGCATGGAGTGACCACCGGAAACCAACAGCGCGACAAATGGCACAAGTGGTTGTTCCGTTTCGAGCATCGGCGCCAGCAGATGGCCTTCCATGTGGTTCACCGCCAGCGCCGGCACGCCGAGTGCCATGGCAATGCTGCGACCTACAGCGGTGCCGACCAGCAGGGCACCAATCAGCCCCGGTCCCGCGGTATAGGCAACCGCGTCGATGTCATGACGTGTCAAGCCGGCCGTCTCGAGACACTGGTTGATCAGGGGTAACAATTTACGCACATGATCACGGGAGGCAATCTCCGGAACGACCCCGCCATATTCGGCATGTATCTCAACCTGGCTGAACAGCGCGTGCGCCAGCAGGCCGGCATGGCTGTCATACAGCGCAACACCGGTTTCGTCACAGGATGTTTCGATGCCAAGTACAATCATGACGCTTCACTAAAATATCGGATTGGGGGATTGTAAATCATGTACGCCCAATCTGCTGTAAGCACAAGAGGTATAGCGTGTTATTAAACACGAATTCGTATCAATAAATTCACTAATGCGGCTTTGTGCTGGGTTACCATAGCGTCTGGTTTATCAATCGGAGTCAGGTTTTGACAAAACCCCTTGGGGTTGTGGCGTCGGGCCATAAAGAAACCTCGAAAGCAGCCAGAATTTTACTCGAAGAAGGCGGCAATGCTTTTGACGCCGCACTGGGTGCCATGTGTGCTGCCTGTGTTAGCGAACCGATGCTGGCGAGTCTTGGCGGCGGCGGTTATTTGCTGGCGCAAACGGCTGCTGGTGATACCCAGGTATTCGATTTTTTCACCCAGACACCTTCAGCCACAGCAGGTGAGCTGGATTTTTACCCTATCCAGGCAGATTTTGGCACAACCACCCAGGAATTCCATATAGGCGTTGGATCAATCGCTGTGCCCGGAGTTGTGGCCGGTCTGTTTGCAGTCCACCAGGCAAATTGCCGTTTACCTTTAAAGAAAATAATTGAGCCGGCCGTTTACCTCGCGCGTGAGGGTCTGAGGATCAATAAACTGCAGAGCTATATCAACGAGATCCTGGTAGCAATCATTAATGCCACTCCCGAGGCGAGGGCGTTTGCCACGCCCATGTTCTCTCCTGGCCGGCTGGCCGAAATTGGTGAGTTTATCCATAATCCGGACCTGGCGGATACTTTTGAAGCATTGGCCGGTCATGGCCCGAGGTGGTTTTATGAGGGTGAGCCGGCCGGGCAACTGGTGCGCGACTGTGAGCAGAAAGGTGGCTTGATCAGTGCGGCTGACCTGCGGTCTTATGAAGTTGTTTTGCGTAAACCCATTACAGTTGAGTCTCATGGCGCCAGGATCAGTGTTAACAGCCCACCTTCGCCGGGTGGGTGCCTGATAGCATTTGCATTGTCTTTATTGAGTAAAGTTCAGCTGGCGCAATACGAGTGGGGCGGTCCGCAGCATGCCCTTGCGCTGGCTAGCGTGATGCAGGCGTCCAGCCTGGTGCGCAAACGCCATGGCCTGGAAAGCGGGCTGGATGATAAAACCGCGGCAACCATCCTGTCCGAGGAAAACCTCTCAAACTGGAACAAGACCTTGCAGACGGGCGGTCTTGCCACACGCGGAACAACACAAATCAGCGTGGTCGATGCTACGGGCAACCTGGCCAGCCTGACACTATCCAATGGTGAGGGATCGTCCTATGTGTTACCGGGAAGCGGCATCATGATGAATAACATGCTGGGTGAAGAAGACTTGAACCCGGGCGGTTTTCACCGGGTGCCACCGGGTATCCGTCTTGCCTCAATGATGACACCAACGATCGCCAGCCTGGCGGACGGTGCACAGATCGCGCTGGGTTCCGGGGGCTCTAACCGTATCCGCAGTGCGATACTCCAGGTACTAACGAATGTACTGGAATTTGATATGAGCCTTGAGGGGGCGGTAAATGCTCCCCGTTTGCATCTTGAACACAATCACCTGAGTGTCGAGACGGGTTTTTCCAGCGCCGCATTGGAGGGTTTGGAAGCAGAGTGGCCCGGTATGAAACACTGGCCCGGAACCAACCTGTTTTTTGGCGGTGTACACGCGGTTGCACGTCTGCCCAATGGAGAATTTCGTGCTGCCGGTGACCCGCGCAGGGGTGGTGCTGTCGCGATTGCAGGTTTTCACTGATTTTTCTTTGCATGAGCCAGTATTTAAAGGTTAAAATGTCTGGCTACGCCCAGTGTGGGCTTAATTGATGAAACCGGAGTAAAAATGCCAAGCGTAAAAGTTCGCGAAAACGAGCCTTTTGAATATGCACTACGTAGATTCAAGCGTTCATGTGAGAAAGCGGGTGTACTGGCCGAAACACGTCGGCGTGAGTTCTATGAAAAACCAACACAGGAACGCAAGCGTAAATCTGCAGCAGCAGTAAAACGTGATCTGCGCCGTCTGGCTCGGGACAATGTTCGCCGTACACGAATGTATTGATTTTATTGGTTTTCCCCGGTCCCGGAGTCCACGCTTCGGGTGGTTGATCTAAACAGCCAGTAGCCGGAAAATCTCTATCCCTAAAGAAGCTCTCATTATGACGTTGCCGTTAGATACATTAAAAGGTCAAATCCAGGAAGATGTGAAATCTGCGATGCGTGCGCGCGATCAAAAGCGCCTGACCGCATTGCGATTGATCACTGCCGCGATCAAGCAGGTCGAAATAGACCAGCGTATCGAGATGGATGACAAGGCCGTGCTGGCGGTATTGGACAAGATGGTCAAACAGCGCAGAGACTCGCTGGAGCAGTACCAGGCTGCCGGCCGGGATGACCTGGCGGCACAGGAGCAATTCGAGCTCGAGTTGATTTCTGTCTATCTTCCGGAAGCGCTGGGCGAGGATGAGCTCGCTGCATTGATAAAGCAGGCTGTGGCTGATGCTGGCGCCAGTAGTATCCGCGATATGGGCGCTGTTATGAATATACTCAGGGGACAGGTACAGGGCCGCGCCGATATGAAGGCCGTTAGCAACGCTGTAAAAGAACAACTCGGCGTCTGAGTATGTCACCGGCCACCGGCCTTAAAACCCCGCTTCAAATACCCTCGTGAGCAAATTGCCCGTTAAAAAGAAATTCATGAGAGCAGTCTCGTGAGTGGTCTGATACCTGATTCCTTTATTGAAGAGTTGCTGGCACGCAGCGATATCGTGGAATTGATAGAACGACGCGTTCCGCTAAAACGCAGCGGCAGCGAGTTCCAGGCCTGTTGCCCTTTTCATGATGAGAAAACCCCGTCATTTACGGTCAGTCCCAGGAAACAGTTCTACCATTGCTTTGGCTGTGGTGCCCATGGTTCAGCGATTGGATTTCTGATGCAGTACGAAGGGCTGGAGTTTCTCGATGCGGTTGAGGAACTCGCCCGCGCGGCAGGTCTCGAGGTGCCCAGGAGCGCTACGCAGCAGCCACGAATCGATACCGGCCTGTACGACATACTACAGAGTTGTTCAAAATTCTATGTCGAGCAATTGCGCCATCATCCCGAGGCCGTTGAATACCTCAAGGGGCGTGGACTGTCCGGCGAAATCTGCCGCGATTTTGATATTGGTTTCGCACCCGCAGGCTGGGACGGGTTGATCCGGCAACTGGGAACCAACAACCAGCACCTGGACCTTCTGAAACAGGCCGGTATGCTTAGCCAGGGCAATAGCGGTCAGTATGACAAATTTCGTAACCGCATCATGTTCCCAATCCATGACCGTCGTGGACGTGTGATTGCATTCGGCGGGCGGGCCCTGTCGGATGATGGCCCCAAATATCTGAATTCGCCGGAAACGGCTTTGTACCACAAGGGCAGGGAACTCTATGGGCTCTACTTTGCGCGCCAGCGTACCAGCCGCCTGGACCACATCATCGTGGTGGAGGGCTACATGGATGTGGTCGCACTCGCACAGTTTGGTTTCAAGAACGTGGTGGCGACATCCGGTACCGCAACAACCGATTCGCAGGTGGAGTTATTGTTTCGTGCTGCAGATACCATTGTCTTTTGTTTTGACGGAGACAAGGCCGGGCGAAAGGCAGCCTGGCGTGCACTGGAAGCTACCCTGCCGAAACTGAAGGAAGGTCTGCAGGCCAAGTTTCTGTTCCTGCCGGATGGTGAAGATCCTGACAGCATGGTGAGAAAGCACGGTGAGGAAGTATTTGCCCAACAAATCGATTCAGCCAGTCCATTATCAGAATTTTTCTTCGATCACTTTACCGCCGGGACAGACCTTGGAAGCCTGGACGGACGGGCGAAATTTGTTGAACAGGCCCAACCCTACCTGGAGACACTGCCGGCCGGGGGATTCAGGGATATGATGTATTCCCAATTGGAGTCCAGGTCTTTTCACAAGTTAAACAGACACGTACAAGGCCCTTTCATCACATCCCGAACCAGTGATGAGCGTGGCAAACCGATACAAACACGCACCCCTTTGCGTGTCGTAATGGCGCACCTGGTGCAGAATCCTTCGTTGGTTGAACAGCTTGAAAATGTTAATGAGTTCAACGAGCCCGGCAATGCGGATATACAGGGAATAGAAATCTTCAGAGAACTTGTTGATTTCTGCATTCAACGCCCTAATATCACAACGGCGCAGTTAATTGAGCTTTGGCACGGAAATCCGGCCATGCCTCACCTGGAAAAGCTGGCTGTCTGGCATCTTCCGGGTGATGAAGAAAAACAGCTCCAGGAGTTTACAGATGCGGCGAATCGCATCCGCTTGAGCTGGGTGGAAATATTGTTGTCCCGGGTAACCAATATTATGTTGCAACGGGAAGAGTACAGGGCTTTACAGGAACGTCAGCAAGCGTTGAAAAAGCAGCTTGAAGGCCAACAGGACTAAATTATTGAACTCTCTGGCAATTAGGGTCGCCAGAGTCAGTTTCATCGACTATAGTTAATTATCGCGAAGCACAAATTTATGAATCAAAATCAGCAATCGCAATTAAAAGATCTGATCACCAAGGGTAAAGAGCAGGGCTTCCTGACATACACTCAGGTAAATGACCACCTGCCCGATGATATCGTCGACCCGGAACAGATCGAAGACATCATTAACATGATCAATGATATGGGTATCACGGTGTATGAAAAAGCTCCTGATGCCGATACCCTGATATTGAATGATGATGCGGCAAGCACATCTGAAGATGATTCAGCTGTTGAAGAGGCCGCTGCGGCACTTGCAGCTGTTGAGACCGAGATCGGGCGCACAACAGACCCCGTACGTATGTATATGCGTGAGATGGGTACGGTTGAGCTGTTAACCCGTGAGGGTGAAATTGTCATCGCCAAGCGAATTGAGGATGGATTGAAGCAGGTGCATATCGCACTGTCACGTTTTCCGAACACTCACACGACTTTACTCAACGGCTACATCCTCCATCAGGAAGGCAGGCAACGTTTGACCGAGGTGATGCTTGACTTTGTTGATCCGAATGCCGAAGAGCAACCGATTCCGGTTGCCAAGAAACCTGCGGATGTGATTAAAAGAAACGCCGCACTTGCCGGTAAGGGTAAGGGTAAAGAGGCAGAAGCTGAAGAAGACGAGGAAGAAGAAGTAGATGAAGGTCCAACCGGGCCGGATCTCGAGGAAGTGGCTGCTTTCTTCGAAAAACTCGGCACTTTGCACGCAAAGTTCGGCAAATTGTGTGAAAAACACGGTCCGGGTGCACCCCAGGCAAAACAACACCTGGATGTGATGGCAGATATGTTCCTGCATCTCAAGTTGCCGGCAAAAATGGTGGATCACCTGGTTGATCGTCTGCGGTATGCCGTATCGCGTACCCGTGAGCACGAAAGGGCCATCCTGCAAATGGTAGTCAGACAGGCCAAGATGCCCAAGTTGGCGTTCATAAAGAGTTTTCATGAGAACGAGGCGGACCCCGAGTGGATCGACTCGGTTATCAAGGGCAAGCAAAAATGGGTCCCGGCAGTAGCCGAATACAAGGCTGATATCCTGGAAGTACAGAACAGGCTGGAACGCCGGGCAGTGGCTAACCGCATCACCATCGCCGAACTCAAGGAAATCAACCGTGCCATGTCGATTGGTGAGGCCAAGGCGCGTCGTGCCAAGAAAGAAATGGTCGAAGCCAACCTCAGGCTGGTTATCTCCATCGCTAAAAAATACACCAACCGCGGCCTGCAGTTCCTCGATCTGATCCAGGAAGGCAATATCGGTTTGATGAAGGCGGTTGATAAGTTTGAATACCGTCGGGGTTACAAGTTCTCCACCTATGCAACCTGGTGGATCCGCCAGGCCATTACGCGCTCAATCGCAGATCAGGCGCGGACCATTCGCATACCGGTTCACATGATTGAGACCATTAACAAGCTCAATCGTATTTCCCGCCAGATGCTGCAGGAAATTGGTCGTGAGCCAACACCCGAAGAACTTTCCATTCGCATGGAGATGCCTGAGGACAAGGTACGCAAGGTGCTGAAGATTGCCAAGGAGCCGATTTCCATGGAAACGCCCATTGGTGATGATGAAGATTCACACCTGGGTGATTTTATCGAAGATGCGAATATCGCTTCACCGGTAGAATCCGCAACCGGTACCGGTCTGACCGGTACGGTGCAGGGTGTACTTGCCGGTCTGACACCACGTGAAGCCAAGGTACTGCGCATGCGGTTTGGTATCGATATGAATACTGATCACACCCTTGAAGAGGTTGGTAAGCAGTTTGATGTTACGCGTGAGAGGATACGTCAGATTGAGGCGAAGGCCTTAAGGAAACTTAGGCATCCTACGCGGTCGGAGCAGCTTCGGAGTTTTCTCGATTTAGAGTAAGTGGCCCTCACGCTTTATGCGCGAGCCACTTTTCTTTGCGTGCACAAAGAAATGTAAGCAAAAGAGAGTGTGTCTGACAGTCGCGCTTAATCGGCCGGAAAATCACGAAAATACTATTCGAAAACAACGGAGGTTCACCGGTGAACAAACGCACAAACCCACTTATGAGAATTCTGAAAGGTGCTTGGGGCGCCATTAACGCGACCCGGAAGGTGACAATCAACCTGCTCTTCCTGGTGATCGTTATTGCGTTGCTGGCCATGGCTTTCAGCAGCGACGATCCGAAGATCGCCGAAAAAACAGCCCTGGTGATCGCGCCTCAGGGACAACTCGTCGAACAGCTCACCGCCAAATCTTTCGAACAGATGCTCGACGAGGCGCGTGGAGTGGCGACCCCGGAGACTTTGCTCAAGGACGTCATCGACGCCATCGACGCGGCTAGGGACGACGACCGCATACAGGTTCTGGTTCTGAACCTCTCCTCCTTCACCGGAGCGCGGTTGACCAAGCTTCAGGACGTGGGTGAGGCCATCACCAACTTCAAGACCAGCGGCAAGAAGGTCGTCGCCATGGCGGACTTCTATGCTCAGGACGCCTACTACATAGCAGCTTACGCCGATGAAATCATCACGCATGAGATGGGCGCCATCATCCTCGAGGGTTTTGGCCGCTACCGGATGTACTATAAAGAAGGCATCGACAAGCTCGGTCTTGATGTCCACATCTTCAAAGTTGGAACCTACAAGTCGGCGGTCGAGCCCTACCTCCGCAATGACATGTCGGAATATGCAAGAGAGGCCAACGAGGAGTGGCTCGGTGATCTCTGGCAGATCTATCTTGACGAAGTGGCTGCGGCAAGAGGCACAACACCCGAAAGCCTGAATGAGTATGCTCAAGAATTCCCTCGCCTGATGGCTGAAGCCAATGGCGACAGCGCAAAGGCGGCCCTTGATTTTGGACTCGCCGACCAGGCTCTGACCCGGGTCGAGATGCGGGAGTATCTTGTCGATCTGGTAGGTGAGGATGAAGAGACTCACTCCTACAACATGGTCAAACAGGCCGACTATTTGAAAACCGTCAAAGGCGATCGGTTCGGCCACGAGGCCAAGGGCGACCGAATCGGGATCATCGTGGCCCGCGGAACTATCCTCGACGGCACTCAGCCGGCCGGGACGATTGGTGGCGACTCGACTGCGGCCCTGATCCGCCAGGCGCGCAACGATGAAAACGTCAAGGCCATCGTGCTTCGGGTTGACTCGGGTGGCGGCAGCGCCTTTGCCTCCGAGGTGATCCGCCGGGAGTGTGAGAAGGCCCGCGCCGACGGCAAGCCGGTCATCGCCTCGATGGGTAGCGTCGCCGCTTCCGGTGGGTTCTGGATCAGCACATCGTCTGACCAGATCTGGGCCCATCCCGCCACCATCACCGGATCCATCGGAATCTTCGGGATGTTTCCCACCTACCAGCGGCCCCTCGCCGAACACCTCGGTATCCGGGTTGATGGTGTGAGCACAGCGCCGCTCGCCGGTGTTCGCCCGGACCGTGAACTGCCCGCCGAGGTGGGTGACGTGATCCAGGGTATGATCGAACAGGGCTATCGTGAATTCTTGCAGCGCGTAGCAGACTCCCGTGGAATGACCATCGAAGAAGTGGACCTGATAGCCCAGGGCCGGGTGTGGAGCGGAACGGATGCCTACGAGCTCGGGCTTGTGGATAACCTGGGAGATCTCGATGACGCCATCGCGGCCGCCGCCGAACTTGCCGGGCTCGGGGACGACTACGCTGTCAGCTACATTGAAAAGGAAGAGGAGTTCAAGGACAAGGTGATGCGTGAGCTGATGGCCGAAGCCGTCAACTCCACCGATCAGAATACCTCCGGCGTCTCGACTCTCGACGAAATGCTACGCCAGATCGAGCGGGCCGCTGCGGATTTCGGAGCCCTCAACGATCCCAACCACGTCTACGTCCTGTCGAATATCGAGACTGACTGAAGCGCGAAACCGAATGCTTCCCGCCGGCTTCCAGGCGAGGCCGGCGGTTTTACTCGGCGACTGACACTCGCCGGTATTTCAACAAAAACGGCCGAAAGCCGCCCTTAGCAATTAACTGAAGTGAACAACCGCTATTCGACTGCTAAGCAGCTATACGTGAAGCGTGAATTTCAGCGACGCTTAAGTATTTAAACCACTATTTCTTGCCAGAGTGCACGTAAATAGGTGTATATCGCGCTGGCCATTGTCAGTAAATCCAGGTCGATCCCGGTTTGCCTATGCATAGTGGCATCGTCTATTTGCCATTCGGTTGCCAGCGCCGCGTAATCCATTATTTGCAGGCCGTTGGCGGCGTATTCCCAGTCGATCAGGTATAGGCGTTTGGGGGTGCCGACGAAGTTTGCTATTACCGGGTCATGGTGGCAGATGCCGGTTGGAGTGTCGCTGTTGATGAGTGCATCCAGGGTTTGTTGGATTGGTTTGCGCTGATTGCACAAGTTGGGGTTGATGGGTTGGTTTTTGGCTTCGATGATTTGCCAATAGTGTTCGATATGACTGAGATAGTTGATGCTTGATGCTTCTACATCCAGTTGGTGACAGCTTTCCAGCAGGCTGAATGCCTGATCGACAACGGCCGTGTTGAGTTGTGGTTTTGGGGGCAGCTTGTTTTTGATGTATTTGCTGACCAGGTACCGGTGTTCGGGGTCAACAAATATCAGGGCAGGTGCGATGCCCTGTTTGTCTGCAACCTTCCAGATATTGATTTCGTCGCTGCGGTTGGCGCCGGGTAACAATGAACCGGTGCCGTTGATACGTACAACCAGTTTGCCTATATCTGATTGGAGCAGGTAGCTCTGGTTGCTTAGTCCACCGTTTAACTCTCCGCTAAGCAATGGTTTGGAGCGCAGTCCGGGACTCCATTGACGCCAGTCCGTAAGTGCGTTTTCAGGCTGCAACGACTTGGCCGTTGTTGCGTAAGTGATCCCGCCATTTGAAATAACCGACCACGGCAATGACGACATAGGCGACGAACAACAGTGCCGTCAGGTTCAAGCCGCGGTCGATATAAAGCGGTACGGATACCGTGTCAATCACTATCCAGTAGAGCCAGTTCTGTAATAATTTGCGGGTAACAAGGTAGGTAGTGATAACGCTGGCCCAGGTGGTGAATGAATCAACATATGGCCAGGCTGCCGTAGTGTGTTCACTGAGCAGGTAACCGGAGACAACTGTCAGGCTGGCAATGGCGGCAATCACTATCACATGTTGCTTTGCAGACATGGAGCGAACGGTAAGCGCGTGTGGTTGGTCATCGCCGTTGCTTCCACCACGGGTCCATTGATACCAGCCGTAAACGGCCATCGCCATGTAATAAACATTGAGCGCTGATTCCATCAGCAGGCTGACATCCCAGAACAGGACCGTATAAATTGCTGTACTGAGAAATGCGAAAAGCCAGCACAGGACATTTTCACGGACAGCCAGCAACAGATAGGCCATGGCGAACACCACCGCTGTCACCTCCATAAGTGACATGGATTGTGCCGCGGTGAGTGCTGTTTGCAGCCAGTTTTCCATTCAAGTCATTCTGATTTGGTCGAACTTCATTCAGTGAAACTCATATCTTAATTCAATACCATATACGCGCGGTTCGCCAAACTGGCGATAGGCCTCGTTGACGTATTCCTTACGCGGATCATTGGCAAAATACAGCCCGTGCACCGCATAATCTTTGTTGCCCAGGTTACGGCCCCATGCGCGGATGGTGAATGCGCCGAAGTTGTATCCCAGGCTGGCGTTAAACGTTGAGTAGCCGGAGATTTTCTGGTTGTGATAATAGCCGTAAAAACTGTCACTGCGTCCTTCGAATTCAAGCCGGGCACTGAGTTGTGGTGTGAAGTATATGCTGGTGCCGATGTTGTATTGCCATTCGGGCGCTTTTGTCTGGTCGCGGTCGTTTATTTCCTTAATGGTCGATTGTGTCCATTCACCCGGTTCACCGAGATCTACCACGGTCATTTCATCCACGTTTGTTTTCAACCAGCCGACACCGGCGAAAACACTGACGTTTGATGTTACCTGGTAATCCAGTTCGAGTTCGAGGCCGTAGTTGGTGCCTTTATCCACACTGTCGAGGTAACCCACCCAGAGAAAATTGATGTCGTCCCATATCCAGGATTCCAGCTGGGCATTTTTCCTTTTCATGTGAAACAGGGCCGTGCGCAGGCTTAATGTGCCATCGAGATACCGGCCCTTGATTCCGATTTCCGCATTACGCAGGCTTTCTTTACCAAACACCAGGCGACTACTCATAAAGGCCTGGTATTTGGGATCCATGAAATCAAATACTGAGCTGGCCTCGGTGTTGACGCCGCCGGGTTTTACACCACGGGAAAGCGTGCCATAGAGCATGGTGTTATCACTTATGTCGAACTGCAACGTGAGCTCACCGGTGAAATACTGGTCGTCAGTCTCGCTACGCAAGGCATTGGTGTCCTTGTAATCATCATCAAACCACTCATAGCGAACACCGCCAATCAAGCGCCATACGGGTGTGAAGTCATACTCCAGTTGGGTATAGATTGCGTAGCGATGGGTTTTGTATTCACTATTGAAATCACCCCAATAGACACGATAGAAGTCCTCGCTGCGATGCTGGGCATAAACACCGGCCACCCAGTTAAAGCGATTGCCATCGATCGACATCAGGTGGGTGTCCAGGCTGATATTATCGCGGTCGCGTTCCTGCTGGTCGGTATTGGCGAAGGGGTAGCAAAATTCGTAGCCGTCACAGATGTCCGGGTTGGTCCAGTCCTCGTCATAGCTATAGAAGGTATCGGCATCCGACCAGCTGACAATGGTTTCAAGCGCCAGGTCCGGATTGATCTCCCAATAACTCTTGCCCGCGATGGACCAGGATTTTTGCTGGTCATGACCGGGTTCATCAGACAGGGTGTGGCGCGTATTGTCGAGTGAAAAGGCATCGTAGCCATTGTCGACATCGACGTAGAAGACAGTCAATTCCGCAAAGGTGCTGGCCTGGCCAAGCCAGCGTAATTTACCCCGCATGCTGAACTCATCGATGTTGTTGGTATCATCAACACCCAGGTAGTCATTGCGAATAAAACCATCACTGCTGGTCTGACCCACTGCGATCCGACCCAGCAGGTTTTGTGTTAAGGGACCACTCAGCGCCGCAGACGCATTCCAACTGCTGTAGTTACCAAAGCCCGCCTGTGCATTCCCGGTGACCGTATCGGTGGGGTCGTTCGAACGGATGTTCACCATGCCAGCCAATGCATTGGTGCCGAACTTTGTTCCCTGCGGGCCACGCAATACTTCCACCTGCCGGGTGTCCATCAAAACGGCGGAAGAGGCAAAGCCATTCATATCCACATCATCGATGGTCAGGCCCACTGAGGGGAAATACTTGGGGTCGACAAACTGCTCAAGATCACCCACCCCTCGTATCTGGATAAAGCGTGCCCTCGATGCACCCGAGGAAAAGTTGACGTTGGGTAAAACGTTGAGGATGCCCTGCAGGTGCTGTGCACCGCGATCGAAAATAACGGTTTCTGGTATGACAGAGATGCTGCCGCTGGTTTTCAGTAGTGTGGTATCACGGAACTGGGCCGTAACGATGACCTCTTCGAGGTCGCCCTCAGTCGCTTCCTCAACATCATCGTCGGCCGAAACCGGCCCCGATATGATCAGCAACATAAAGATGCAAAATTTTCTAAACACAAAAGCCTCCCAAGAGCCTGTCGGTTTTGACCGATCGTAAGATCGCATTAAATGCGACAGGCTCCTACAGTGGAGACCCGGAAGGTGGAGAGATTGAACAGTAAACTGCGCCCTATCCCTACGCCGGTATGATCCGGATCAGGTTCAAAGGGTCTATCCGGATACTATCCCGGACATCTCAGGCCGTCTGGCCGCCCCTCAGGCATTCCCGTGGGAATGTGCGGCTATTCTAACTGAATGAAGACTTGAATGTCCTATTGTTCCGGTTGGCTTATTACAACCTGAGCCGGCAGA
>JASJFX010000042.1:0-11891 GCA_033791845.1 Lysobacterales bacterium | reverse complement strand
TCATGATGGACTGAGTGGGGAAATCTTGCCGGGTGGCGATTCATTACACGGCGCGGGTGGTTACATCACAGGGAGCGCAGGAGGCAATATCGCCATTATTCTTGACGGGACAACCCAGGTTGATGTCGGCGTACTACCAGATGCGGGTTTTTACTTCTTTGGTCTGATCGACACGAGCGCGGCTGGATTTACCCGGTTTGAATTTAGGGAACTGGATGGGAAGGTTGGTCAAGAAAGAATAATTTTCGGTGACGATTTCATCATCGCCAGTTCGGGCCTGTTGCCTGGAAATACCCCACCGACGCAACCGGGAACCCTGCTGGCTTCTGCCGTCACCGACAATTCCGCCACGGTCAGTTGGGGCGCCTCCACCGATGCGGATCCCGCTGACACCATCACTTACCTTGTGGAATACCGTCGCAATGGTGATTTTCCATGGACCAGTGGAGGCACTACCACCACCACCAGCCAGGCATTAACCGGTCTGGATCCCGCACAATCTTACGACGTGCAGGTGACACCCAACGACGGCACGGATGACGGTACGGCCCGAACTACGCTAAACCTGTTCCAGACTTTTGCAGCGGACGATATTTTATTCGGTGATGGCTTCGAAGGTAATCCATGATCAGGAACATAGGGGCAACCTGATAGAAATAACCACACTGTAAGCTCATACAGCCAGCAAACCGTCAACCAGGCCCGGAACTTCTATTTTGGCTGAACCGGCACCCGGGAAAACGATGTTTGAGCTGCCCGGTTCCATCCATTCACAGACTTCGGCCAGGATTTTTTCCGTGGAAGTCTGGCCAAGAACATCAGCACCCGAAGTCTCAAATGGAACCTCGCCATTTGCGTCGGAATTCGCCTCCCGTTCGGGGAACATTTCGCCGTAAAGCCCGCCGCTGACATCGGTTCCCCAAAGAATGGAGTAGAGGCCACGGCCATGATCTGTACCCGCATCCCCGTTGGCGCGCAATTGCCGCCCGAAGTCGGAAGAGAAGTACAACACCAGGTTATCCCTGGCAGCCTTGTTCAGGTAGGGCAGGGTTGAAATTTCCGCCATGGTAGTTGCCAGGCCACCGGATGCTCCGAACAGATCTTCAAGGTTGTTTCCGATGCGGAAAAGCTCATTGTTATGTGTATCAAAGCGATCGTAACGCATGGATAAAGTGCGGACATTCAGAATATCGGGAGCAAGGCAAACGTCGTACAGATTGCGGCACTGTTGTGCAAAATGACCGGAATTGAGAGTAAGATTCGCCAATGAGGCCGGCAAGACTCCGCAATCGTTCAGACGTGATTCAACAGCGCCTCCGAATTCACGAAGGGCCGCATCATGTTGAAAGAAAACCGAGTACGGAGAATTCGTTTGGCCTGCAACCTCTGCTCCCCGCGCCTGGTAATAGGACTTCAGTGCACGCGATAGAATGTTACGGCGGGAGGCAGGATTGCCACCATCGTAGTTGGGTAGCGCTATGGCGCGGGTATCCTGCGCATGTATGACCTGCCGCAGGCGCTCCCCGGCGTTTGTTCCATTGCCGAAAACCGAGATCTCGTGCGCCAGTTCGACGGTGTTGACAGACCCGGGTAACTGCTCAATCAGACGTCCGCCCCAACCATCACGATCGTAGTGCAAGGCGTCGTAAACGGGGTCGCCTGCATTGGCATTGAGCTGGCTCTGATCATGCCTTCGGCTTGTTGAACAGAATGAATTGGCAATCACCGCGACACGACCTGCATCGAACTCCGATTTTAGCCATCCACAGCGCTTGAAAATGCCAAATTCAAAGCCACTTTTATCGGTGGTCAGCAAATACTCATTGTTGAACATATCGGTGTAAGTTGGATAAATTCCACCATACAGTGATGACCGGGCCGCCCAGATCTTGTCGAGGTAATTCGAGCTGAAGTGGCTGGGTGCCGGCATGAAAATGAACTTCGAGTCCACGCCGCCGTATAACATCAGGTTGACCAGTGTGCGAGGCATGTCGACGGCATTACAAGCCGCTGATGCATGGAGTGGTAATGTCAAGCCGGCTCCGGCTGCCATTGATGTATAGATCGAGTTTTTAAGAAAGTCTCTGCGTTTCATGTTACTTGCCCTCCATGACAAAGGCGTAGGGCGTCATCGTTATAAAATTAATCGCCATGCCTACCCGGATGTTGGCTGTGTTCTGATTGAAATTCATCGTTTCTGCGGCCAGGGCCTGATCTGTGGCACTGGCTGCACCGTTGACGATTTCATCTGAACTGTATGCAACATCCGGATTGGAAGGGTCGACGACATACGCAAAGTCGCGGTTATCAGCCAGCAACGCGTGCACCTGGGCCCGTGCAATGGGGTCAAAATTTTTGCCACCGTCTCCAATAAAGTGATTCCATAGCCACTCGGCTACATCTGCCACGACATACTCGCCATTGGCATTGACCGGGATCACACTACCCCAGTCCTTTTGCCATTTGTAAACCGCGGCGTCAACGCCCGGATCCAGTGTATAGGTATCTGAAATGTCCAGGAGGAACGTTGATTTGGCAACATTACTCCAGTATGCATCTCTGAAAAGATAGCGATTATTGGCTGCCTGGAAACCGGTTTGACCACCAAACACGTCATGTGCCGGATCAAAAATTACGGCACCCTGGTCGCGCATGCGGGCGAAGGGTGAGTCGAATAAGTCCCGGCCAAATGCTTCTTCGTTATCCAGGGTATTCTTATTCTGGACAAGCAGGTTGCGGTCAAATGCGGTGCGGTACTTAAACGTATTGGTATTGTGGAAAGCCGTGGAAGCAGCGTACTTACGAATAAACTTCAACAGGTTATAATCAGCTTCAGCCCACGTACCGCGGATTGCTTTGATTTTGTTAGCGTCGAGGTTGTCATCGGCGAAAAAGTCGATAATCGTCACCGGAACGTTGGCCATGCTTTCGCTGTGTTCAGCGGCAACCCTGGCCAATTCTGCAATTTTTTCACCGGCATTATCACCGCAAATAGTCGAGTGAAGAATCTCCAGGCAACTGTCTTCACCCGTGTTGCCATGATAATGAAGGCTTGTGTTTCTCAGGTTCCGTGGTTTTGTATAGTCATCGTAGTGATCTGAGAAATCGATCGGGCCAATGTACCAGTCAACCTTGTCCGGGCTGCCATACGCACCCTGGTTTCGGTCGACGTTCATGCCGGTCAGCATCCACGCGGTGTGTTCAATGGTCGTATCTTCGTGATACACCGTGTTTTCTGTGGTGCCGTTAATGCGGAAAAGCAACTGGTGGAATTCACGGGCAAAATCATCTGTGCCCTTGAACACTTCGGTTCTGTTGTAGTACTTGCTCAATCGGTGCCCGTATGCTCTTGCCAGTGCTGCATCAGTTGCTGCCACGGTCATTACATCAATGAAGTCACCGCTGTTACTCAAGGCCGCCGCAATACGGTCGTAGTAGTCCCGAATTAATCCTGCCCGGGTTTTTTCTACGGAGATCGAGGCGTGGTAGTTGGTTATGTACAGCGCCATTTTATGCAGAAACGGATTACAACCACGGGTGCTGATGGCTTTTACCCAGGTGCGTTGCAGATTCGAGGTGCTGAGTCTATTGTTGGCATTCAGAACGGCGTAGCGACTGCGGTCACCGTATTTCATCATATTGTAGGGGTCGTCACTACTCCAGAAGGCCTGCAGACTGGCTAGAGATCCACAATGCAGCGAAGTGTCATCGCCCGCTTCCGGTGGAGACAACTTATTATTGACACTATCGAAGGTCAGTATTTCGGCCACAGCATGACGGGGTCTCATCCTGCTCCAGGTGTCAATTTGTGCGTCGCTGGCCAGCCCACCGTAAGCAAAGGCAGCAAGCACCCGCCTGACATGGGACTCATCCCAGTGCCGGGGCCTTACATCGTTTAAGGTATTGTTTCTGTCACCACGTGCAGCATAAGCAGAGCTGACGAAAATAGTGAAGCACAGAACCAGCAGAAGCCTGGTTGGCCAGTTGCGTATAGACATTCGTACGACCTCGTTATTGTTGATTTCTTGTTAGCCGAACGCGGGTACCGTGCCTGGTAACTACCACGAATGACAACCTTGGAATCCAATTTAAATCTTACGCATGTCCTTTGCGCTTTGTTAATGATAGTACAAAAATTCTGATTTTGCAGGGTGATTTTGCAAATCCGCGTTGACTCATGGAAAAACCCTGGTTGAGATCAATGTTAATCGCAGCAGTTTTTACCGCTGGTATCGGGCTTATGAGTGTGAAATTTCCGGCGAAGATTCGTAGGTTTGATCGGGGGATCAAATTTGATGATTTACGCGAAATATTTAAGGCTGCATTTAGTTTTCTGAGTTTTGCCCGGTCTGTTTCCGGGATTTGCTGCCCAAATACCCACCGTGATGCCGCTTTGCATATTCCTCGTTGGTGAAGGCGATTTTTTCCATCATCAGGACTATCAATGCATCACCTATAACGGTCATGACGGTGGTGGAGGTGGTCGGGGAAAGACCAAGTGGACAGACTTCTGCGGGATCTCCTGTCAGCAGGCAGACATCGGCTGACTGGGCCAAGGTGGACTTTGCTTTGGCCGTGATGACGATCAGGGGAAGGTCTGTGTATAAGTTCTTGGCCAGTTCGACCAGTTCCAGGACTTCGCGGGTTTTTCCCGAATTCGAAATCAGCAGCAGAACGTCGTTGGGTTGCAACACGCCAAGGTCGCCGTGTTGGGCTTCGGTGGGGTGGAGGAAAACAGAGGGCGTGCCGGTGGAGCTGAAAGTCGTCGAGATATTCTGGGCAATCTCACCCGCCTTGCCCAGGCCGCTGGTTACAAGCTTGCCGTGCAGTTCATGCACGTGCCGATGGATAAGTAGAGTCGCACTCTCGAAGGCATTTGTGACGGGAATGTTTTGTATAGCATCAGATTCGTGTTGAATCACCTCGATTACTTTTTCAATCATGTTGGTTCCTGTCTCTGGTGGTACCTGTTTCTGGTGGTGCCTGACTCTGATACAGCTAATTTTGCCTGGTCTATCCTTGTTTAGCCTTTCTTACTGAGAAGCGGCGGCTAGCCGCTAACAGCATCCCAAAAATGGCTAGCAGAAGTCCGTAATTACTGAGGGTCGTGATCGCTACCGGGGCGGGGCTATATGGACGATACAACCAGGCACCAATGGGTATTGACCCCGGACCGGCACAATAGCTGTCGCCAAAGTCGACGTCAGACTGGATTCCAATAAACCCATTTTGTTCAAAATCGCAAAAAGGGTCAATGATAGCGTCGCAAATATTGGCGTCGCTGACATTTGCTTCCAGGTATCGATTGCCGTCAAATTCTTCGGTTGGAGAGAAGTCGGCGAAAGCAGCAGGCGCCCAAGCACTATCTTCAACCCGGGCAGCCGAACCGCCGCATAAGTCTGGCTGTGGGACACCGTAGGTTGCCATCAGCATATTGACCTCTTCTATTGACGCAAAAATAAAGCCTGTGATGTCGATACCCCCAAGCGACCCGGTGCACACACGATCAGATGTGGCCGGACAAATGGCATCGATCTGCTGCCATGAAATATCGACAAAATCTGCTGGCTGGAGCCATTCGTTGCCATCTTTGATGACAGAAGCTGCCTGCGATGGTGTGGCTTGTAAAAGTATCGCGACGGTCAGCACCTTGATAATTCCTTGCATGTATGAATCCTTCATTGAATTAGTTGTTATGCCGTTCGATAAAATCGAGAGAAAGCAGGAAATCCATGCGTAACTTACCACTCGTTGACATCGATGACCAAGAAGAAAGCGCCGGATCCTGAATTAGCCATCAGGAAGCTGGTATTGGGAATCGCCCTGATTTCCGGATAAGTCCAAATCCACTTCGTATTCTTCTTCGATGGCATCGATTTTCGACTTGGTTATATCAATTGCCCTGTATCGTCTATATAGCTGGATTCATCTATTATTTGACAATATAGACAAAAACATCTATATACTCTTACTATAGATAAAACTGATAAGAGGCTTATGAACTTGACAACACATGCGGTGATAACTGGCGATGTAGTTAATTCCCGGGAAATCTCGGGCAGAGTTGACTTGCTGGAGGTGTTAGAGTCGACGATGCATCACGTCTGCAAAAAATTCAATGCAGAATCTGAGATTTACCGCGGTGATAGTTTTCAACTTGATATTCCAAAGCCTCACGAAGTCGCGGCTGCCGCAATATTGATACGTTCAGACATGATAGCCAGGTCTCCCAGCAAGAGAGATATTTGGGATGTCAGGTTGTCGATAGGCGTAGGCAAGCGTGAATTCACTGCTAATCGAGTGTCATCGTCTGGAGGGCAGGCCTACGAGTTATCCGGGAGCGGTATTGATGAAATCGCCAAAAAAAAGCAGAAACTTATAATCAAAACGCCGTTAAGTCAGGTTGACCACGATCTTGATCTCATAACGAGGTTTGCAGATGACATCATAAGTAACTGGTCACAATTTTCTGCGGAAGCAGTTTTTTGGGCTTTATACGAAAGTGACTCCCAGGAAGAAATAGCCAAGCTGATAGGGCGCTCTCAGCCAACCGTAAATACCCGTCTAAAGACGGCAAAATACAAACTATTGAAGGCCTACATCAATAGAGTAGAAGAAATAGTGAGGACACTATGATAAACCCTGGCATTGAAAATATTGAGGTTCTTCTGATGTTGCTGCTGGCACATATTCTGGGTGATTTTGTCTTTCAAAACTCCGCCTGGGTGGAAGACAAGTACGAAAACAAATATCGATCTAAAGCTCTTTACATGCACGGACTCACACACGCAATATTGGCAACAACTGCATGGGTGTTGTTACTGGGGTGGTCACTGGATTTGATTTGGGTCGTGGGAATAATTGCGATCAGCCATTGTTTAATTGATTTATTCAAAGCCTATACCAATAAATCAAGCGTGCTTTGGTTCCTGGTGGACCAGGCGTTGCACGTTATGGTGATCGTCGGGGTATGGATCTGGTTTACAAACCAACCTCAAAAACTAGAACCCTTGCTGTCCTGGTTACTTGCCTGTCAAACGATCGGAATCTTACTGGCATATTTGGTTGTCCTTAAGCCTGTATCAGTATTGGTTGGGTTGATATGTAAAACGTGGGCGGATGGAGGGGCAGACACCAATTCTCTACCTAATGCAGGTACGCTGATTGGCTATTTGGAGCGAGTGTTGATTCTTACATTCATACTCATAGACCAGTTTGGGGCTATTGGATTTTTACTGGCTGCAAAGTCAATAATGCGTTTTGGTAGCGCCAGCGGTAGTAACCATAGAAAATTAACTGAATATGTAATTGTCGGGACCCTGTCCAGCTTTACAATAGCGATATTTATAGGCTTGGCAGTGAAGTGGTCAGTTTGCTGACAATAGACCGTTACAACCATTTGGAAAATATGGATCAATCGCTTGCTTGTGCCCAGTCTGTCCACTGACCAGGTAAAATATTGAAGATAACTACATTCAACGCCGAAAAGAACTTTGAGGAATTATGGAAAACCTTTTTTGACAGGTATCCATTCTTCAAACTGAGGAATGTTGACTGGAACAGGCAATACGACATCTTCAGACCAAGAGTTTCCAAAAATACCAGCGAGGATGAGCTTTTCGACATTTTCTGCCACATGCTTGCCCCGCTGAACGATGGGCATGTTGAACTAAAGGCGAAAACAGGCGGGGGTGATAGAAAGCGCTATTTCAATCCGGAGCTTGAACCCGGGTTTTGGCAGGAATTCACAAAACCGGACATCAAGAGCCTCTTCAAAACCACCAAGAACACCCTTGTTTCAAATGGTTTTGGCAAGCCACGGAAATCGACGGCATGGATACTCCGTTATTGCAGGTCCTCCAACTATGGCTATCTCCGGGTTTTAGAACTGGAAGGGGTGAAAGAACGAAGATTGACCGCTGCGCTGGACCGGATATTAAGTGACTTTAAAGGGCTGGACGGGGTGGTTATTGATATCCGTAACAACCCCGGTGGCGATGACAGCACCGTAATCCAGATTGTCAATCGGTTTTGTGACCGTAAGCGAGTGGCCTTTCACAGAAAGACGAAACGTGGTTCGGGAGAAAATGATTATTCGCCGCTCAAGACATGGCATATAGAACCGCAAGGGGACACTCAATTTACCGGGCCAATCGTGCTTTTAACATGCGATTCGGTTTTTAGTGGTGGAGAGGTTTTCGCACTGGCTTTGAAAGAGTTGCCTTACGTTACAGTCATTGGCGATCATACGAATGGAATATTCTCCTATCAACTCGAGAAAAAGCTTCCCAACGGATGGCGCTATTGTCTGTCGTATCAAGTGTATTTCTCCGCTGACATGGTTTGCTACGAAAGCACAGGCGTGCCTGCCGATATAGAACTACTTAACAAAAAGTCCGATATTCAACGCGGAGTAGATCCTTTGATTATTCGCGCATTGGAGGTTTTCGTAATAGTCAGGACAGCTATGTCTTGAAGTAAGGAAAAACTGTAGTTGTCCTGAATTTCCCCTGACTTTCGTTACTATGACTTTCATACCTTATCTTTCCTTGAATCGACAGACGCATTAATGCGGGCACCATGGACCCGGTGCCAGCCACTGCCGGGACGGGTACAATCAACTCCCATGAGCATACTCAATATTGAAAATACTGTTTACAACACACCGCTGGTGCGCCTCAAGTACCTGCCTGGGGAAACCAGCAACACTATTCTGGTAAAGCTGGAGGGTAATAACACCGCCGGTTCGGTCAAGGACAGGCCGTTGCTGGACATGATCCTCAAGGCGGAAGCCGGTGGCGAAATCCGTGCCGGCAAAGTGCTGATAGAAGCCACCAGTGGCAACACTGGTATTGCGCTGGCGAATGAATTTGAAGCTCGCAAGCCAGCCTGCGCATTAGTCGCTGACGTCGACCTGACCACATTCAAACATGATATGGCGATGCTCACCGGGGTTGCATATGGTGGGGTATCGTGAAAACCCAGGCATTTCCCATCCTGGATGCCGCCGAACTGGGCCCTACGCTCAATGCCGTTCATGCCTACACGCAAGTTCTTGGGGACTGGCTGGGCTCCTGTCTGCCGCGACGGAAACACTGGTGGCAACTGACGGTCCAGCCTTCGATAAAGGGTATTTCCACCGGCCTGGTTCAGGCGGGAATTGACTTTGAACTCGAAATTGAACTTGCGCAGGACCGGCTGCGGGGCCGAGTGGCCGGCGGGGAAGAATTTAGCGAGCCGCTGACCGGCAGGCCGGCAACAGAACTGGCAGAACTGGTGCAGGTTTTTCTGCTTGAAAACGGCATTGATTCTGAACTCATACCTGCAGATAAAGGTCGGCAGCGTGATACCCAGGCTACACCTGACTACTCTGTGGAAATTGCCACTTCTCTGGGTGCCACACTGAGGTCAGTAAAGGCAGCGCTTTCAATATTTCAAGCCGGAATTCGTGAAGAGACCAGCCCCATTCAAATATGGCCGCATCATTTTGATCTGGGGATGTTATGGCTGCCTGGCGGAAAAATCCCCGATCAGGACCCTGCAAACGAGGAATATGCCGACAAGCAGATGAACTTCGGTTTCACTTTCGGTGATGAAGGCATAGCCGAGCCCTACTTCTATGTAACGGCCTACCCGTTACCGGATGCATTCGCAGGCCTTTCACTTCCGCCTGGCACCAAATGGCACACAGAGGGTTTTAATGGTGCTGTATTGACGTACCGTTCCTTGCTGGAAAATACAAACCCCGCTGATTACCTTGTAGAGTTATGGAATGATCTGCTAACAGCCGGTCGCAAACATATTTAGTCAACACCCACTGAGGACATCTGAATTGAATACCAGGAACAAAAAATTGAAGTGGTACAAAGTTGCCGAGCTGGAAGAATTACCTGAAGGGCGTGTAAAGACGGTGACTGCCAGCATCCATTCCATGGCGCTGACCCATATCGATGGCGCTTACCACGCGATGGAAAATCGTTGCCCTCATCAGGGTGGTCCGCTCGGCGAAGGTTCCATTGAGACCGGCAAGGACGGCTCTTGCATGTTGCGTTGCCCCTGGCACGGATGGGACTTTGATCCAAAAACCGGGTTACCACCCGGCGGGCATGAAGACACGGGTCAACAGATGTTTCCGGTACAGACACGTGAGGACGGAATTTATGTCGGTGTTGAAGAAGATGCTGCCCATGTGACCACGGTAACGGATGTTATGGCTGAAACCATGACCAATTGGGGGGTGAAATCGGTGTTCGGTATCGTCGGACACTCGAACCTGGGCCTGTCGGATGCGATCCGCCGGCAGGAAGAGAAAGGCCGCTTGAGTTTTTTTGGTGTCCGTCACGAAGGTGCCGCCGCGTTTGCCTGCTCTGGCTATGCCAAACTCACGGGTAAACCCGCGGCGTGCCTGACCATTGCGGGGCCCGGAGCAACGAATTTGATGACGGGGCTATGGGACGCCAAGGTTGACCGGGCGCCACTGCTGGCGCTGACCGGGCAGGTTCAGGTGCAGGTGTTCGGCCCGGGTGCTTTTCAGGATATTGACCTGAGTGCCGCATTTGCGCCGGTAGCCCGTTTCAGCCAACCCGTATTGAACAGTTCAAAACATGCTGAACTCATGACACTTGCATGCAAGACCGCCATCGTCGAGCGGGATGTAGCGCACCTGATATTTCCCGATAATGTGCAAACACTTGCTGCAAAGGACGCCACTCCTTCCGGACCGAAGGGTAGAGTTTCAGTGACCAAAATGGCACCCGATGAAGGCGTGCTCAAAGATGCTTTGTCTCTGATAGGCGAATCAAAACGCCCGATAGTGATCGTCGGCTACGGTGCACGGGACGCGATGGACCAGATCATCGAAATGGCTGAGCAACTCAATGCTCCAATCCTTACCACCTTCAAAGCCAAGGGTCAGATTGCTGATGATCACCCCCTGGCAGGTGGGGTGCTGGGCCGTTCCGGCACAATGCTGGCGAGTTGGTTCATGAATGAGTGTGACCTGATTTTGGCATTGGGTGCCTCGTTTTCCAGTCACACTGGTATCACTGAGAAACGACCCATTATTCAAGTTGATTTTGACCGTATGCAGCTGGGTAAATTTCACCCGGTCACTATTCCTGTATGGGGCGAAATTGGCGTGACAGCAAAACGCCTGACCACCGGGCTTGCGGGAACCAGCCACACGGTTGATCAACGACCAGAGCTTGAAGAGCGCTGGGCGATTTGGCGTGAGGAAAAAAAGAACCGTGCCATGGATGACCGGGGTAAAGGTGTCAACTCAGCCTCCATATTCGCTGCACTCACCAAGTGTGCTCCCGGTGATGCCGTTATCGCGCTGGACGTTGGTAACAACACTTATTCTTTTGGGCGCTATTTCGAAAGTAAGGGCCAGCGGATCATGATGTCCGGCTATCTTGGCTCCATAGGATTTGCTTTTTGTGCGGCGATGGGTGCCTGGGCGGCGACGCAGGACCAGGATGAGTACAAGGGGCGCAAGGTAATCTCAGTGAGTGGCGACGGGGGCTTTGGCCAATACCTGGCCGACTTTACGACGGCCGTGAAATACAACATGAACATCACGCATGTACTGCTGAACAACTCGCAGCTGGGCAAGATCTCGAAGGAGCAGCGCGCAGGCGAATGGCCCGTCTGGCAGACAAGTCTGCATAACCCGAGTTTCGCAGCCTACGCGAGACTTTGCGGTGGCCATGGCATTCCGGTGAAATCGCCAGAGCAAATCAAGCCGGCGCTTGAGGATGCGCTGAGCCATGATGGCCCTTCGTTGGTGGAGATCATCACAGACGCCGACCTGATCTGAGCACCCCCCTGGAGACGCTTTGTGAACACTGACTTTCGCGACGAGATAGCCGAGTTACTGACTCAGACCGGAC
>JASJFX010000041.1:0-65917 GCA_033791845.1 Lysobacterales bacterium | reverse complement strand
GTTACAAGGTCACGGTGCCAGTGAGTATCTCGCATTCAATTCCGCACGTGGAATTGCCGCTTTAACTGTCTTGCTACTGAGTGTGATCGTTGATTTTGTCGCCAAACGATTCATTCTGAAGTCACTCACCTATGTCATCACCAGAACCAAGACCAAATGGGATGACGCCATCCTACGTCAGGGTGCACCGGGCCGCCTGGCTCACCTGGCTCCGGCGCTGGTCATTTTTGTGCTTACCCCGTTTGCACTTGAGGGCATGGAAACCGCGATTGCATTCATCAGGGGTGCCACTCAAATATATATGATCATCATCCTGACGCTGGTGATCGATGCATTACTCAACACGGTAGAGGAACTCTACAGGAATTTCCGGGCATCCAAAGAGATTCCTATCAAGGGATTTATCCAGATCTCTAAAATTGCATTGTATTTTTTATCTGCCATCTTTGTTATCTCCATCCTCCTGAACAAAACACCACTTTACCTGCTCAGCGGCATCGGTGCCCTCACGGCGGTGTTGATGTTGATTTTCCGGGATGCAATTCTCGGGTTTGTCGCTGGAATCCAGTTGGCTGCAAACAGGATGGTTTCAAATGGTGACTGGATTGAAATGCCAAAGTACGGTGCAGATGGTGACGTATTGGAAGTGACACTGACCACGGTCAAGGTTCAGAACTGGGATAAAACCGTCACAACGATCCCAACCTATGCGCTGATCAGTGAGTCATTCAAAAACTGGCGCGGTATGGCGGAGTCCGGTGGACGGCGCATCAAGCGCGCAGTGAATATCGATATCAATAGTATCCGGTTCTGCGATGAGGCAATGCTGGAACGGTTTGAAAAAATTCAGTACATCTCCGAATACATCGCTATAAAGAAAACTGAACTCGAAGCGTTCAACACGGCAACAAAGGTCGACAATGCCAGTCTAGCGAATGGCAGACGTATGACCAATGTCGGCACATTCCGTGCCTACGTGCAGGCCTATTTGTTGAACCACCCGATGATCAGCAAGGAAATGACTTTCCTGGTCCGGCAGTTACAGCCAACGGAATATGGCCTGCCAATCGAGGTTTACGTGTTCAGTAAGGACAAAGTCTGGGCCAATTACGAGGCCATCCAGGCGGATATTTTTGACCACATACTGGCAGTGGTTCCGGAGTTTGATCTGCGGGTCTACCAGAATCCGAGTGGCAGCGACTTCCGTAACCTGATTCAGTCAAACCGGTAAGTCAGGATGTAACAAAGGCAAACACCGCTTGTTAATCACTGCACTTCTGTTATAGTCCGCCCCGTCTTGGCACACTTCGGTCTGTGCCAACTGCTCCCTCACGGCAATTTCGCCGTTTGCGGAGACCAATAAGGATTCAACCCGGATCGACCCATGCAGTGAAAGAATCACCGCGTTTGGGCAGGGTAATCCCGGAGTAAAAATCAAACATGTTATTTTCAGAACTTGGCCTTTCGGCCGAATTGTTGCGCGCGACAGAAAAACAGGGTTACCAGGAAGCAACCCCGATTCAACAGCAGGCAATCCCCCTAATTCTTGAAGGCCACGATCTTCTGGCTGGTGCCCAAACCGGTACCGGCAAGACCGCGGGCTTCACCCTACCCCTGTTACAAAGGTTGCAGTTTATTGCACCACAGGGAAACAAGCGCATACGTGCGTTGATCCTCGTACCTACACGTGAGCTTGCGGCACAGGTTGCCGAAAGCGTAAGAGACTACGGTCGTTATTTGCCATTCACCTCAGCCGTGATATTCGGCGGGGTCAGTATTAACCCGCAAATCTCACAATTGCGCCGTGGTGTGGACATTATCATTGCGACACCAGGCCGCTTGCTCGATCACATGGAGCGCGGAACCATCCGTCTTGATCAGGTTGAAACACTGGTTCTCGACGAAGCAGACCGCATGCTCGACATGGGTTTCATCCGTGACATCCGTAAAGTCCTGAAGGCGATACCTTCAGGCCGTCAAAGCCTGTTGTTCTCAGCCACTTTTTCAAGAGACATCAAACAACTCGCTAACGAGTTGCTGAATGCACCCATGGAAATCCAGGTTGCGCGTCAGAATACCACGGCGGAACAAGTCTCACAGGTCGTTCACCCGGTTGACCGTAACCGTAAACGCGAACTGCTGTCATATATGATCGGTGCCGGTGACTGGAGGCAAGTGCTGGTATTCACCCGCACCAAACACCTGGCGAACCGTCTCAGCAAACAACTGGAGCAGGACGGTCTTTCATCCACCGCCATCCATGGCAACAAGTCGCAGGGTGCCCGCACCCGTGCACTGGCCGACTTCAAAAAGGGTGATATCCGTGTTCTGGTTGCAACCGACATCGCGGCCCGTGGACTCGACATCGAACAATTGCCCCACGTGGTAAATTTCGAGTTACCCAATGTACCGGAAGACTATATCCACCGTATTGGCCGTACCGGTCGCGCCGGCCTGGAAGGTCAAGCTGTTTCACTGGTCTGTGTCGATGAGAAGAAGCTACTGGCGGATATAGAAAAATTGCTCAGATGCAGTATCGAGAAAGTCATCATTCCAGGTTACGAGCCCGATGAAAGCATCAAGGCGGTACCGATCAAGAATGGTGGTAACAACAACAGTGGCCGGAACTCGCGGCCAAACAACCGGGGGCGAAACAGCTCACCCCGGAACAGCAGGGGCCGGAACACATCGACCCAGGCCGCTCGCGGAAGAAATCAGGGACAGCGTTCACGCCGGGCTGCATGAGGTAATTAGCTTGCAGTAAATAGCAGGCCAATAAATTAACAGCCCTGCTCAGGCAGGGCTGTTTTGTTCCGGATGTGGGCATTGCCACAAAACAGAAGTTAACCAGGTATAGATCGGTCCTGGGCATCCCTGGAACTCACTCTCCATTTATCCGGTAAGTTTCACTTGATCAGCTTGATGTCGTTGTTTTGCCGATCTATCAGGTGCCCGAAAAGGGCTCTAACCCCCTTTCTCCCTTATACTCAAGCGAATCGCAATTCTCGCTACTGACGTTTTTAACCCAGGGTGCCGATTGAATATGACAAACCGAAGAGCCTTCATCAGGAAAACCGCAACGATAGCGTCGTTTCTCGCACTGCCTGCCAGTTGGCCAACGGCTTTACTGGCACAGCAACCGCTACGTCGAAGCCCAATTCCCGGCACAAGTGATTCATTGCCTGTTATTGGGTTGGGTAACTCCAATGCTTTCCGAACAAATGATATGCCGGGCTCCACGGCGTTAATAAAGCTCTTTAATGAGAGAGGCGGCGCCTATGTAGATTGCTCGGGGGATAGCCGGTTTGTTGTCGCCAATGTGGCTAGTACACTCGGCATTGGTGATGATTTGTTCCTGGGCACTTACTTTACGGGTGATGACGAGCGCTCAATGCGTGAAGATATCAAGCGCCTGTTGGAAATAACTGGAAAGAAACAACTCGACCTGGTGCATTCTTATCCCGAATTTGCCGAGCCGAACTGGAACATATTCCGGAAATGGAAAGACGAGGGGCTAACCAAATACATCGGTGTGGCCAGGCATCGTGAAAGCTACTACGAAACCATGATGAAAATGATGGGGACCGGAACGGTGGACTTCCTGCAGGTGAATTATTCGCCACTGGAAACAGCGGCGGACCAACAGGTACTGCCGATGGCACTGGACAAAGGCGTTGCTGTCACGATCAACCGCCCGTTCATCAATGGGGAATATTTCTCCCGCGTGCGCGGTCACGAATTGCCCGAGTGGGCCGCCGAATTTGATTGCGAAAGTTGGGCACAGTTTTCCCTCAAATTTATACTATCTAACCCTGCAGTGACCTGTGTGTTGACGGAAACGGCCAATCCCAGGCACGCACTCGACAATATCGGTGCAGGATTTGGTCGACTTCCGGATGAGAAAACCCGGCAACGCATGGTGCAATACCTGAACAATCTCTGAGTGAACAACTTAAGGTTCAAGTTAAGAAGTCTGAGAAAAGCTTCTAATCTCCACATAGCGTTATAAAATTCCTTGTCTCTTTTTTCCAGACTTTTGCAGCTGGCGAGATTATCTTCGGTGATGGCTTTGAAGGTAATCCATGATCATGAAAGTTGATACAGATCAGGCATTACGCAGGAGTGCGGGCAGATAAACCTTGGCTCTTTGAAAAGGGGACTTTATTCTACCTGTCCCCTGGACCAATACAGGGCCACTGCAATACGGGTTGAAACCCATCGCAATACACCAAACCAACTGGATTACTCCAGCGGTGGCTTCCTGGTGTAGCCGGCCTGTTCGAGCGCATAGGCGAATCGAATCAGTTTTGCATCACTGAACTCACCCCCGATCAATGAAATTCCGATAGGAAGACCCAGTATGTCCCCGGCCGACAGGGTGATACTCGCATAACCCGACACCGCAGCCAGTGAGGAACTTGAGATTCCTGAAGAGTGGTCACCACTGACACTGTCCGTCATCCAGGCAGGGCCCCTTGTGGGAGCAATCAGGGCATCCAGATTATGGGTCTTCAATACATTATTGATGGCGTCTTGTGAGATTTTCTTGCTCTGGGCAAGCGCTTCAAGGTATTCAGGATCAGTCAACGGCCCCTGTGCCTGTGCTTTCAACATTCTCTCCTGCCCAAAGAAAGGCATCACTGTCTTTGCGTTGGATTCGTTGAATGCGATGATATCAGCGAGACTTTTAAGAGGTGCCCCGGATTGTTCAAGATACCGGTTCAAGTCCGCCTTGAATTCATAGTACAAAACAACCCGGCTGGCGTCGCTCATGCCC
Organism: Lysobacterales bacterium; assembly: GCA_033791845.1. Taxonomy (GTDB): domain Bacteria; phylum Pseudomonadota; class Gammaproteobacteria; order Xanthomonadales; family SZUA-36; genus SZUA-36. Next base: position 61,140 of record JASJFX010000041.1, on the reverse strand, counting down.
TCCTTGTCGATTTCCACCGGATCAACAACCTCGGCACCCAGTGACTTGAGCGTTGCAACCGTATCGTCAACAATTTGCCCAACCCGAACATCGTTACCGGCACCGCTATGATCGCGATACACACCAATACGTTTTCCCGCCAGAGCGTCTTTGGACAAACCTGCTGCAAAATCGGGTAGCGATCGCGGGAACTTGTCAGCAAGCGGGTCTGCAGGATCGGCGCCCACCATGGCGTTGAGCAGGATGGCAGCATCTTTCACCGTACGGCCCATCGGGCCAGCAGTATCCTGACTATGCGCGATAGGAATAATGCCACTTCGGCTGACCAGACCCAGCGAAGGCTTAATTCCCACAATACCGTTAACACTGGATGGGCACACAATCGAGCCATTGGTCTCGGTACCTATAGCCACACTGGTCAGACTGGCCGCCACGGCAACTGCTGAGCCGCTGGAAGAACCACAGGGGTTCCTCAAGCTGTCATAGGGATTGTTTGTCTGGCCACCGATACTGCTCCACCCGCTTGATGAATGGGTAGAACGAAAATTGGCCCACTCGCTCAGATTCGCTTTCCCCAGGATGACCGCACCTGCTTCACGTAGTTTTGTGACAATAAATGCATCAGCTGTTGGTCTGTGACCCTTTAATGCCAGTGAACCAGCAGTGGTTTCCATTTTGTCAGCAGTGTCAATATTTGCCTTCAAAATCACCGGGATTCCGTGCATAGGTCCGCGTGGCCCGGTTGATTTTCTTTCCGTGTCCAGGGCCGTGGCGATTTCAATGGCCTGCGGGTTTATTTCGATAATCGAATTGAATTGGGGCCCATTTCGATCGATGGCTTCAATTCTATCCAGGTAAAACTGGACCAGTTGCCTGGAACTGAGATCGCCTTTCTGCATGAGAGCCTGCAGCGATTCGATGTCAAACTCCCTGTAATTGACACCTTCTGTTTGCTGGCTCTCCAGTTCGCCTGGAAAAAGAAGAAATGAACACAAAGAAAAGATTGAAATGTACTGAAATAGTTTATTGAAAGCCATGTCCCTACCCGGTGAGGTTTGAGCTTCTCAAATATATACCCATGCGCCCGTTGTTTCCAAAATAGTTTTGGCAACCCAGGGAAACATTCCTGCGAAGTCACATTATGATCTTCGTATACTCATACCTATCAGTTTGGGTTTTCAAGCAGCATGTCGCGGCGTTTTCCAAGTGCTGACAAGCGGTTTTTGTCAAGAACCTCATCCAGATTTATGCGAAGTGTTTCATCATCGATCTCCAGCAAAGCAATTCGCCATTGATCACCAATGGTCAACTCGGTACTACTGAGGTACGCCGGTCGGCCCTTTTGAATGCCAAATGAGTTCGCGTGATCAACCAGCATCAGTTGATAATCATCCGGGCCGTACAGCATGGACAGTGGTGTTCTCTCTGAGTTGTGGATAAGTGCATCAAAAATAAACATCGCACTGCTTTGTTTACTCATTGAACATACTGCACGGTCGCCTTTGCCTTTGCTTACTCGTTCACTTTCGTTCAATGCCGCCAACGGGACATATTGCAGTGTTCCTTGTTGACCTGCAATCTCACGGCGGACCGTCACCGGCACCATGTAAAGACCCAGCAGTCGGTCAAGCCGATAGGCCGCAATTTCAGGAATAAATCCATTTTCCTTCGGTAAGGGCGTGAAGTAGGCAAACACAGTTTTGTCAAATGCAGCGACCTGAACCAGTTTCCACGTCAATTCACTACTTCCTGCCGCAACAATCGTGCCATTCGTCAGGATATTTGTCAGTGTTTCGTCATCGATAAATTCATCATCAGTACCAACTCCCAAAGGATGTGGGATCGGCATTAAAGTGCTTGTTTCATTCTGGTTGGCGACACTCACCGTATCCTGTTCGAGAATCAGTGCGTTTCCGCTACCTTCGTATCTTGTTTTCAGCATGCCGGTATCAATTTCAACAACACGTCCGTTCATACGCTGTTGTATTTTTCGAGTACTGGTTGGTGTGTGCCCAAACACAATTCGAGTAGCACCGACCCTGTCCAGGGCTGCATCCAGAACATCTCCTTCCATGATTGGGTTGCAACGCGCTGTACCACGGTACCAGAGCGGGCCGGTTGGTCCGTGAAGAGGAGATTTTCTTAGCTTTAGAATAGCCTGTGCATTTTTTGTTTGGGTTTCATCAAGTTGACCCGCTGACATTTTGTCTTCGAGTATCGCGGGCGCTTCACGGAAACGATAAACCGGGCTTAGAACGCTGGCATCCTCCAGTACTGAAAGAGTGGTCACGTAGTTGAACAGATCCATTTTCAGCTGACCGTTGATACCTTCAAGTCCATGTTCTGCGACATATGGCGGTGCACCGCCGTGCACGAACGCAGTGTCGTTGATCACGATCATCAACGGTTTTTCAAGCAACCATTTACCATAATATCCATCGCCGCGAAACGCCCGCCGGTGTCCGAAGAACCCGGGTGGTGTCTTTTGATCAAACTCCGCCCTTACCGCCTTTTCATCCGCATCCGCTGCCTGGTCTTTGCGGTACTGCCGGTACCAGTATTCACGCTCCTGTGTGGACTCTTCGGCCGCAAACGCCGCATATTCACTATCGGCTACATAACGAACATCGCCGATAAGATTCATGACCTCATGGTTACCAAGAAGCTGATGCACCTGGCCGCCGGCACGTGGCGCTTCCCGTTCCAGGCGCATGATGAGATCCATTACTTTTCTGGAACCCGGGCCACGGTCAAGCAGGTCACCGGTGATCACCAAATGGGTATCGCCACCGACCCAGGCAAGATTGTTGTCGATGATGCCTGCCTTCTGAAACGTCGCAACCACTGCATCGTAGGCACCATGGATATCGCTGACAGCGACAATTCGATTGACACCTGAAAACTTCCAGTCTTCTGCCAACAGCACTGATGGCTGTAGGTAAAAACAAACCAGCAAAACAAATAAATGGGCAGACCCGGTCAGCGGGCGCAAAGATAGCTTGTTAGTTTTCACGTATATTTCCAGTTTACGATGTAATGGCTGCGGGTTTCCGCCTGCCCTGATTCTACTTGAAGAGTGCAACAATCGGCGTTGTGAATCAATTCAAAACACGGCAGATCAGTGTTTGAGTTTTTCCCAGGTCATGATGACATCCGCCTGAGTGTTGGCCGTGCACCGAAACAGTTCAATGTTGAATGGAATCCTGTGACGCGCATCGCCAAGTATACTCAGGGTTTCGTTGCCAACTTCTTCCGATATCGCAAGACGGGGCAGCCAGGAAAAACCAAAACCTGCCAGCACCAGTGCCTTTATTGTTTCAGCCGTCCCGGTCTCGATGACAGTGTTGAGATGAATCGGGGCTACCAAGCTGGCAGTGAGTTTGTAGACCATATTCGATAATGCCGACCCGGGCATGTAGCTGATGTAAGGCAGTGCCTGGTCTGGTGTACCCGGGAAGTTGTCCATTTGACTGGTTACAAAGCTTGTTTTATAAACCGGCATCAACAAGTCTTGGCCCAACACGGTAGATTCAAAGAGTCCGGCCTCATGGTCTTTCCTGTTCACGGAACCGCCATACGCCAGCAGGAAATCCAATTCTTGCTCTTTGAGCAATTCCACAAAGCCAAGGCCTGCCTTTAGACCGGTTACAATGCGAATTTTTCGATCACCCAGTAAAGACTCAATCCTTTTCAGCCAGTGCGGAACAAAATGAATCGACAGGTGGTTTGCGACACCGATAGTCAGGGCGCGTTGCGGACCGGTCTCACGGTCACCATAGTCTTCCCGTGTCTTGTAAATCGTGCGGATAACGAGGTTTGCGGTCTGTATCAATTGCGACCCGGCATCCGTCAAACTCACGGGGTGAGTGTGTCGATCAACCAGGGGATAACCCAGCCAGCTTTCCAGTGACTGAATTCGCCGGCTAAAGGCTGATTGACTTATATGTCGTTGATCTGCAGCTTTGGAAAAACTACCTGTATTCGCCAGGCTGACAAAATCCTGTAACCATTCTAATTCCATTTTATGTGCCAACACCTTTTGATAATTTGCTGGTCGTCTACGATTATGCGTTCCTTACATAACATCAGGCAAATTTTACATCATCAGTCTACATTTGCTTGTTATATTAACTCTAGAAAATTAACATTTTTTTAATTCTTTCCGGATGGCAAGGAAATTTGATTGCTGTCCGGGATAACGATTACTTGTCGGTATTGATAAATATCAAACGGACAGTGAAGGGTGGGGTGTTTGGACAATTAACTTGTGGGAGTTTTACCAATGAGACCTAATAATCTTAGTTATGCCATATCATTTGCGTTGTGTATGATGTTTACAGGGTCAGTTCTGGCCCAGACAGACCAGGCTCCGGTAGATGAAGCGGAAGATGTCCTGGAGGAAGTGATTGTCACCGGTTCTCGAATACGCCGTGACAGTTTTAATGTTTCAACTCCACTTGTCACACTAGGTAATGACGCCATTACAGATTCCGGCCTGGGTTCCTTATCCGAAATCCTGATTGACGAAATACCGCAACTTTTCGAATCATCCAGTAACACCAATACGCAATCCAGTGTTTCCCAGACCGGGCTATCCACCATCAACCTGCGTCAATTGGGTTCCAACCGCACTCTCACACTGATCGATGGCCGGCGTACGGTCCCCAATAGCTACAGTGGCAGCTATATCAGCCTGAGTTCAATTCCAAGTTCATTGATCCAACGGGTGGAAATCATAACCGGTGGTTCTTCAGCAGCTTATGGTTCAGACGCGATTGCAGGTGTGGTCAACATCATTACTCAGCAGGACAAAGTAGGCTTCGGCATTAATGGCCGTTATGGCTGGACACCGGCGGGCGGTGGCGGAGAAACTACCTTTGATGCCAATTACGGTCTTGAGTGGGGTGATGGCCGCGGTTACTTTTTTATCGCCGGTGAGTATTTCAAACAGGATGATATTGATTGGTCAGATCGTGACCGGGCAGCCATTGAATCAAGTTACGATTACAACACGTCCAAGTTATGTAACGAAAACAACACCGAGACCGGCGACCAGTGCATGCGTGACATCACCCAGGATGACTGGCGCGAACGCAGCGACGGTATGCCCGGCGGTGTTTTCGAAGAAGGATCAGACTTTGCAGACGGTGGCTGGTTTTTTGACGAAAACGGCATGCAGACAGGCTGGAGGGAAGAACGCGATGGAATTAACCCCTATCAGTGGGACAAGATCAGAATTCCAAACAAACGTTATAACGTAGCTGGCAAGATCGAATGGGATTTCACGGATAAGACAACCGGTTTCTTCCAGGGGCATTACAACAGAACCACTTCCATCAATTACAAATCTCCCGAGGATGAGTATGAAGGTGCATATGTGGGATTTACCGATCCTGAAACCGGCGAGATTGGTCGTATTAGACCGGGTTTTATCAAAATAACCAACCCGTTCGTACCACCGGAAATTGCAGCGAATGCGGGCAGCAGTGTCAGCTGGGATCGACGCTATTTCGAGGTGGGACAAGTTACCACTGATAATCAGCGTACGACATTCCGTAGTTGGGCAGGTCTGCGTGGCACTGTGTTCAAAGATGATTGGGATTGGGAAGTGACGCTTGGTTATGGTGACTTCAAACAGGAGCAGGAGCGCAGGAATGAACTCGATGTACAACGGGAAGCCTGGGCACTTGACGCTGAATACGCCGATGATGGTGTAACTATTCAGTGCGCATCCGCAGAGGCTAGAGCCCAGGGTTGCGTACCGATGAATATTTTTGGCGTTGGATCCATTTCCGCAGAAGCGGCTGACTGGATTCGTGTCAACCCGACCATCACCGCAAAGCTTAAACAGACCAATGCACTTGGTTACATGACCGGTGACCTGTTTGACATGAAACATGGCGCTGTTGCCGCGGTATTCGGTCTTGAATACCGAAAAGACAAGCTGGACCTGATGACAAGTCCGGGCCAGGCAAATGGAGGCATCACCTTCAATATCGTTCCACAGTTCAGTGGTGATATTGATGTCATGGAAGCATTTACCGAGATGTCATTTCCATTTACAGAGAGTTTAACAGCCGACATTTCAGCACGTGTTGCAAACTACTCACCTTCAGGTGTTGATACGGTATTCAGCTACACCGCAGGCCTGATGTGGGAAGTAGCCGATGGTTATCATTTACGCGGTAATTACGCCCGGGCTCAACGCGCACCCACCATCACAGAGCTGATGTCACCGGCACGTGGTGACTACGACTCCTACACTGACATTTGCGATGAAGCCACAGCCACCTCGGATGAGCCTGGCCACGCTAACTGCCGTCAGGACCCAAGGATTGCGGCAGTCATCGCAGCCGATGGGGTTTTTGTCGATGAAAACAACAGCTACTCACCCAATGTTGGTAATGAGGAACTGTTTGAAGAAACGGGAGATACCTTTACCGTCGGTTTCAGCATGGAGCCTGCTTTCCTCAACAACTTCCGACTCGCCATTGACTACTACAACATCAAGATTAAGGATGTCATCGGTTCATATGGCAATGAACAGATATTGGATCAGTGTTATGACTCGTCTGAACCCTGGGGGCCGACCAATTCATTCTGCAACGATATTCACCGGGATGATGAAGGGCAGGTCTTTGAAATCCTGCAGCGTCTTTACAACCTTGAAGAAACCAAGACTGATGGCCTTGATGTGACGTTTGACTGGCTGTTTGATATTGGTGATCATGGCGACCTGACCTGGAAGGCCAATTACACACATATCTTTACTCATGAAACAACCTTCCAAACACTTGATGGTGGCTTGGAAACAGTCAGCTATAACAACCAGCTTGATTACGGCATTTTCCAGGACGTCGCTTCGACTTCACTGACCTGGAGAAAGGATGGCTGGCGTGTTCGTTGGTTCGTCAAATTCAAAGGCTCCATCATTGATCATCAGGATCGTGTAGATGATTACAAAGATCGTTTCGCAACCAATGATGAAAGATGTGCATCCGGTGATGATCGATGCGTATCGGATCCTGAAGTTCCGAAATATCTCTATTACCCATCAACCTGGCGTCACGATCTTTCACTTTCTTACCTGATGGGTCTGGCCAACGACTCCACCCTGCGTTTTTATGGCGGTGTCAAAAATGTCTTCAACGACAAGGGACCGTTTGTTCCCCGTACAGGTGACCAATACGAAAGTGGCATTGGCAACTTCGACAGCAAGTTCGAAGGCGGCATTGGACGCTTTATTTTCCTGGGTGTTGAGTGGCGTATGTAATAAGTTTCACTGCTTGATTTAAGCAGTTATGCCAAACGAGAGGCCAGCCCGAACGGGCTGGCCTTTCTGGTTCTTAGTCGGGCCCGAAGTCCGGCTTCGCAGTGACTGTCCCGTCTCATAAGGGCTGCAATTCATCATTCACAACCGGGTCAATTATCATATTGAGGAAAAAGCCCGTTTCCCCCCAACACCCTTCAATCGGCCGGTATAGTTTGCTAAATTGACAGCTCGTAATGTAGCTTGGTTGCTTTATCACGGTCATACCTAGAGGTTCTACTGACAAAATCGTGTATCAAAAAATGAAATAAATGGGAGAAGTATGAAATTATTTTACACACCCGGCGCCTGTTCACTGGCGCCGATCATTGTCGCCGAATGGCTGGATATCAAGCTCGATCTGCGAAAAGTTGACTTGCAGAATCCGGGTGACTATTTCCTGAGCATTAACCCACTGGGCAGCGTCCCGGTGCTGGAGATGAACAACGGTGAATATAAAACCCAGGTCGATGCCATACTGCAATATTTCTGCGCCCTGAACCCGGAAGGAAAACTGGTAGGCAAGGGTATCTTTGAGTGGTTTGATATTGATCGTTGGGTCGCGTTCTTAACCGGTGATTTTCATCCTGCCTTCGCGGTCTGGTTCAACCCCGGACGTTATACGACCGAGGATGATGAGCAGTCTGTTGCAGCGGTCAAGGCCGCCGCGGAAAATCGCATTCACCGTGTTTCAAAAGTGCTGGAGGATCAGGTTGGTAATACAGAACATATTGTTCTTGGCAGACGAACACTGGTGGACGCCTATGCATATGCAATGGTTCGCTGGATTAATTTACTCGATGGCGGGCTTGATCCCTACCTCAATCTGCGACGCTTCATGACTCATATGCAGGAAGACCCGCATGTACAGAAGTCACTGATCAGGGAGTCTGGCGGATAAAAGTGAGTTCCCAGTGGTGAAAAAACTCTGAACATCCGCGCCCACAAACATAGAAAGTGACAGCTTGTCTGAGTTAATTATTCCCCGGAGTCGCCGGGGTAAATTACCTGCCAGTCTCCGGCCATATCAATCAGTAGCCAGCCTTTCTTATCGGCTTCATCCAAACCCCGATCCAGTCGACCTTCGGAGGATTCACGGTCATAAGCCCATTCCCGCTTGGCATCGGTGTGGTGCACCAGTAAACCCAGGCGCTCACCCTCACCCGCCGTTGTCCATTCCAGCATTTCAAAATCACCATCCGAGTTGCCTGCCGCCAAAATAGAGTGTTGTCCGATAAAGTGGTTGATAGCCACAGATTTTGTACTTTTTATTCCGGTGCTGTAGCCGCTTAACCTGCAGCAGTAATCACCCCACCATCCAGAACTACCGTGTGGCCCACTACCCACGCCGAGGCCCTGGACGCCAGGTAAATGGCTGTACCTGCCATATCTTCCGGTTCACCGAGACGGCCTCGCGGGATTTTTGCTAATATTTGTTTCTCAAACTGGTCCAATAAACCAGCAGTCATTTTGCTGTGGAAAACTCCGGGGGCGATACCGTTGACATTGATGTGCTCGCTGGCCAGGTCAGCCGCGAGGTGACGTGTCATGTGGATCACCGCTGCCTTACTGGCAGAGTAGGCATAAACAGGCATTGTCGGGTTGGCCAGACCATTGATGGATGAGATATTAATCACCCTGGCCGGGTCTTCATGAGTTCCTGCTGCCCGCAAGGCTGGCAATAATTGCTGTGTCAAAAAGAAGATAGATTTGACATTCAGATCCATCACCTTGTCCCAACCAGACTCGGGGTACTCATCAATGGGAGCGCCCCAGCTCGCACCTGCATTGTTTACCAGGATGTGAATTTGCGATTCTTTCGCCTTTATTGCACCTGCAAAAGCCTTTACACCATCCATTGTCGAGAGATCGGACTGAATAGCGACACATTCTCCAATTTCGGAAAACTCTTTGGCGGTAGCCTGCAACTCATCGAGTTTGCGCGAAGTAATGTAGGTCTTGACACCGCTCTCGAGAAAACCACGTGCAATCATTGCACCGATACCCCGGGAACCGCCGGTGACAACGGCAACTTTGCCAGTCAGTGAAAATAGATTTTCCAACATAATTCTTCCAATAAAATTATTTGAGTGGCCAGCCAGGGCCCAACAGTGTTTCGATTATCTTCCAGTCATTTTCTGTAAGAGGCCATCATTTTTCCAGTTGTGGAAGGAAGTAACTTTACCAGCGAAAATCATCATCATCTTCCGCAGTCCGTTTCCAGAAATCGCTGGTTTTGTTGCCTCCAAAAAACATTTCCACTCTCAGGCGAATGCCGAGATTTGCGTCGTAGTCATATTTATCTTCGAAAGAAACCTGGGGAACAATTTCATAGTAAAGCCATTCACGGCTGGTTCTCTTACGATACCGGAGGGCCAGCGTGTATTTATCCACATGGTTGTCCGGTTTGGTATGGAAGATGGTAGAGAAATCATACTGAAGACCTGCAGTGTAGGTGAGCTTCTGTGACAATACACTGCTCAGCCGGGTGCGGTAACCTTTTTCATCACTTTCTTCCCCGCGCCAACGGCCGTAAACCGTCTGACGAAAGAAGAACCGGTCACTCAATACGAAATTCAGATCCAAACGTGAGCCGATATCCCAATAATTATTGGTCTGCCAGCGAAATGTCTGTGTGAAGCGCATGGACGAGTTTTCACCCATGGCCGTTAGGTAGCGGAAACGGGGGCCGACAAGGCCTGCGAAATCATTGAACTTAACACCGGCAGTGATACTCGCGTTCCATTTGATTGAATCTTTGAGGAAAAACTGCAGACCAATAATGGATTCATCGTCGTCTTCATCACCAGCGTCGCCTGAACCTTCATTGTTTTCGTCGGCTCCGGCTATAAAACTCACCCTCCCGCCCTTGCGTGGCAGGCGGATCTTCACCGAAGCCTTAAACTTGAATTTGGAACCCTGTTCCTGGCGGTAATAATACTCCGGACGAATACGGAACTGTGTACTGGTGGATTCCGCCAGGTTATTGGGGTCATCGAAGAAGCCATCAACCCATTGGGAGGCCCGCAGCACCTGGCTGTCTACCGACGCCTTGTGCCAGTCCAGTCCGGATTCGGAGGTCTCGGCGGAGGAACTTTCATCTGTGCGACTTTCGGAACTCTTGTCTTCCGATTCGAAGCTATCAGTGTTGATAGCTTCAGCTTTCGATTCCTCATTGGCCTGGTTGGCGGGGACCGCGGACTTCTCCGGCGAGGAAGCCGACAACGCCATCGGCGCGATCAGCAAGCCTGCCAGTAACATTACGTATCCCAGGAATAACTTCCCCGAGAATTTACGCACTCCTATTGAGCGCCTCCATCGCCGTCCTTTTTCTTATCAGATTTCTTTTTCCCACCTAATAACCCTTTGAGCAGGGAAGATGCTGCATCTGTCTCCTCGCCCTTGGTTCCTTCAGTGCCGTCTTTGTCGGAGTCTTCTTTTCCGCCTAACAATTTTCCGATGTATTCGTCGGCCTTCTGATTAATTTTTTCCTTTTGCGACTCGGCAAGGGCTGCTACCAGATCCACCCGGATGTCCGGATCATAAAGGTTGCCACTAAGCTTGACCGGGATTGGCACACCGCTCAATTCACCAAGATTGTCTCCGAGATCACCCAGCAGAACGGGCTTCAGAACATAATCAATGGATTCTTTAACCAGGTTGAAGTCGCCTTCGCCTGTCGCTCGTAACAAAGGTGACTGCATCAGGAAATCGTCACTGGTTAATATCCCACGGTCGAAAACCCCGCTCATGGTAAGCTCTGCAAATTCCGTTTTCTGATCCTTCCCGGATTCACTGACCAGTTCCGATTGCTTGCCCAGCGCAGACTTAACAGCGCCGATGGTTTCAGTCACATCGATACCAACAATCGCACCATTGAGAACACTCATGCCAATGTCACCTGACAGTGCCTCAACGGTCGAACGTGAATTGGTCAAATCGGTACTGATCTCAAGGAAAAAATCTCCGGTACCCTGCAGACGGGCAGAGCCGGTCAGGTCATTCAACAGATCTTCGGTTTGCACACTTGTCAGCCCGTGACTTGCAGTCAACAGTGGTCGGGAACCACTGGCATCGATCTTGATGTCACCCTCGTGCTTCCCGCCATAAAAGTCAGCAACTATCGGAGAAAACCGCACAGAATTGCCGTTGCTGCTCATCTTCAGGCGTACATTCGTCGCGGTCATACCCCCTGCAATCAACTCTGTAATTTTAAAATCACCACCACCTGTAAAACCACGAAAGGTATCGACAGACAGGTCTGACTCTTCCGCCCCCGACCCTGAAGCCGACTGGTTGGCCGGTGAATAGTCATCAAGGTTCAAGCGATCAATCAGGAAATCAAATGCCAGCTTGGGATTATCGAAATTCATAATCTTGAGATTGCCTCTGAATATCGACTCGTCAAAATTGACGATCAAATTCTGCATATCAGCGCTATCGAGTGAACCTGCAAACCTCATTTCAGCGCGCAGACGTGTCAACGCCCCACTATTTTGCGTTGACGGCACCTCCATACCCAGGGAACTCATGAACGACTTGGGGTTAAACTCGGCCACTTTAAGCTGACCCGTGAATTTCTGATTCGACCTGATCGATGACACCGTAAGATCACCGGAAACCATAACCTCGTAAAGCTGTAGCACAAAATCAGAAAGAACCGCCTGGTTGGTTGATAGATCGATGTCCGCGTTCGCTTTGACAGTTGCATCCAGGTTTAAGCTTTCGTCACCTGACCCTTTATAACCTTTAAATGCAAGCCTGAGTCCATTGATCCCGAATCGTTTTCCATCGGCTGAAGATTGAACCTGACCGCCAAAATCAACATCACCAGCTACCTGGCTCTGCGGCAGATTTATCGAAAAACCGCCTTTCAGGCCAAATGGCTTGCCAAGCTTGATATTGGTTGCCTTTAAATCAAATTCCTTCAGCTCCGTTGTTTGATCGACATCGTCCAGAGTAACCCTCGCGTTGGTGATCTCTATTCCTGACATTTCAAAGGACTCAATACCACGTCCACTGCCGGATGACGCGGTATCTCCACCTGCGCCGGCGCTCGTAAGGTCTTCCCAATTATTCTTTCCGTCCGCTTTTCGGCTTAAGTAGATTGACACATCATTCATACTGACTTCGCCAACCTGCACTTGCCGTTTGAGCAATGGCAAAAACTTCACTGATATGCCAGCTTCGCCAATATCAAGCATTGGCTGACCATCAAATTCTTCGGGGTTACCCAAAGTGACATCACTGAGTTCCAGCCCGATTGACGGAAACACGCTCCACTTAATGTCGCCCTCGATGGTCAGGTCCCGGCCGGTCTTTTTCGAAACCGCAGCGCTTATTTCTTCCTTGTAGTCATTGGGGTCAACTACCATGGGCAACACAAAGGTTGCGACAACAAGAAGAACCACGACGACACCGAGGAGTGCCAACATCCACTTCAAAAACTTTTTCATGAGCTTAATCCTAATAAACAATGAATCTATGGGTTTAATTCTAATCGAATATGCCTTGCCAGGTAGCACAAATCATTTACCCTAAGACCCATGAACCCGGAATCGTCACAAATCATCATCAAAAAAATGCTGACCAGCACCCCGCCGGCATTTTCCGATGCCGATGCGATGACCGTTGCGTTCAGCCACTACGGGATAAAAGGAACTGTCCAACCCTTGGTCAGTGAGCGTGATCAGAACTTCCGACTGAGTACACAAAGCGGCTTAGGATATACGCTAAAAATTTCGAATCACGCGGAACAACTCAAGGTCGTTGACTTTCAGAACCAGGCCTTGCTCCATGTCGCAAACAGGGATGCTTCAATACCGCTGCCACGGGTCATCAGCACTCTCGATGGACAACTGCACTGCCGTGTGAAGCATTCCGGTGAAAAGTATTTTGTGCGTGTATTGAGCTGGTTAGATGGCTCGGTTTTACACGACTCGACTGCGAACCCGGATCTCGCCAGGCGACTGGGTCGATTGCTGGCACAATTTGGTGTTGCCTTACAGGGTTTTGACCATCCGGGCTCAAACCCGCCTTCACTCTGGGATATGAAACGGGCTGCAAATCTTGCTGACCTGATGGTTCATATCGAAAATCCGGGTCTCAGGAAGGTAATCGGTCAAACCCTGGACAAGTTCATGTCTGAGACGAAGGAAGTACTCGGCACACTGCGGACACAGGTGATTCACAATGATATGAATCCCGGTAATGTGCTGATGAGTAAAGCGCAGCCGGATAAGATCAGCGGTCTCATCGACTTTGGCGATATGACAAGGTCACCGTTGATCATCGATCTGGCTGTGGCTGCCGCCTATCAACTCAGTGAAGGTAACGACCCCTTGTCAGGCGCACTGCCGATGATCGCCGGTTATCATACTATTGCACCATTACAAAACAAGGAAATGGAGTTGCTCATCGACCTGATCCGGACCCGCCTGATCACAAGCCTTTTGATTGGCTCCTACCGGTCCATACTGTTCCCGGAAAACCGCGAATACCTTTTGATCAGTCATCAATCAGCAAAGAACTTCCTGATTAATCTGCACCAGCTGCCGGATGATGAAGCACTCGCACGAATTCGCGAGGCTTGTCCATCTGCTTGAACGAGACCCACCATGAGCGATATGAAACAGACAGATCTGGGCCCCCTGTTGCAGCGTCGTCAACGCCTGATGGGCAATGCCTATCGATTGTTTTACGATCAACCGGTTCATATTGTTTCCGGTAAAGGTGTGTGGTTGTACGACTCGGACGGTACAAAGTACCTGGATGTGTACAACAATGTCCCTCACGTTGGACATTGTCACCCGCAGGTCGTCGAAGCGATCTGTAAACAGGCTCATACCCTCAACACACATACCCGCTACCTGCATGAACTGGTGCTCGAATATACCGAGAGGCTGACCAACAGGTTTCCCCCTGGCCTCGATATCGCCATGTTCGCCTGTACCGGTACGGAGGCCAATGAACTGGCTTTAAGGCTAGCCCGCGCCAAAACCGGCGCAAGCGGCATGATAGTCACTGACAATGCATACCACGGAAATTCATGGGCCATCGCACAGATTACGACAACTTATGAAACCAGTGAAAAACGTGCTGAAAATATCGTCACTGTGCCAACGCCGGACAGTTTCCGCGGTTTGCATGCCGATGACGAACAGGCCGCAGACAAATATGCTGCACATTTGCAAACAGCCATAGAAACCCTGGCTCAAAGAGGATTGAGACCGGCTGCTTTTATCGTTGATACCATCTTTTCAAATGAAGGCTTGCCCACAGTGCCGGAAGGATACCTGGCAAAAGCCGTTGCTATCGTGCGCAAGGCAGGCGGTCTGTTTATCGCCGATGAAGTGCAACCGGGGTTCGGCCGTCTGGGCACTGATTTCTGGGGATTCGCAAGCCAGGGTGTAAAACCTGATATCGCGACCATGGGCAAACCCATGGGCAATGGTTACCCGATATCGGCCGTGGTCACTTCAGCCCCGGTTATTGATGCCTTTCACAAACACTCGCACTATTTCAATACGTTTGGCGGTTCCCCTGTTGCCTGTGCCGCGGCGCTTGCTGTTCTTGATGTGATTGAGCGGCAGAATCTGCAAGCACAGGCGCTGGAAACAGGCAACTATTTAAAAGAAGGTTTAAAGGAATTAGCGACAAATAACACGCTTATCGGAGACATTCGCGGCAGTGGGTTATTTATCGGCATTGACCTGGTACGTGACCGGACAAGTCGTGAACCGGCCACCACAGAAACTGAGAAGGTCGTTAACAGGCTCAGGCAGTTGGGTGTCCTGATCGGCTCAACCGGTCAATATGACAATATTTTGAAAATCCGGCCGCCGATGGTTTTCTCAAAGAGTAACGCCGAACTTTTACTGGAGAAACTCGGCATTGCACTCAATGAAGCAAGAAGCGCGAATGACCGGCTTTGAAGACCTGGTATCCAGGTCCGGACTTCAAGGGGAGTATCTCCTTTCGATTAATCGCTGGTAATCGGCTTTAAATGCCTGTTCAGTTTCCCAAGACTTGTGGTCGAGTTCCTGGTAGGGCATTCGGTATGCGGTGAATGTGAACTGCTTTTTATCAAAGCTAAGAACACCTCGAGAATAGTGGTAATACGGATCGTATAGCTCCCTTTGAGGGCCTGATTTGTGCATATGATATCTCCACGAACAAACTGAACAAAATCGGTCCGCGGGCATATTGATTTTTATTTACAGACTTTTAGTAATAGACCGGCGAATAGATCGTGCTCAGTGAACTTCATATTTAGTATACGCGCTGGTTTGAAGTTTTGCTGCCCAAAACGGATAACTTGAATGTATTTGGCAGCAAAACAGTGTTTTAAGTAGCTTGCAGGCCGTAACTACTGAATTTATCCAGCACTTTGTCCATTTCATCATCTGTCAGGATTTCAGCATCGCCGATCGTCAGAATGCGACAGTAAACACTCGCCAGGTGTTCAACCTCGATAGCGAGGGCCAGCGCACGTGGCAGGTCTTTCTCGAAACAGGTCAGGCCATGGTGCGCCATCAGGCAAGCTTTGCGGTCCTGCAGTGCGTCGATCACGGCCTCTGAAAGTTCCGGGGTACCAAAAGTAGCATAATCTGCACAGCGGATATCCCTGCCACCGGCAATCGCAACCATGTAATGAAATGCAGGGATGCCCTTGTTCAGACAGGCGAGGGCTGAGCAGTTGGCAGGATGTGCATGCAATACGGCGTTGGCCTCGGGACGGTTCTGATAGATTGCTGCGTGGAAACGCCACTCGCTTGAAGGTTTGCGCACGCCCTGTGGGCGGCCATCAAAATCCAACCAGACGATGTCAGCGGCAGACAAACCGGCATAATCCATACCCGAGGGTGTAATCAGGAAACCATCTTCGTATCGTGCACTCAGGTTACCGGAGGTTCCCTGGTTCAAGCCACTGGCATTCATTGCCAGGGCCGTCTCAATCAGTTGTTGTCGCAGCACTTGCGTCATTCGAACGACCCTCCTTGTTCAGGATAAAGACCCAGCAAACCGGCTTCACTGGCCTCACAAACGCCCCGCTCAGTGAAAAGACCCGTCACCAGGCGCGCCGGCGTGACATCAAAGGCATAATTGCAGGCCGTGACACCGTCGGGGGTTATCTGCACGGTCTCTACCTGACCGGCCGAGTTTTTACCCGGCACATGGGTCACCTCAAACGCGTCTCTTTGCTCAATGGGTATGCCTTTAACTCCATCATCCATCTGCCAGTCGATTGTCGGTCCCGGCAATGCCACATAAAATGGTACTTTGTTGTCAAATGCCGCTAATGCCTTCAAATAAGTGCCTATCTTGTTACAAACATCACCATTGCGTGCAGTACGATCGGTACCAGTGATACACATATCCACCTGTCCGTGCTGCATCAGGTGGCCACCGGCGTTATCGACAATGACGTCATGCGGAATACCGTGGGACTGTAACTCCCAGGCAGTCAGGGCAGCACCCTGGTTACGCGGGCGTGTTTCATCCACCCACACATGCACTGGAATACCGTCATCATATGCCTGGTAAATGGCGGACAGCGCAGTGCCCCAATCAACCGTGGCCAGCCAGCCTGCATTGCAGTGTGTCAGGATGTGAAAAGTGTCGGCACCTGCAGGTTTTTGCTGCCAGATGTTTTGAATAACCCCGAGCGCATGGCGGCCGATCGCATGATTGATGGCAACGTCTTCATCACAGATTTTGGTAGCCATGGCATAGGCCTTTTCAGGCCTTTCGCCGGCCGGCAGCTTTGCCAGTGCCGGTTTCATACGGGCCAGAGCCCAACGCAGATTCACTGCCGTGGGCCGTGTCGCCAGCAAGGTTTCAGCCGAACTATTCAGATTGTCATCGGAAGCGTCTTCGCGCATTGCAAGGGCCAGTCCATAGGCAGCAGTTGCTCCGATCAAAGGTGCGCCCCGCACCCTCATGACGCTGATGGCCTCGGCAGCATCCCGCATGGTGGATAGCTTTTTGATAACAAATTCATGCGGCAGACGTGTCTGATCAATGATATCTGCCGCCCAACCGTTGTCATTCAACCAGATTGAACGGTAAGGCACGTTATTAACTTTCATTTTTCAACCATCACTGTACTCGTAGTGAGATCGTAGCACCTTGTAAATGGTAATTCTCCATAAACGCTGAAATCGGTCGCGTCTGGTTCACACAGCTTGCGGGTCGATGGTTTTGGTCTGCCTATGAAGGCCTGGAAAATTTTCTGAGCGGATATGACCGCATACGCCTGATCTGGCCTGTTCGTGTTGTACTGGTGAAAATTATGCTAGGCTCCATTCTCGCACCGGACGCGAGTACCTTGCTTGTCCCCCAAGCTAAAGATAGTCAAGGAGGACTTAAAATATGTACATGGCGCGTCCGGTGCGAACCACTTAAACTACCCGATAGTCTTTTCAGGTAGTTAAACCCATGAGTCTCGTTTCACACTTGAAGTGCATCCGCTGCGGTACCGAATACCCCTCCGACACGGTTATGAATCTTTGCCCGCTGGACAACAGCCCGGTTCAGATCATTATGGATCTGGAGCGCCTCGCGACTGAACAAGCTGAGCTGTCCTGGTACCGGCCTGATCGCAAGGATATGTGGCGTTTCGGCGGCTTACTGCCGTTGGATATCAATCATCCGGTTGACCGGTCACATATTTTCAGCCTGGGCGAAGGTAATACCCCTCTTCTGGACTACCGCGATCACCCGCTCGCAGAAAAACACGGCTTTACGCTGCTTGTAAAAGACGAGGGCAAGGCACACAACGGATACGGCGCTAACCCGACCCAGAGCTTTAAGGACCGGGGCATGGCCATGACCATTTCCATGGCCCACAAAGCCGGCATCAGGAAACTGGCTGTTCCAACCCAGGGCAATGCGGGCGATTCAATGTGTGAGTACGCCAATGCTGCAGGTATGGAAGCCGTTACCGCCATGCCGGACAATACGCCTATGCCCATACTCGGCCGCGTTGCGGCATTGGCCAGCCAGTCAGAAAGATTCAAGCTTGAGCTGGTCACCGGCACGATCCGTGAAGCGGGTGCGCTGCTGAAGGAAAAATGGCTGGATAAAGGATATTTCAGTGTTGCCACATTTCAGGAACCGGGTTGGCGAATCGACGGCAAGAAAACCCTGGGACTGGAATTGGCAGAACCAAAACGAGCCGGAGCCCCCTGGAGCTTACCGGATGTCGTGATCTACCCCACCGGCGGCGGTACCGGTGTATTGGGAATGTGGAAAGCATGGAATGAACTGGAAGGCCTGGGCCTGATCGACGACTACCGCCCAAAAATGATCTGTGTGCAAAGCGAGAACACCCAACCGCTCGTGAGAGCTTTTGAGAGCGGCGCCACCGAGGTCGCAGCGGTGGAACCGGGTGAAACGCTGGCCTATGGCGTCAATGTACCGGGCGGTGTGGGTCATTTTAAGGTGCTGTCAATTATCCGGGAGTCCGGTGGTGCGGCTGTTGCGGTAAGCGAGGACGACATCAACGCCGCACTCAGCGCTGTTTGGAAATCCAAGGGCTGGTGGGTATGCCCCGAGGGCGCAGCCTGCCTCGCCGCCATGCCGCGCTTGCTTGAGGACGGCTTGATTCAGCCCGGCAACAGGGTCGTGGCATTCAATACAGGCTCACTGGAAAAGTATCTGCCTGATCTGCGGCACTTGCTCTAAGACTAAACCAATGACTGAAACTACATCTTCCACCAGCGTGCTCCTGCGCTTAATGCGATACGCGCGCGGTTACCGCAGCCGTATCTGGCTGGCTTCACTTTGCTCGGTGTTGAACAAGTTGTTTGATGTGATGCCCGAAATTCTGATCGGTATGGCTATCGATGTGGTCGTACGACAGGATAAATCGTTCCTGGCTGACTTTGGTATTCTCGAACCGTTTAACCAGATGCTATTCCTCGGTGTATTGACCATTGCGGTCTGGGCCTTTGAGTCCCTTTTCCAGTTCTTTCTGCAGATTTTGTGGCGCAATCTTTCACAAAGCCTGCAACATGATTTGAGACTGGATGCCTACGGCCATGTGCAGAATCTGGACATGGCCTGGTTCGAAGATTCCTCCACCGGCGGGCTGGTGGCCATCCTGAATGACGACGTCAATCAATTGGAACGCTTTCTCGATGGTGGAGCCAACGCCCTGATCCAGGTCGCCACTTCGGTTATCGCCGTTGGCGCCGTGTTTTTCTATGTGTCTCCACAAATCGCCCTGATGGCCTTCACCCCCGTTCCGGTCATCTTGCTCGGGGCTTTCTGGTTCCAGCGCAAAGCGCAGCCGCTATATGCAAATGTGCGTGAAAAGGTCGGCTCACTCAGCACCCGCCTGGCCAACAATTTGGCCGGCATCGCCACCATCAAGAGCTTTACCCGCGAAAAGTATGAACTTTCGATGCTGGAGCAGGAAAGCAGCGCCTATGTAGCCGCCAATCGCAGCGCCATCCGCATCAGTTCTGCGTTCATCCCGATCATACGCATGGCCATCCTCGTGGGTTTTGTGGCCACGCTGATCTATGGCGGCAAACTGACACTCGATGGACAGCTGAACGCAGGTGCCTACAGCGTACTGGTGTTTCTGACGCAAAGATTATTGTGGCCCCTGACCCGTCTGGCAGAAACCGTGGACTTGTTTGAAAGGGCGATGGCATCCACCCGCCGTATCCTTAACCTGATTGAGGTGCCGATCCGCACCCACAGTGGTTCCAGGGCACTAGCCATTGAAAAGGTTCAAGGTGAATTGAGGTTTGAGAACGTCAACTTCGCCTACCCCAATGGTGCCGAGGTGTTGCACGATATCAATATAACCATCGCTCCCGGTGAAACTGTCGCAGTGGTTGGTCAGACCGGCTCCGGCAAAAGTACCCTGATGAAGCTGCTGTTACGTTTTTATTCGCCTGCCAGTGGCTCTATAAAGCTCGACGGCACCGATCTGACCGAGCTTAAGATACCCGATCTCCGCAGAGCATTTGGACTGGTCAGCCAGGATGTATTCCTGTTTCACGGCACGGTGGCAGAGAATATTGCCTATGGCCGCCCGGGCGCAGACCAGGCTGACATCGAGGCGGCGGCCAAAGCGGCCGAGGCACACGAGTTTATCCTGCAGCTACCCCAGGCTTACAACACCATCGTCGGCGAACGCGGTCAAAAATTGTCCGGCGGCCAAAGACAACGTGTTTCCATCGCCCGGGCGGTTCTCAAGGATCCACCGGTATTGATACTGGATGAGGCGACTTCCGCCGTGGATAATGAAACCGAAGCGGCCATCCAGCGCTCCATGCAGGTCATCACCCGCGGCAGGACCACACTGGTCGTCGCCCATCGCTTGTCAACCATCGTTGCTGCCGACCGGATTTACGTCCTTGATCAGGGCCGTGTCATCGAAGTGGGTAGCCACAAGGAACTGCTTGCGGAAGACGGTCTTTACGCAGGTCTATGGAAGGTTCAGGCCGGAGAGGGTGCCTGGAGCGGACAATAAAGTCCGGTGACCGGTTCGCGATCGCCTCACCCTAATGTTGATGACCACCCGGTCCATGCACGTGGCGGTGCTTGAGCTCTTCTTTGCTGGCCTCGCGGATATCAGCAACTTCCACGTCAAATGTCAGCTGCTGACCCGCCAGCGGATGATTGCCGTCTACATCAACATTAAAGCGACCGACCTTCAGGACCGTCACCTGGACCTGTCCCTTGTTGGTCTGCAAATTGAGAATCTGTCCGACTGAAATTTTTCCAATGCCTTTCAAACGTTTCAGCGGTACCCGTTGGATGTTGTTTTCGTTGCGCACACCATAAGCCTCTTCAGGCTCCAGTTTTGCAGTGAAACTATCCTTGATCGCATGCCCTTCCATTGCTTTCTCAAGCCCGGTGACAATGTTGTTGGCGCCATGCAGATAAGTGATGGGATCGCCCTTTCGTGAGGACTCCATTTGTTCACCTTCAGCATTTGTGAGCGTGTAATGAAAGGTTACAACCTTGTCTTTTTCAGCAATCATAAGTTTCTCAGTATCGGGTCACGGCCATTGAGGCCTCGAAAACCAGCATTATAACCTCCGCCTGCTTTTGCAAACAGTAGCTGCGTCTGTGTCATTTGTGCGTTATGGTTTGCGCGTGGATATGTCACATACTTCAGTACCACGAAATCAATCACAGGCGGATGCGATGCGAAAATTTGGCCCTATTTCACTGCTGACTCTTTTCACTGCCACTGCAGTGGCACAGATGCCCGTTGATGAAGAGAAAATCGTCATCAACCCGGTTGTCGAGAATCCGATTCAGGTAGAGATCACCGAATGGCCCGTTCCGTGGAAGGACACCCGCCCGCGTGATCCTGACGTCGCACCCAATGGTGTCATCTGGCTGGTTGGCCAGGGTGGTGATTATGCCGCGCGATTTGATCCTGCGAGTGGAGAATTCAGACGCAAGGATTTACCACCTGGCACCGGGCCTCACAACCTGATCATCGATTGGGATGGCTTTTTGTGGATAGCAGGAAACCGGCAGGCTTTTATCGGCCGCATGAATTATGTCACCGGCGAGTTGACCCGCTTCAACCTGCCCGATGAAACCGCGCGCGACCCGCATACCCTGGTGTTTTCAGGCAAGAATGAAATCTGGTTCACCATGCAGTGGAGCAATTTCGTCGGCCGTCTGAATAAGAAGAGCGGCCAGGTTGACCTGATCCCGATGCTGACAGAACAGGCACGGCCTTACGGGATCAAGATGGATTCGAAAGGGCATCCATGGATTGCGTTGTTGGGTACCAATGCCCTGGCCACCGTTGACCCCGCCACCATGGCGTTAGAGACTATCTATCTGCCACGTGAGAAGGCGCGCTTACGCAGACTGGCCATTACAGCTGACGATGCCGTCTGGTACACCGATTACAGCGAAGACTATATCGGTCGCTACAACCCCGAAACCGGTGAATTCACCGAATGGAAAACTCCCAGCGAAAGATCCGGCCCTTATGCCATGGCAGCGGATGCCGATGGCAGGATCTGGTTTGTTGAAACCTGGCCTGAAACCAATCTCCTGGTCGGTTTTGACCCGCAGTCCGGAACCTTCTTCAGTGTTACTCCTATTCCCAGCGGTGCCGGTTCCGTTCGTCATATGGTCTACGATCCAAAGCGCAATAGTTTGTGGTTTGGAACGGATACCAATAACCTGGCACAGGCAGTGTTGCCTTGAATCTGGGCAGATAAAAAAGGCCCGGACGTTGAAGCCCGGGCCTAACTAACTCCATAATCGGGTATGGAGTCTGCTCTTGGTTACTGCAGCCTAAAACTACTTGAGACCCACATCGAGGCGAAGCGGAGGTGTCCACTCGACTGATTTGGATTCAACTTCAACTGGCATAGTCAGCAAACGTTCGCCGCCATCAAACGGGTCTGCGGACCAGCCAAGTGCCTGCCAATCGATATGCGTGCTTGCATGGCAATCACCGCAATTGGAGCCCATGCCCAAAGCGTCTTCTTTCGGTGCAATTTCATGGTTCACAGAAAGCAGCATGGTGGTTGGCTCAAATGCGTATGTATTGCTGACATCCTGACCGGTATAGGCCGCGCCGTCATCGATCGCAAGCGCCCAATTGTATTTACCCCAATAAGGATTCGGTCCACCCAGTGTTCCGAAGAGATGTGGAACAAGGATGGTTTTCGTAATCGGGTCAACCGGCTGGTCGCCAATCATCAATTTGAAAGGATAGATCATGGCGTTTGGATCGGTCCAGTCACCCACAGGTGAACCCAGGTCAATCGGCAGAGAGTCGTACTTGTCGGTAGCGCCTATGACCGGACGCTTCCAATTTCCGTTGGAGTAACGCAGCGTCGGTTTGACATTGAGTGACCAGACGAAAGTACCTTTCTTCTTGTCATAGGTCGGGCGGCCGGTAACCGGATCAACAGGGATCGGGTCCACATTCTGTCCTGCATCAGACCAGTACCATTCGGTCTTGGTGGATATCTTGCGTGCAATCGCTGGAATATGGCAGACTTGGCAGGCCAGGTTGTCGTGGTAGCCCTCGGCGAATATAGGTTCAACAGAACTTCCAGCATGGATCGGGTCACGTTTGCCATGGCAATCGCTGCACTGTCTCATTTCGCCTTCGTTGACTGAATGCAATGACATACCTGCGATACCGTGATTAACATCACCGGTCACCGGATCATGATTTGCGGCATGACATGCAGTACATGCCATGTTTCCACCGTCAGTGCCCATATGCACGTCATATTCGCGTGTTGTGGCAATCATGTCGCTTGACAGGTCACCGTGTTTGACATTGTCACCGCCGCCGGCGTGTGAGTGGCAGCTGATGCAGGCTTTACGGGTCGGTTCTTTACCAACCGTGATGCTGCGGGCAACAACTTCCAAGTCTACGGTATCAAGGGGCAAGCCAGCTTTCGTGGGATTTTTCTTGTAAGTACCGGACTGATCATGACACACCAGGCAATCTACATTTTCAGGATTGCTAAAATCATAGTTCTTGTCCTTGTAACCATAACCGGCATGGCACTGTGTGCAACGTGGTTCGTTGGTCGGGACCGCGACACAGAAGTTATTGATCAGGTCGTTCTTGCCGTGAGACTGTCCTTCAAGTCCAACGATACGATCAGATATGCCTTCCCACTGGAAATGGCCTGTAGTGAGCATTTCCAGACCTTCGCTCTCGTGGCACATCAGGCAAGACGTCGTGCCCTCGTAATCACGCATGCTGAAGAACAAATCATGAATATCACATTTGGTTGCTTCAGCGTATTCAATAAAATCACTGACGGTGACGAGTTTGTTTTTCTCGAAGCCGCTGGTGTCTCTGGCTTTGGCCATACCCAGTGTAGGGATTAGCATTAAGCAGATGGTAAGTACTATCACGTTGAAAAGAACCGCACGCCATGCGGCCATGGGTTTAACGTTCATTTTTATCTCCTCGTGTTTAACGACGCAAATTCCATTACGTCGCGCGAAGCATAACCAGTACAAACTTAACCTAGGCTTAAGAACTTTTTAAGCCTAGGTTAAGGTTCGCTGGAGCAAAATTCTTGGGTGAAATTCAGGAGTATTGGTCTCCTC
The DNA here is from genome assembly GCA_033791845.1 of Lysobacterales bacterium. Classification (GTDB taxonomy): domain Bacteria; phylum Pseudomonadota; class Gammaproteobacteria; order Xanthomonadales; family SZUA-36; genus SZUA-36. Next base: position 36,749 of record JASJFX010000041.1, on the reverse strand, counting down.
GTGTGCAGCTACCGGCCCCGGTCGGAAAACTGCAAATGGAGTGGGTGTCGTGCCACGCACGGCACCCTTTTTTTTGCGCGGAACAGATTGTTTTTAGAGTGATTTCAACCCCTTAAACCAGCACACTTCTATTACCTGATCGATTACGTGGCCGGTATTGCACCGAAGCCATTTTTGATCAATCAGATTGAACGGGCTGAATTGCCTTGAGTACTTCACGGGCTAAATCCCAACGATTAAAACCCTGCTTGCCATAATCGAGACCGCGCCGCACGATAACCGTGTCATGTGAGGGTACGATTATGACGAATTGTCCACGGTTACCCGCAGTCGAGTAGGCTGACTTTGGTACGTCGTCACGATCGTCAGGCACCAGCCAGAACTGCGCACCATACATATTGCCAAGTTGAGCGGTAGCGGGTGCGGGCGTACGTTCAAACGCTATCCATTCCTCAGATATCAATCGCTCTCCGTGCCAGTTGCCACCTTGTTGATAGAGGAGGCCAAAGCGCGCCAGGTCACGGGCATTGGTGTAAACCTGGCTACTGAAAATAAAGTCACCAAATCGATCCGTGCTGACCAGCGTGTTGCGCATGCCGATTCGATCGAGCAAGGCCTCGCGTGGGAACGTGGCATAGGCATCACCAAGTGCCAGTTTCATCGCGTAAACAGCGAGCAGGGTGTCATAGTTCTCGTAATCCCAGGTGGTGCCCGGTTCACGGATCTGAGCACGGCTGCGGGCACCGTCAACAGAGCTGGCCCCTGCCCAATAAGCGAGACCGGAGCCGGTTGCATACTCCATCCCGAAGCTGTCGACAGGATACAAACCGCTGGACATATTCAGGACATGGCGCAGAGTGATGTCTTTCCGGGAGTCATCATCCGGACTTCCGACATCGGGAAGCCATTCAATCCCAAGTGGTGCATCAAGCTCAAGACGGCCATCATCAACCAGCATGCCGATCAGGGTTGAGGCGATACTCTTCGCAGTCGACCAGGTGCGAGTGCGGGTATTCATATCAACACCATCGGCATAACGCTCGTGAACGAGTTCACCCTTGTGCAGGACAATCAGGCTCAAGGTAACCTGCCCGGGTGATTCACGCTCGAAAGCCCAATCGGACGCTGCCTTAAGCGCTGCCGGGTCAATTCCGGCAGGCAGTGGCTTGTCTTTGACCAAATCGCCATCAGGCCAGGGAATCACTGCCGGGTCACCGGCAGGGTATGGCAATTCCAGCACAGGCAGCGATTCAATATCGGAAAAGTCCTGGTCCGGTGCCATGACAACACAACCGATTCCCTCGCGAAATGCTGCGCGCATCACCTGACCTGACGCCGGCCCGCCGATCGCAACAGCTTTCAATTCCCGGTTGATGATGTATTCACCCCCTTCGAGGGTACCAACGGGATCAGACAAATAGGCGAGTTCCTGGCTAAACACCTGCTCGAGTGTGCGTTCCGATGTGAATAAGCCATTGCACATCAGAACCGCCTGCACTCCATTTCGAATCATCGTGCGGTTGGCCGCAAAATAATCGAAACCATCAGCCTGGGTGGCACAACTAAACAACAGAACAAACGGTAAAACGAATCCTTTATACATAAGGTACCCTGGTTTGATGCCAAACGGGTAGGTTAGCCCGCATAGCAGAACGATTATTATCGAATTTGAACGATGATGTGTCTACACTCGACCTGCAAGGCTTTTGGCACCTGCCTAACTGGGAAACCAGGTGAAACAACCAATAGAGTGAACGTATGAAGCTGCTGACCCGAGTTCTGAATATATCGATACTGCTTGTCTTAATTCTTTTGGTTTCCTGCTCGCGCGAACCCGACCCGGCGACACTTCCGATGTACGAGAGCCTGGCCGCCCGGGCACAAAACATCACGATTATTCGCGACGATTTTGGTGTGCCGCATATCTATGCCAAAACGGACGCAGATGCCGTGTTTGGCTTGCTCTACGCGCAGGCGGAGGACGATTTCAACCGCATTGAACGCAATTACGTTTGGGCCATCGGCCGGCTTGCGGAGATAGAGGGGGAGAAAGCCATTTTCAGTGATCTGCGAGCACGGCTTTTTATGACCATAGACGAGGCAAAAGCGGCCTACGAAAGCGCACCGGAGTGGTTAAAGAAATTGTGTGATGCCTGGGCTGACGGATTGAACTATTACCTGGAAACCCACGCTGATGTAACACCGAAACTACTGACCCGTTTCGAGCCCTGGATGCCCATGTTTTTCTCGGAAGGATCCATTGGCGGTGATATCGAGCAGATTCCGTTGGACGGCATAGAGGCATTCTATGGTGAGAATCGTTCTCTTGAGAGCCTTGCTACAACACAGACAGTGATGGATGACCTCCGGGAGCCCACAGGTTCCAATGGATTTGCCATAGCCGGGAAACTGACAAGGTCCGGAAACGCCATGTTGTTGATCAACCCTCACACATCGTTCTACTTTCGCGGTGAGGTGCACGTGGTCAGTGAGGAAGGCTTGAATGCCTATGGCGCCGTTACCTGGGGACAGTTTTTTGTCTACCAGGGTTTCAACGAGAATACCGGCTGGATGCACACCTCAACCCATGTTGACTTCATAGACGAGTTTATCGAGGACCTTTCACGGATCGATGGAGCGCTGAGTTACCGCTATGGTGATGAACAACTTCCGGTCGAAGTTTCCGAAGTCACACTCAAATATATAGACGGCGACAAAATGTCGGAGCGCAATTTCGAGGTCTATCACACCCAGCACGGCCCGGTAACCCATATGCTTGATGGCAAGTGGGTGGCAACAAAGATCAACTGGGACCCGGTCAACGCTTTGCGACAATCCTATATTCGAACCAAACAGAGTGATCATGACGGTTTCCGGGAAATGATGGATATCCGCACTAACTCTTCCAACAATACGGTCTACGCCGACAGCCAGGGCAATATTGCTTACTACCATGGTAATTTCGTGCCTCGGCGCGACTCACAGTTTGATTTCTCACAACCGGTCGATGGCAGTAACCCGGCGACTGACTGGCAGGGCTTGCACACCGTAGATGAAACTATCTCTTTATTGAACCCGGAAACCGGTTGGCTGCAAAATTGTAATTCGACACCGTTCACTGCTGCTGCCGAATTCAGCCCTAAACGTGAAGACTACCCGGTTTACATGGCACCCGACGCCGAGAGTTTTCGCGGCATCCACGCGGTGAATGTGCTTACCGGTATATCTGATATGACGCTCGACAAGTTAATCGAAATTGCCTATGACCCCTATCTGCCGGGGTTCGAGCAACTGGTTCCGGGTTTGATAAGGGCATTTGATGAATCCGGGGCGGCGTATGCCGAACTGGCACCTGCCATCGATGTTCTACGGGAATGGGATCTGAAAGTATCGACAGACTCAATAGCAATGTCGCTTGCACACTTCTATGGTCTGCGTTACCGGGAAGAAGGTGCTAATCCTGACAAACTCAATGGCATGCATCTGATCAACTATTTTGGCACAGGGTCACCCCATGAAGAGCGTTTGCAAATATTTGCAGCAACCATTAAGAAGCTAGCGGCCGATTTTGCCCGGTGGGATATTCCCTGGGGTGCAGTCAACCGTTTTCAGCGTATAACCGGTGATATCGTACAGCCCTTTAATGACGATGTAGCGAGCCTGCCGGTGGGCATGGCATCGGGTAAATGGGGGGCGCTGGCTTCATTTGGTGCCCGATCATCCCAGGACACAAAACGAATTTACGGTAGCTCTGGTAACAGCTTTGTCGCGGTGGTGGAGTTTGGTGACAGGGTGAAGGCCAAAAGTCTGCTGGCCGGAGGTCAGAGCGGCGATCCAGATTCACCACACTTTGATGACCAGGCACAACGCTATGTGGACCGTGAGTTTAAGGATGTAGCCTACTACAGGGAAGATGTCGAGAAGCGCGCCTCCAGGACTTATCATCCTGGAGAGGTAATACCTTATTAACTTTAACCAACTAACGCACTTTGGAAGAACAAGCTGAGGAAATTGGGTTCTTTCGAAGTGAAGGGGCGCCGGGGTGCATCTACCTGAAACCATTGCTGTAAGCATTTTCACTGAGCCGAGGGTGTACAGTACCTTGCTTCAGGACCTTACGAGACAGGGACGTCGAGGAAAAGCGCACATGGATGTGTTCACAGCGTGTCCTGAAGCAAGGTACTGTGCGGCCTTGGCACCCTGATAGAAAACCATTCATCAGATGTTATGCTTAAAAATGATGTATGGATCAAGACATGGTGCGTAACGAGTTACACGACCTTGGCTACCCAAACGAAGAATCAGCTAATACACCATCAAGACCGGTCTATATGGATTAAATATTTTCGCTTGAAAACAAGTAGATTAGCGCGTAAGTTGCTCGGCTTATTCATCCCCTGCCGGAGTCTGCTGTGAACCTGCGAACCACGCTTGTCAGTTTTCTATTATTGGTGCTTCTTATTGGCTGTGAGCCAGCGGAACAGCCCACCGTTGTAAGCGACGCTAAACCAACTGCAGAAACAGCAATGGCCGTCGTTGCAGGTGACCCCATCGAGCTGATGGAAACCGAAGGACTGCTGCAGCGCATCAGTACCCTCTCATCGGATGAATTTGGCGGTCGCGCACCCATGTCAGAGGGAGAGAAATTAACGCTCGACTACCTGGAAGCACAGTTCAGGGAAATGGGTCTTGACCCCATGTTCGGAGACAGCTACCGGCAACCGGTACCGTTGGTCGCAATTGAAGCCAGGGGTGATTTAACACTGGGTGTTTCAGATGTTGAAGGTAAGCCGGTACTGTCTTACGCCAACGGACCGGAATCAGCCGTCTGGACAACCCAAGTGGTTGAGAAAACCGGGCTGGAAAATAGTGAGCTGGTATGGGCGGGTTACGGAATTATTGCACCCGAATATGGATGGAATGATTACGCTGGCCTGGACGTGACCGGCAAAACCGTGATTGTCTTAGTCAATGACCCCGGTTATGCAACCAAGAACCCGGAATTATTCAATGGCAATTCAATGACCTACTATGGCCGCTGGACCTATAAATACGAAGAGGCTGCCCGCCAGGGTGCGGCCGGAATACTGATCGTCCATGAAACCGGCGCAGCGGCCTATGGCTGGAATGTCATCGAGGACGGCAGTCAGGGTCCACAGTTTCACCTGGCGTCAGATAATAACAACATGCACCACGTCAAGGTGGAGGGCTGGTTACAATACCCTGTAGCCGAGGAAATACTGGCACGTGGCGGACAGGATTTGAAAGCACTGGAAGCCCAGGCTGCAAAAGGCTCAATCACACCCATTCCACTGGGCCTAAATGCCAGCGTATCCATTGAAAACACCATAACCTTTGCCGAATCCTACAACGTGGGGGCCGTGCGCACCGGCACTGAAGCCGCGGATGAACTGTTCATTTACATGGCGCACTGGGACCACCTGGGCACCACGGCCCATGAAGATGGCGAGGAAGGTGATTTCATCTACAACGGTGCTGAAGACAATGCCAGCGGCACAGCCGGCTTACTGGAAGTCGCCGAGGCATGGGCTAACACCCCGGATGCGCCACGCAGAACCGTTGGCTTTCTCGCCGTCACGGCCGAGGAATCCGGCTTGTTGGGTTCGAAGGCTTACGTTGCCAAACCGGCGTACCGGATGAATAAGACCGTTGGCGGAATCAACATGGATGGGCTCAATTTCAGGGGTAAGATGAGTGACATAGTGGTTGTCGGCTATGGCGGCTCGGAAATGGAGGATATCCTGGCAGGTGTGGCGAGAGAATCGGGCCGCACCCTCACCCCGGAAGCCACACCGGAAAAAGGCTCTTATTACCGTTCGGATCACTTCAACTTCGCCAAGAACGGTGTTCCGATCCTGTATGCGAAAGGCGGCACGACCGACCGCGAGCATGGTGCCGAGTATGTAAAACAACGCAATGCCGAGTACATTGCCGAGCGCTATCATGCACCGGGTGATGAAATTCAGGATGACTGGGATCTTGACGCTGCAGTAGAAGACCTGCAGTTGTATTTCCGCATCGGCCACCAGGTCGCCAATGGTGATGGATGGCCCGAGTGGTATGAAGGCAACGAGTTCCGCGCCATTCGTGAAGCTTCACTGGACAGCGTTTCAGCGGAATAAGCAGCAAAATATAGCCCTGCATGGGTCAATCAGAACAGGACTTACGGGTGTCAAAGAAAGACAATAAATTATCGAGAAAAATTGGCTATCGTGACAGTCGCCGTGCTGCATCCCGCATTCTTCAGCCCGGAAAGAGGTTTGCACTAAGACGGGTTCTGTTATTTGTCGCCGTTACGCTTGCGGCAGTCGCGATCTGGAATACAGTTACCGTAACCCTGCCTCCCGAGCAGCGGGCTGTTTTGTTGTTGTTCCTGGTTGCTGTCGGGCTATGGATCACCGAGGCGGTGCCCGCATTCGCGGTCGGCCTGTTAATAATGGGTTACCTGGTTTTCGCGCTGGGAACCCCCTTGCTAATGCCCGAGCCGTGGGATGTAAACCCCTACCTGAATACCTGGTCGAGTCCTGTTATCTGGTTGATGTTAGGTGGTTTTTTCATGGCGGAGGGTTTGTCCAGGACGGGCCTGGACCGGCAGCTTTTCGCCTTTGCTATCAAGCCCGCCGGTTCCCGCCCCGATCGTGTTCTGCTGGCCATCATGTTAACCAGTGCCGTGGCATCCATGTTTATCTCTAACACCTCCACTGCCGTTCTGATGGTTGGTGCGGTTTTGCCACTGGTCCGTCAAATGGGTGGTCAGGAACCCTTCTCAAAGGCCCTGTTGATTGCAATACCGGTGGCGGCTTCGGTGGGTGGCATGGGTACGATTATCGGTAGTGCCCCTAATGCGATCGCCGCAGGTGTGGCGGCGGAAGCCGGCGCGCCCATTAACTTCCTCGAGTGGATGGCTTTGGGTGTCCCGATTGCGATTACACTGGTTGTCATTGCCTGGTTTTTTCTGGTGAAGCGCTATCCAACCAGTCTGGCTGATATCAAGCTTGATTTGAACTCGCTGGAAAAACCCGAACTGCCCGAGAAACGCGACCGCATCATTGTTTCAGTCATATCGCTGACGACCGTGGCATTATGGATGACCACTCCTTTTCACGGTATTCACATAGTCGCTATTTCCCTGATTCCCATCGTTGGCCTGACCATGACCCAGGTGATGGGTGCAGCCCATGTGCGCAGGTTGCCCTGGGACACACTGATGCTGGTGGCCGGGGGTCTATCCCTGGGGTCGGCTGTCGTGGATTCCGGTTTGGCCGAAAATTTTGCTTCCCATTTGGGGTTTCTTACCGGCTTGAATATGGATGTCGTGGTGTTTGCAGGGCTGGCCCTGATCACCATCATGTTATCGAATGTCATGAGTAATACGGCGACCGTTTCCATCGTTCTGCCGGTGGCAGTGGCCCTGTTACCCGGACGTGAACTGGAAATGTGCCTGATACTCGGTCTGAGTGCCTCTTGCGCACTCCTGTTACCGGTATCAACTCCACCTAATGCAATTGCCTACAGCACGGGTGAACTCCAGACGAGTGACCTGCGTCCCGGCGGTATTTTGATCGGCTTACTGGGTCCGGTGCTGATAATCGGCTGGGTACTGTTCGTGATGTGGCTGATCAGGTGAACATCTGAAACAAAGATAAGTAACCCGGTTTCAGCTCTTGTTGAGAGGTAATTTCTTTAGTTTTCGTTCCAGTTCGTTTGCGACCATATGAAGCTTTTCAATGGATTGAACCACGTCATATTGATTCCGCAATCGACCCAGGTCATGGGCAATACGCCGGATTTTTTCCGGATAGGATTCTGATTTCAGTTTCATTGTTTCATTCCTCCAATCATTATTCAGGAGCGGTTCAAAAGTTCAGATCATGAGGAGCAGCCTGACTACGAGTCAGGGCGCCTCCTGTTCAGTGACCCAGCGCTTGATCTCGTCTTTCAATATTTCCAGCGGAACGGAACCCAGTGCCAGAATGAAGTCATGGAAATCACGCAGGTCAAAATCCGCGCCCAGGCGACTTTCAGCTTCACGGCGCAACTGCCAGATGGTGTATTCACCCAGTTTGTAACTCAATGCCTGTGCCGGCCAGGAAATATATCGATCAATTTCAGTGGTAATCTCGTGAATTGACAGTGCGGTATTACCAGCCAGGTAATCCAGCGCCTGTTGCCTGCTCCAACCCTTGGCATGAATGCCTGTATCGATGACCAGGCGGCAGGCCCGCCACATCTCGTAGGTCAGGCGACCGAATTCCTGGTAGGGTGTTTCGTAAATATTCATTTCAATACCGAGCTTTTCAGCATAGAGCGCCCAGCCCTCACCATAGGCCGAAATATAGTCATTGCGTCTGAAGTCCGGTTGTTCACCCTGCTCCATGGCGAGCGCAATCTGCAGATGGTGACCCGGCATGGCCTCGTGCAAAGTCAATGCCGGCAGTGTGTAAAGCGTCCGGCTTTCCAGCGCGTAGGTATTGACCCAGTAGTAGCCGCCTTTATGAGCAGTCAATGGTGATCCCACGTAACGCCCGGCGGTGTAAAATGGCGCAATATTATCCGGCACCGGTGCTACGCCATAAGGCTGACGTGGCAGTTTTCCGAAGAGCTGTGGCAAACGGCCATCGATTTTCTTGGCAAAGTAGGAAGCCTCTGCCAGTAGTTCCCGCGGGGTTTTTGCATAAAACTGCGGATCCGTGCGTAAAAATTGGATAAAGGCTGCGAAGTCACCCTCAAACTCAAGATCCTTGATGATGCTTTCCATTTCGGCACGTATCCGGGCAACCTCGGACAAACCGAGTTGATGTATCTCTTGCGCGGTCATATCTACCGTTGCATAAAGGTAAATTTGCTCATCGTAAAAACGCTTGCCTTGCGGCAGGCTGGACGCACCCAGCGTGGTTCGCGCATTGGCAAAATACTCGTCCTCAAAAAAATCGAGCAGACGCTCATATGCCGGTACAACACCCTTCATAACAGCAGTGCGTGCCTGTGCCATCAGGGCCTGTCTTTCTTCGCCACTGATGTCTTCGTCCATATGTAAAAATGGTTTGAAAAAAGAACTCTGCTCCGGACTCTCCACCAGCTGTTTTCTGATCGGCTCTTCACGCCCGGCAAGAATCACACGTGGTTGGGTCATACCGGTACGCAGACCTTCGCGCATCAATGCGATGTATTCATCCATGACAATGGGTAGTGCCTTAAGCCGTGAAAGGTAGTCACGGTAGTCTTCAGCGGAAATTATGTCGCTATCGTCTCCCCAACGGGTCCACGACATGTAAAACCCCGAATCGCTGTTGAACGGTATCAGGTAAGCCTTGGTTTCATAGTTCGCCAGAAACTGGTGAATCTGCCGTTCGAACATGCGGTAGTTGATGCATTCTTCACGCTCGAGTTTGTCGCAGGAGATCGCGGCCAATTCAAACCTGATCTGTTTCCAGTACTCATAACGTCTGAGCTGGTCCTTTTCACTGACATGCGTTATCAGGTGGGCTTTTTCCTTGCTGCCATTCTCATGTGCCAGGTACGGAAATTCATTGGCCCGAAATTCCCATTCCTTTTTATACAAGGCCTGGAACATTTCACTGTCCTCACCTGCGAGGGCATTGAATGAGAGGCAGATCGCGAGCAGGAGAATGAGTTTTTTCATTAGATCAACCTTTCCAAATTCTCAGGAAACAATGAACCCTTGCCAGTAGGGGTCGTCTTGTGGATCCACCGTGATGCTGTTTTCACCGTAAATCCGTGCCCAGCCTTCAATCGATGGAATGATGGCAGGGTAATCACCGACACGCGTAATATCCTCAACACAACCGGTAAACTGGCTGCCGATGTAACTTTCGTGGACAAACTTCTCACCCTTGGCCAGCTTGCCGCGTGCCACCAGTTGCGCCATTCGCGCCGAAGTACCGGTACCACAGGGCGAACGGTCGATGGCCTGGTCACCATAAAAAACCGCATTCCTGGCATCTGACCCCACTTCCTTTGGTTTACCCGTCCATTCCAGGTGTGAAAGCGAGCAGATACGCGGGTCTTCAGGGTGTATGAAACTGTATTTCGCATTCAGACGTTCGCGCAGAAGCGGACTGATACGCAGGATGTCACTGGCGGAAAGATCTTCAAGGTCACGATAGTGGGTTTGCGGGTCAACAATGGCATAGAAATTACCACCGTAAGCCACATCCACTTTGAGCTCCCCACCCAACTCCGGGCATTCCACGCCGAGGTCTTGTGCATGCAGGTAAGAGGGTACATTCACCAACTTGACCGTTTTCACCCGGCCGCCTTCCTCCGTATAGCTTGCCACCACCTTGCCGGCCGGAGTCTCAAGGTGTAATTCGCCTTCAATTCGTGGCTTTACCAGACCTTTTTCAATGGCGATGGTCACGGTACCAATGGTGCCATGACCACACATGGCCAGGCATCCAGAGGTCTCGATGTACAAGACACCGGTGTCGCAATCGTCACGGGAACTGGGATACAACATACTACCGGACATCATTGCGTGCCCACGCGGTTCCAGCATCAAGGCAGTGCGTATCCAGTCAAACTCGCGTATAAAGTGCTCACGCCGGTCCAGCATGGTCTCACCATCCAGATGCGGAGCTCCGCGGGTGACCACGCGTACCGGGTTGCCGCAGGTATGCGCGTCAATACAATGAAAGGTTGTTGCGGCTGGTTTTTTCATGGATAGATCAGAGGTTCCTAAACAAACCGATCAAAACGAAAAGCGGACATGTCGAGCTTCAATTCGGTACCGACAACCATGTCGGCAATGATATGCCCAGTCGTGGGGCCCTGGGTTAATCCGTAATGACCGTGACCAAATGCATAAAACACATTTGAATGGCCGGGTGACCCGGAAATAACCGGCAGTGAATCCGGCATTGCCGGACGTTGTCCCATCCACTCGGTCACATCACTGGTTTCTAGTCCATCAAGATAGTAACGGGCCTGTTTCAGCAGAACTTTAGCACGTCTGAAATCGGGCTTTGCATCCAGTGCCGCAAATTCGGCCGTCCCGGCCAGCCTCAGACCCTCCTGCAACGGGGTCATGACAAAGTGACGGCTGAGTGACATGACAGGATGATCAAGCTCGACACCCGGGTTGCTGATCTGAGAGTGATACCCGCGTTCTGCAATCAAAGGCACCGTGTAATCGAGTTGCCCGGCAATTAAATTGGACCACGCGCCTGCAGCAACCACCACCTGATCCGCCTCAACGGTGTTTCCCGATTTCGTTTGAATACTCACACCGGTCTCGTGTGCACTGACTTGGGTGACCCGATCCTGAATCCAGTGGCCACCGTTGTGAAAACAGTCTTCCGCGATACGTGCTGTGACCCTGGCCGGATCCACCAGGTGATGCCATTGGGGCATTAACAAGGCCACACCTTTTTCCAGTTTCAGTTCCGGCACCATGGATTTGAGGTCGTCTGGACCGAGGCGGTGGCTATCAAAACCCAGCCGCTTGATCAGGTCAAACTGCCATTGACCGGCAAGGTATTCCTTTTCAGTATCGTACACGTGTATGGCGCCCGGAGACCGCTTCAGGTAGCTTGACCCCGTTGCATCAAGAATGGCATCGAAATCCCCGGGAACCCTGTGCATCAGCAAGGCCTGTGCACCGGCTATCTCCTCGACCTTTTGCATGTTGCAGACACGCCAGAATTTCCATAACCAGGGTATCAGGGCCGGTAAATCCCCGGGCCGGACACTCACCGGACCCAGGGGGTCCAGCAACCAGCCAGGCACCTTTTTCACCAGGCCCGGCCAGGAGGCGGGTACAACACCGGAAGTTGCGATACACGACGCACTACCGTAGCTGCATGATTGACCCGGCAACTCCGGGTCTACCAGTGTCACCTGCAGACCCTTACGCTGCAGATGCCAGGCACAACTACTGCCTATGATACCGGCACCGATGACGACACAATGCGCTTTCATTTCAGCTCAACACATCCAGCTCATTCAGCAACTCCTCCAGAGTCACAATGATCTCATCCAAAGCCCTTATCGCACCAGCAACATTTCCGTCAGCCACCGCCCTGGCAAGTCCGCCATGGAGTTGTGCAGCACGAGGTAGGTTCAATTGTTTGCGGTGCAGGTACCATAAACGCCTGCACTGGGCATGCATTGCAGTGAGTGCATCCACCAGGAAACGATTGCTACACGCTGCGTCCAGCAACTCGTTCAGACGCTGATCAAGACGAAAGAAAGCTTCCAGATCAGTGCCCGCAGCCTCTATCTGCGAGCCCAGAATCTTTATTGCCTGGCGCTGATCGGGTGTTGCACGTTCGGTCGCCTTTACCACCAATAACCGCTCCATCACCCGCCGGGCCTCTATGATCTGGCTCAGATCCGATCGCCGCAATGGCGTAACCATCAAACCCTTACGTGGCAACACCTGTAACAACCCTTCCGCCGACAGCTTCTGAATCGCCTCCCTCACCGGTGTACGACCTATACCTGCCTTGTTCATCAGGTCTTTTTCGGCTACCAGTTCACCAGGTGCGAGTTTGAGTGTGACCAACTGCTCTTCAAGCAAGCGATAGGCCCGCTCGGCCAGGCTGCCGTGCTCAGATGACAGCCCGGGAGCAATGTTCATACCACCGGCCGGTTCGCCAGTGCCTGTTCTACCACCTGACGCACGTGGCGGGTTTCCGATTCATTTAAAGCCAGCCTTGGCGAACGCACGCGTGCGGACCCAACACCCACAATTTCCTCAACCAACTTGATCTGCTGAACAAACTTTGGACCGATATCCAGGCTCAACAGGGGTAAGAACCACTCATAAAGCTGCCTGGCCTCGGCCCATTCACCGGCGCACATTAAATCGTAGAGACCTACCGTTTCTCTCGGGAACGCCACTACCAGGCCAGCCACCCATCCGACGGCGCCCAGAGAAAAACACTCGTAAGCCAGATCGTCAACACCGCAAAAGATGGCATAGCGGTCACCGGTTCTGCGCCGGATTTCCGGAACCCGGCGGGTATTGGCCGAGGATTCCTTGATGGCGACAAATTTGGGGTTGATTGCCAGCGCCTTGAAATCAGCAGGGCTCAGATCAGTGCCATAGGCCACCGGGTTGTTGTACAGCATGATCGGTACATCTGAGGCCGCGGCAACCTCCTGCAGGTAGCTCATGGTTTCGCTTTGATCACTGGGATAGCGCATCGGGGGTAACAACATGAAACCATCGATACCCATGGCCTCTGCACGACTCGCGAAATAGCAAGCCTGGCGGGTATCGGATTCGGCGATACAAGCCAACAGAGGAACACGGCCATTGACCTGCTTGATAAAAAACTCGGTCAACTGAAGCTTTTCATGCATATTCAAAGTCGGGTTTTCACCCAATGAGCCAAGAATAATCACACCATGTACACCCGCTTCCAGCTGAAACTCCAGGTGTTTGGCCATTGCATCCAGATCGAGGCTCATATCGGCCTTGAACTTGGTCGTTACTGCCGGATACACACCCTGCCATCTATCTGTATTCATTTATATTTTCATCCTGATTGGTTAATATACTTCTGATATATCAGCACCAGTATAGTCTTTTGAAGAATGGTTTTACAATAACAATTTGTATCGGGTTGTCACGCGTGGCAACCCGGTGATGGGGCTGAAAGACTGCCCGCGACAGCCGGATTCATTTGCGGCCACAAAAAAACCGGCAGGAGAACCTGCCGGTTTTGGTTTGAATTGCGTGACTGGTCAGTTTTTTCGTATCTTGATCGCGCCGTTGACAGTGTCTATGTTCAGCCTGGCACTGCCATTGCCGATTTTTCCATTTAGATCACTACCGACAAAGCCTTTCTCTACATCCAGATCGAAATCACTGGCATGAATACCGCCATTGAGTGTATCGGCGCTAATTTCGACATCTGCATTTTCAGGTAACTTGATCGTTATACGTCCATTGACGGTTTCGGCTTTCACACGTTGTTCATCTTCAAGCATCTTAAAAACCGCATCAATGCTGCCATTGACCGTTGACAGGCCTACATCCCCCGCCAAATCACTGATATCAAGATCACCATTGACCGATTCGGCAACAACCTTGCCGAACACACCAGAGATGTTCACATTACCATTGACGGTTTCAACAGAATCAAGCTCGGTACCCTCCGGAACGATAACTTCATATTTGACTGAACCGCTATTGCTGCCCCGGGAATACCAGTGACCTGATTCCCCAAGCTCTGTTTCCACAGTAATTTCATCGTCGGAGTGGGAAATTTCAATTTCAATTTTATCCAGATTTTTCTGATTATCCGCTTTCTTGATGGCAATAATCTCAACACTGTCACCACTTTCGCCAGTAATGACAATTGAGCCATTCACATTGGAAATACTGATACGACCGCCATCGTTAAGCTTGTAGGAGAATGTTTCTTCTTCTGTCACGCTTGCAAATAGGCTGACGCTGGCCAGCAAAGCAATAGCGAAAACAAATATTCTGGATTTCATGATGAGTTTCCTCTGAATTGTCTATAGTAATGTATACAGTGCATTTGATGCGATAAGAGCCAAAGAGGTTTAAAACCTATTTTTTAATTTAAGATAAAGCATATTTTAAGCTGGTAGTCAGGAACCCGATCAATGAATCAGAGAAAGCGCAAAGCGAATGTGCAGATCAGGCTTATCGAGAAAAATGATAATGCCGTGGTTGCGGATATCATCCGCCTGGTGATGACAGAGTTCCAGGCAGTTGGTTGTGGTTACTCAATTAATGATTCTGAAGTGGAAAATATGCACAGTGCTTACGCGCCGGAACGCCATGCATTTTTCGTGGTAGAACTTGATGGCCTGGTTTTGGGCTGTGGCGGGTTTGGCCCATTGACGGGCGCCGAAGAAGACACCTGTGAATTACGCAAAATGTATTTCAAGTCCGAACTACGGGGACTGGGTGTGGGCACTCAACTTCTGAATCTGTGTCTCGAAGATGCTGCCAAAGCCGGTTTTCGGCATTGTTACCTGGAAACCATGGACAACATGGAACAGGCCCGGCGTCTGTATGGCAAACACGGTTTCAAATACCTCGACAAGCGAATGGGAAACACCGGCCATACAAGCTGTGGTACCTGGATGGCGAGAAAATTAATTTTTGAATAATTCGGAGCTGAAAATGAAAAGAAGAACCCTGGTCAAGGCAATCGGCACTGCCGGTATTGCAGCAAGCCTTCCCTTCGACGTGCTTGGCGATGCAGGAGGAAAGAAAATGAAGGTGCTATTCATGGGAGGAACCGGGTTTATCGGCCCGCACATGGTTCGTGCACTGGTAGCTGCCGGGTACGACGTCACCCTGTTTAACAGGGGAAAGTCCAACCCGCACCTGTTTCCTGACCTGGCTAAAATCAAAGGCGACCGGCTTACGGATGATATCAAGCAAGTGTCCGGGCACGACTGGGACCTGATCGTGGATTCATCCTGCTATATCCCACGCGCGGTGGACATGCTGATGAGCGCCGTTGATACCGATAAGGTGAAACAGTATGTATTTATTTCAACAATTTCAGTTTATGCCAGCTTTTCACAAGCCGGAATCACCGAACAATCGCCACTGGCGCAAATGGATGAAGACCCTGAGTCCGAAGATATCAGCAAGTGGTACGGTGCCTTAAAGGTACGCTGCGAGGAGCAGGCGGAAAACGCCTTGCCGGGGCGGGTTACCAAGGTTCGTTGCGGGTTGATTATCGGACCCGGTGACAAATCAGACCGCTTCACCTACTGGCCGGTCATGGCAGCGAAGAGTGACGAAATGCTGGCGCCGGGTAACGCAGACGCCCCCATGCAGACCATCGATGCCCGGGACCTGGCGGACTGGGTGGTTCACTGCATTGATCAAAAACTGGTCGGACCGTTCAACTCTACCAACCCTGCGGGGCTCTATACATTTGGTGACGTACTCAACATGTGCCGTGACGAACTCAACCCTGACCTGAAGCTGACCTGGGTCCCAACAGACTTCCTGAAAAAGCAAAAACTGGAGGAAAGTGGCGGTTTACCACTGTGGGTAGGTGATGACGCAGATTACGCCGGCGTCTGGCAAGTGAATGCGGGGCTGGCTGCTTCCAAGGGTCTTAAAGCCCGGCCGCTGTCCGAGTCTATCAAAGACACCTGGGCGTGGTGGTCAACATTACCAGAGGAAAGAACGGCGAAACTCAAAACGGGTCTATCTCCGGAGCGTCAGGCGGAAATACTGGCAGCGTGGCACGGAGCACAGAGTTCGTAAATCTATGTTCAGGACAAGGTGAGACCGTGTAACGGTCCTGTTAGTAACTACCCACTCCAGCTTCAGTCGAATGCCGTGCCTATCTGCCAGGAACCGTTGGACTTTCATTACCCACATAGCCAAGGGGGTGTGGTGACTTGTTTCAGGACCGTGCGAGACAGGACGTCGAGCCCGCGCGCCCATGGTGGGTTCACGGCATGTCCTGAAACAAGTCACCATACGACCTTGGCGCCCAGGCAAGTAACGAGCCCCTAATCCCGTCTATTTTCTATTCAATGAACCGGAAATAACGCCTCGGGCTTTTTCTCACCCATCATCTGCTGACGAACCAGCGGAATTGGCGGACCGCCGTAACTCAGAAACTTATCATGAAACTCACGCCAGGCGGTTCTGCCGCCACGTGTTGCTGCCCAGTCATCACGTAAGCGCTTGATCATCAGTTTACCCATGGTGTAATTCAAATAGGCCGGATCATAGGTGCCGCGTGCGGCTTGCTGTATGGCCGTGCCTTCGGCCTGGAAACCTTCTTCCATGAAAAACCGCTTTGAGTCTTCAACCGACCAGCCCTTGGTATGCAATCCAATGGTCGACAGGAAACGAGCATTTCTTAACAGGGCGTTGCTGATCTGGCCGATTCGCGTTTCGGGGTCACCCGTACGAAATCCAGCCTCGATCATCATCTCTTCGGTGTAATGCGCCCAACCTTCAGCAAAGGCATAGCCGACAAAAACCCGGCCATAGAAAAATGCCGCGCGGTTGGCGTGGAGAAAATTCAGAAAATGACCGGGCCAGACCTCGTGTACCGAGGTGAATAAAAGATCTGCTTCACCGGCAATATAATCAGCCTGCACCTGTTCGGACCAGGCCGGATTCGGTGGTGAGATGTAATAGACGGACGGCTGGTTCTTTTCCCACGGGCCTGGAATATTGATAAATGCGAAATTGGAACGCTGATAGGGTGGCGCCTCGTCAACCATTGCCTCCTCGGTGCCGGGAATACTGACCAGATCCTCCTGTACGATAAATTTGCGTGTTTCTTCTAATTGCTGCCGTGCGCCATCAACCGAACCGTCTTTCGGTTTGTTTCCGGACATCTTTGCAAAGCAATCCTGGACACTGAGACCCGCTGCAAATTCGGCACAGGCATCATTCAGATCCTGAAGGTTACGTGCCATATCAGCCCGGCCGATGGCCTCAAGTTCTTCAAGAGATGTATCAACGCGTTCGGTATCCCACAACATCTCCCTGAAAAGATCGGGACCAAGAGCAAAGTCTTCAGTTGCGTTCGGCATATTGGATTTCAGCCATTCGGTGATACCCTGCATCGCGTCGATGGCATCGGCATTTGCGGTGGCGAACTCCTTTTGCAGGGTTTCGTCTTCAACAGCCGCCCATACAGTGGGTACATCATCACGGAAATAATCAGCATAACCACCGAATCCGTCTATTCCGAATTGCAGCCAGGTACGTGGCATCGGCATTGAGAGGTTTTCCCGAATTTGAGAAACCGCCTTTGGCACGTTCTTCAAATAGAGGGTGAAGGAACGCATACGCTGCTCGAGTGAAGCGTAATCCAGCGTGATATAGGGACTGGGATCCAGGGAGTCACCCATCCAGCCAAAGTAAAACCCGGGGTTGCGAAAGGGTGACTGCGCCTTTTCAATCCAAAAGAGATCCTGGTCTACACGCGAAATGAGATATTCGCGCTGGTACAGTTGCTCTGCACTCATCTGGTCATCGGCAAAGGCCATGGCCTCGTCACGCACCTGGTGCAGACGTGCAATTTCCTTCTCAATACCCGCTCGACTCCAGTCCGGGAGTTGTCCGTCAAACTCATGGCGTCCCTGTACCACTGCCCATTGCGGGTGAGCCTCGATATGCGCTTCGATTTGTCGTGTGACAAATTTCTCCCAGGTCTCTGGCTGTTCAACCTCCACCTGCGGTTTCACCGGGGGCTTAGGCTCTTCAACTTTGTTACAGGCAGTAAGACCAAGCAGGGTGAAGCAGGTCAGCGATAAAAGTGCTCGCGTAAGAAAACTTGTCATATTGTGATTCCGGAGAAAATGAAGCGGCCATCTTAACAGGTGAAGACCTGTAAGCGTGATAACAGAGAATAAGGCAAATAACCGCCTGAAGACCGCAGGCAGCGATCGGAGAGCAACGGAACGCCACCTTCTAGAAGTCGTGCTCGTCCTCGAGGTGTTCTATAAAGGCTTCACTGTCGCCGTGCAGATCGAACTTGTGGATTAACTCATCGACCTTTAGCCACATTACGTCAGTCATTTCTGCGCCGGTCAAATTTGAAATGATGTTGACCAGAACTTCCTTTTCGTTATCGTCAAAATGACCATCAGCAAGGCCGATATCAACGATCTTTTCTAGTTTCTGGACACTCATCTTGCCGTCACTTTTGAAGGCCTCAAAAGCGCTTTGTTTCATTTCCTTCCAGTCGGAATTATCCATCTCATACCCCACTAGTATGCCGACAAATATCATTACTGCCAGTTTAGTTATAACAGGTTTTAAGGGTCAGTTACCAGCAAAGTGTTTTTGTCATCTCGGTTGCAGGGCTTAAAGACAAAAAACCCCGGTCTTTACCGGGGCTTTTCCAACTCTTCAAACAGGCCTACTTTACGCCATGCATCAGCTTATTAATCAAGGGTGCAAGTACCAGGTAAATAACACCGACAACCAGACCGATCCAGAACAGTTGCATGTAAACACCCGAGTATTGCGTGATGGTTGCTGCAACGGTTTCTTCGCCGTGCCCACCACTATTGGTGCCGCCGGATGCAAGCGCAGCGATGATGCCTGCCACGTACTGTGCCATGGCAATTGACAGGAACCAGCCGCCCATGGCAAGACCAACCTCTTTTTCATCGGCCAGCTTGGTCACCATGCTGAGACCGATCGGTGACAGACACAGTTCACCCGTGGTGTGTAACAGGTAGGTCATGGCCAGGAAAATCCAGGGTACAAGACCGGCAGCGTTTGTCATATTGCCAATCGCAAATACGAGCAGGTAGAAACCCAAAGCAACCTGGATCAAACCCAGCGCAAATTTACGTGGAATAGACGGGTTCATTTTCATCAGGTCCAGCTTCGGCCACAACATGGCAAATACCGGTGCAAAAATCAGGATATAAAGCGGGTTAAGGGACTGGAAAACACCAAAACCACCGGCCTGCCAGGTTTCCATGGTGCCGTACATCGGTGTCACAAACTCGCGGGCAAAGAAATTAAGCGAGCTGCCGGCTTGTTCAAACAAGGCCCAGAAACAGGCGTTGGCGGCAAACAGGATGATCATGGCGATGTATCGATGTAGCTGCACCTTGTTCTTCGACCTGATGCCTGCAATGACAAAATAGGCGATGAGTGCCAACATGATGGCAATCAGCAAATAACCAAGAATGGTGCTTTCAGATAGCAGGAAGTAGACGATTCCCGCCAATACCATGGCGGCTGCACCAACCGCAAAAAACCGGCCCCAGCCTTCCTTGTCTTTCTCCGGCAGGCCAACATTACCGAGAGACTTTTTGGCAACCTCGAGGAACAAGGTCGACAGGATCATGCCAATTCCCGCTGCAAAGAAGCCCCACTTAAGACCCCAGGTCGCACCGATCCACGACGCTGTAACGATAGGCGCTATCATCGCGCCCAGATTAATACCCATATAGAAAATGGTAAAACCTGAATCACGCCGAATATCATCAGGTGCATACAATTTACCAATCATTGTCGAAATATTGGGCTTGAAAAGTCCGTTACCTGAAACGATCAGCGAAAGACCGACCAGGAACCAGGTAATGTCTTCAATCAATAACACCATCAAGCCCGCCGCCATGATAATGGCACCGAGCAGAATTGATCTCTGATAACCAAGGATGCGGTCGGCCACATAGCCACCGGCAATACCGGTCGCGTATACCAATGCGGTATAACCACCATAGACGAGACTGGCCTCAGCGTTAGCCCCTGCCCCCAGATGTGCAAAGAATGTGGTGGCAACATAAACCGCTAATACAGCCCGCATGCCGTAATAGGCAAAGCGTTCCCACATCTCGATATTGAATAATTGCCACAAGGCTACCGGATGACCCAGAAAATCATTTTCAGGCAATCCCGTTTGCAGGTGGCCAGCACCATTTGTTTGATTGGTCACGTTTGAAGCTCCAAATCTGTTTTGAGTGATTGTTTTTGTGTTACCACGAATGCCCCCCGTGGCAAAAGTACGGCAAGCATACCACTGCCCGCACACAACCGCATTCTCGCAGATCACCTTTACAACAACATCCGTTGGCGTGCGATAATCAGTTGAATAACATAATTTAATACAAGGCCGAACCCATGGATCAAAAACTAGCGCAGAATTTTATTGATGAAATGTGGATGGACTCCATCGTTCCCGAACTGGTGGAATACATCAAGATTCCCAACAAATCACCGCACTTTGACGCTGACTGGCTTGAGCATGGCTACATGGAAGACGCCGTTCAGCAAATTTTCAGCTGGTGCAAGGCACAGGACGTCAAGGGCATGAGCCTGGATATCGTCCGGCTGGAAGGCCGCACTCCATTGATATTCGTGGAAATACCTGCCCAGGGCGATGTTGATGCAGACGACACCATCCTGATGTACGGCCACCTGGACAAACAACCAGAAATGACCGGTTGGGCCGATGGCCTGGGCCCCTGGATTCCCGTTATCAAGGATGGAAAGCTCTACGGCCGCGGTGGTGCGGACGACGGTTATGCTGCATACAGCTCACTGGCCGCCATCATGGCGGTGCAGAAACAGGGTCTGCCGCATGCACGTATCGTGGTCATTATTGAAGCCTGTGAAGAGTCCGGCAGCTATGACCTGCCGTTTTATATCGACCATCTGAAGGAACAAATTGGCACACCCTCACTGGTGATCTGCCTGGATTCCGGCGCCGGCAATTATGAGCAGCTTTGGCTGACGGTCTCGCTGCGCGGTATGGCTGCCGGCACCTTGCGTGCCGATGTGCTGAACGAAGGTGTCCATTCCGGTTATGCATCGGGTGTTGTACCTTCCAGCTTCCGTATCCTGCGGCAACTGGTGAGCAGACTCGAAGACGAAAAAACCGGTACGGTCATATTGAAGGACCTGTACGCGCCGATTCCGGAACAGCGGATGGAGCAAACCCGGGCCATGGCCGAAGCGCTCGGCGATAGCATCTGGCAGGCCTATCCATTTACCGACGGCGTCGAACCCATGGCGGCCAACAATGTGGAACGCATTCTGAATCGCACCTGGCGCCCGGCTTTATCGTATACCGGTATTGGCGGTATGCCCGAGCTGGATTCGGCCGGTAACGTGCTGCGGCCTTATACGGCATTGAAACTTTCAATGCGATTACCGGCAACCGTGGATGGGGAAACGGCAAGTGAAGTCCTGAAGGAGGCACTTGAAGCCGATCCGCCTTCCAACGCAAAAGTCAGCTTCGAGCCTGATCACGCGGCAACCGGCTGGAACGCACCGGAAATAGCACCCTGGTTGCATGCTTCACTGGAAAAAGGATCGCAGGCCAGCTACGGCCGTGGCGTGATGTATATGGGTGAAGGCGGAACGATTCCATTCATGGCCATGCTGGGTGATTTTTTCCCCGAAGCACAGTTCATGATCACCGGTGTGCTCGGCCCGAAATCCAACGCACATGGACCGAACGAGTTTTTGCATATTCCATTTGCACGCAAACTCACAACTTGTGTCGCACAGGTCATCGTCGATCATTACCAACGCTGAAATCAAGTGATGTCCGGATCAATGACTCCTTGAGTTCTGATCCGGGCAGCATACGGCTTCAGTTTTCTGATGTCTCCAAATCGGCCTTAAGAACCTGTTCGAGGTCTTCGAGGTTCTGACGAAGATGTTGGCCGTATTCGTGGTCATCTCCCCATACTTCCGAAAGCTTGTGCATATCTTCGGTATCATGTTTACCGAATCTCGCGGCCATGCGTTTTGCCCGTTCATCACTGTGACCCAATAGTCTTAGCGCCTCTTCACCCATCGCAAGTGCCGACCCGAATGTTTCACGGGTGATAAAATCTGCGCCGGCGTGGATTAACTCGTAGGCATGTGTGCGATCAAAGGCACGGACCAGGATTTTCAGCCCGGGGAATTGCATCCGGGCACTTTGGATCATATTTATGGCCTTCTGACGTTCGTCAATGGCGATGACCAATAAGCGCGCGTTTTCAGCACCGGCTGACCTCAACAACTCAACATTGGCCGCGTCGCCATAAAACACTTTATTGCCAAAACGGCCGGCAAGTTCTATCTGACCTGCGTCATGATCCAACTGGGTTGATTCATAGCCGCTGGCTTTAAGCAGACGTGAAACTACTTGTCCAAAGCGCCCGAATCCGGCAACGATTACAGGGGTTTCACCATCATCAATCTCATCATCCTCCCGCTCGTTGCATGTACCGACAAGACGCGGTTGTAGCACCTTTTCAAAAAAGATAATGGCAATGGGTGTCAATACCATGGAAAGCACAACAACCATGATCAGTTGATTGGCAATTTCAAAATTCAGTGCATTGCTCTGTAGTGCAAATGACACCAGCAGGAAGGCAAACTCACCACCCTGGGCAAGCAGGAAGCTGAACATCAGGTTATCGGCAAACTGTAACTTGAAAACACGACCAAGAATAATCAAAACAACAAACTTCAGGACCATCAGGCTCACCACAAGACCGAGAATCCGGACCGGCTCAGAAAGCATCATCTCGAGATCGATGCTCGCGCCCACGGCAATAAAGAACAAACCCAGCAACAGGCCCTTGAAAGGCTCGATACTGACTTCAATTTCGTGGCGGAATTCACTGTCTGCCATGACCACCCCGGCAACAAAAGTACCCAATGCCGGCGACAGGCCCACGGCGCCCATTGCAAGCGTAATTACCACGATCACTAAAAGGGCGGTTGCGATGAAAATTTCACCGCTACGTGTTTTTGCGATGTAACGAAAAACCGGCCGTGTCAGAAACCGGCCGGCAACCACGATCCCCGCCACGACGCCCAGCACCGACAGGGCTTTCAACCATCGTGGCGACTCTGTTTCAAGTGTACTTGCTGCATGCTGCAACGCCTGTGGGTCGTCCATAAAAATTGGCAGGGAAAGGAACGGTATGGCTGCCAGCATGAAAATGACCGCGACATCCTGAAACAGAAGAACTGAAAAACCGCTCTGGCCGGCAACGGTTTTCATCCAGCCTTTTTCGTCCAGGGTCTGTAACACAATAGCTGTTGATGACATCGAGAATACCAGGCCAATGACCACTGCCGTTTGCCACTCAAACCCCAAAAAGGCACATATCAAAGCTATGATCAACGTGGTGACTACAACCTGTAGCCCACCAAGCCCGATAATCGGCACACGCATTCGCCACAGAACAGAAGGTTGCAGCTCAAGGCCAACAAGGAAAAGCATCAGAACCACACCAAACTCGGCAAAGTGCATGACATCCTGACCTTCTTCGCCAACCAGTCCCAACAGGTTCGGGCCAATGATGAGTCCTGCCAGCAGGTATCCAAGCGCGGAACCTAATCCGAGGCGTTTTGCTATTGGAACAGCGATAACCGCTGCTGCAAGATACACAAATGCCTGCATGAAAAAGCTGTCTGCCATTGAGTTGTCTCCTTTCAGGGTTTATCTAGTGATGCGGGGGCATCAACAAGCTTCCCGCTTTTATTTAGCACAGTTATTCGATTGCATACAGGGGTGGCTGTCATCGCCGCGCTCTATCTGAAGTGTTGCATGTGAGATTTTAAACCTGTCCTTCAATTGTGATGCCAGGTGATGCAAAAACTCATCATCCTCCGGTGGCTCAGGCATCAGCAAATGTGCGGTCATTGCAGTTTCTGTCGTACTGATGGGCCAGATATGCAGATCATGCATGCCTTCAACACCGGGTTGAACGGATAACCATGTGCGAATCTCGTTTGGATCCATATCGCGTGGTACCGCATCAACTGCCAGGTTAAGCGAATCGCGTAACAGACCCCAGGTTGACCAGAAAATCACCACGGCGATCAACAGGCTGCTCATTGGATCAAACCATTTCAGTCCAAATTTCCAGATCACAAACCCCGAGACAACCACACCAAGCGAAATAAGCGCATCAGCCGCCATGTGCAGATAGGCACCACGTATATTGAGGTCATGGTCTTTCCCCGATACAAAGAACCAGGCGGTGACTGAATTGATTACAACACCAATGCCGGCAACGATCATGATGGTCTGTCCGGCAGGTTCTGAAGGTGTCATAAACCGGTTAATCGCCTCCCAGGCAATAACTGCCACGGCCGCCAGCAATAACAGGCCACTAAACATGGATGCCAGAATCGTGGCACGGGAATAACCATAGGTTCGTCGTAGCGAAGGTTGTTTACCGGCCAGGAAGTTCGCACCCCACGCCAGCAATAAGCCCAACACATCACTCAGGTTGTGACCCGCATCAGTGATCAGTGCCAACGAGTCTGCAACTACACCATAGAAAACCTCAACCACCACGAAAACAACATTGAGCGCCACACCGACCGCAAAGGCCCGGTTATAGTCCGGTGCTGCATGATGATGGTGGTGTGTCACCCGGTTCATTCTTTGTATTTTTTCCTTTCCCGTCGCCATTGAATGATATGTATCAAATACACTGCAAATCATACTTGAACTGGTCTCTCCATGGTTGGACAATGCACTACTCGGAAATAAACCTGCAAAACGGAAGTAAGCGAAATGGGTACGAAATACAAGATTTGGTTCAACGGTGAATTGCGCAATTTTGAAGATTGCACCGTACACGTCCTGAGTCATGCTCTGCACTACGGTTCATCGGTATTTGAAGGAATTCGCGCCTATAAAACACCACAGGGTCCGGCATTTTTCCGACTGGACGACCACTTGAAACGCTTATATTACTCGGCAGCCATTTACCGGATTCCGATCCGTTACAAATTTGAAGAACTCCGCGAAGCCTGTTTTGAAGCAGTACGCAGCACCGGACTGGAAAGCGCCTATATTAGACCGTTGGTTGCACGTGGCGCATGCGGACTGGGTGTAATTCCCAAGGATATGAACTCGGTCGATGTATCCATCCTGGTCGACTCCTGGGGTGCCTACCTGGGTGAAGAGGGTCTTAAGAACGGTATCAGGGCCTGTATCACCTCATGGCAACGTATCGCGCCAAACACCATGCCAACCGGCGCCAAGGCGGGTGGTAATTATCTGTCCAGCCAGTTAATTGGCTTTGAAGCCAAGGATCGTGGTTTTGATGAGGGTATCGCACTCGGCCACGACGGATTACTTAGCGAGGGTGCAGGCGAAAACCTGTTTTTGGTCAGAAACGGCAAGATTTTGACACCACCAGCCTCTGCTTCCATCCTGAGCGGCATTACCCGTGATACCGCTTTCGAGCTGGCAGCCGACCTGGGTGTTGAAGTGACCGAGCAAACATTGTCACGCGAACAACTCTACGGCGCCGACGAAGCCTTTTTTACCGGTACTGCAGTGGAAGTAACACCAATACGCCAGATTGACCATATCACCATAGGCAACGGTGGCTGCGGTCCGCTGACAAAACAAATTCAAGCGGCATTTTTCGGGCTTTTCACCGGTGAAACAGAGGATAAGCGTAACTGGTTAAGTCACCTTTAGCCCGAATATTTCACCAAAACGGACGACAAAGTGACATAAATTCCTTTTATTCAAGGTTATGTAGGCCATTTGGCTGTTTCAATTAGTTACAGTTTGTCCTATCCGGTTTTGCGCTGCATCTGACTTCGAGTTTGCCAACTACACCGCGAACTCCGGATCCTTGGTGAATTATCCGGGTTAGCCCGGGTGACAGTTTTTGGCTGACAAAAATTGTCAGTTGTTTAACATTTAGCGTCCAACTATTTATTTTCCGCAGCCCACACAAGATACCTGAAATCAGGCATCTTGTTCTTTTTAAACACCTTTACTGTACTTTCCTCCGCTTGGCACAAATGTTGCTTTATAAAGGGGGAAGATTATCGTTTCAAACAATAGTTTTCTTCTTGAACCATACACATTTTGGACAAGGAAGTTTGTCACCGCCTGTGACGGAGTTGTGCCAACGACAACTTGCGAAAGGGTTGTACCAACGACAGCCACTGTAGACGTCAGACCCAGGGAAATGGGTTGTTACAGGATGAAGTTATAAGCTTGGGGGACGAGCGAGGGGGATCAAAGTGCCAATGGGGGTTGGCATGATGATCAAAATAGGGGGAGGGTGTGGACTACAGGGTTTAAACCACCAGCTGTCCACCCGGAAAAGAGGCCCGTTCAATACGGGTCTCTTTTTTGCCTGCGAAATGTGCGTCCCTTCAAAAGGGAATCAGCGTATAGCCTTCTGACTGCAAGCGCACATGCGCCGTCATTGCTGAAAGCGCCAGGCTCACTGCTGGGTTAAGCTCCCCTGCCACAAACCCGCGATAGGCTGCCGTCTGACCACACAGGTAAATTTTTACGCCAGCCTTTTGTAAGGCAGTTAACATCGCCGTGTTCGGATTTGGCGTTTCAAACCGGCTCTCGTATGCGGCATCATTTAACAGGTCTTTGCCTGCAGAACCATGCACGACGATCGCAAATTTGATATTCCCGGGGTCAATTCCATTTTTCGCATGCAGGTTAAGAAAGCGGGCAGCAGATTCAATACGGCGGTTCAGGTCATCGCTGAAATCCTCCGTAGCGGAGACATCCATCGATACCTTGTACTGCGTATCTTTCTTAAGGTTCAATGCCCCTGCAGCTACGTCATAAACCGGCCCATACGCCTCAATCACTGGCCCGGCCTGTGGTTCGAGCGCAAAGACCTGACCCACCAGAAACGACGCGACTACCAATACAGATAGTTTTCTAAACAGCATTAGCGGTTCCTCTGAAAAATGTTTTTGAAGAGATTCGGGCAGAAAATCGAAAAAACAACAGGTCCTCAGGAGCCGACATAGTCGGTAATGATATATCCACCCGACTTCTTGTCATGCTCCAGCGTGACCATTTTTGCTTCTTTCATTTGCTCCAGCAACTCGCTAAATGAACGAAAACCATGGTAACGCTCGTTGAAACCGGGTTTGCGTCTTTTCAGTGTTTGCTTGACCATTGAACCCCAGACTTTTTCCTCGGGATCACGTTCACTGAATAGATCGTCGAGGGTCTCAAGCACCCACTCATAAGCCTGTTCCGCCCGCCGCTGGCCTTTACCCCGGCCGGTCGAGGCCTCTTCTGCTCCTTCCTTCCTGCCATTGGTCTTTTTCTTAACAGGCTTGCGGCGCTCAGTCTGGCGAACGATATCATCGTAATAGATGAACTCATCACAATTGGCTATCAGCAGGTTGGAGGTTGATTCTTTTACCCCGACCCCGATAACAATCTTATTGTTCTCACGAAGCTTGGAAACCAGTGGTGAAAAATCTGAATCACCCGATATCACCACGAATGTATCGACATGGGATTTGGTATAACAAAGGTCCAGTGCATCAACCACCATACGAATATCCGCCGAATTTTTGCCGGATTGGCGTACATGCGGGATTTCGATCAGCTCAAAAGAAGCCTCATGCATGTCTGCCTTGAAATCCTTGTAACGATCCCAGTCACAATAGGCTTTCTTGACCACGATATTACCTTTAACCAAAAGGCGTTCCAGTACTTCCATAATGTCAAAACGCGCGTATTGCGCGTCACGCACGCCGAGTGCGATGTTTTCAAAATCGCAATACAGCGCCAGGTTGGTTGTCTTGTTGGTCATGGAGGCTTAAACCTTGGCTTGGATGATTCATTCTACTGCCAAACGGGAACACTCAAAAGGGTGAATGTGAAGTATCCCGGCTTTTAACCATTCTGTTTGAAAGCGTCCATGCAAAATAGGCTCACAGCGTCTCACCCTGCGAAGAGAAACAAATTCCGCACATTCATCATCAGGAAAAGGTACTCTGACTTCATAGAGCCGCACAGAATCAGCCCATGCAACAAACAAACGATATTCTCACCCCCTATTACCGCCTGGATCCGGAAGAGTTAATCAAGGTGGTTGAGTCAGTTGGTCTATTGTGCGACGGGCGTATGCTGGCTCTGAACAGCTATGAAAACCGCGTCTACCAGGTGGGAATCGAGGATGCGGAACCGCTGATCACAAAGGTCTACCGGCCGGGCCGATGGACTGATGAACAAATTCTTGAAGAACACACCTTCGCTCTCGAAATCGAGGATGCGGAGATACCACTGATCCCACCAATGGTCATCAACGGGCAAACCCTGCACGAACATGACGGATTCAGATTTGCGATGTTCGAACGGCGCGGCGGGCATGCACCCGAACTGGATAGAAAGGACACCCGCGTCTGGCTGGGTCGTATCCTGGGGCGTATGCATGCGGTGGGTGCTGAAAAATCATTCACATCACGCCCGGAACTAACCGTCACAAGCTTCGGTAACGAGCCTGTCCGCGAATTACTCGAGGGACAATGGCTGCCGCCACACCTGGAAACTGCTTTCTCCAGCCTGGCTGATGATTTATTGATTTCAATCAATGCCTCTTTCGAACGCGCGGGAACATTCAGCAAAATTCGTCTTCATGGTGACTGTCACCCCGGCAACATCCTGTGGCGGGACGGGCCGCTTTTTGTCGATCTTGATGACTGCAGAAGCGGTCCGGCTATCCAGGACCTGTGGATGCTGCTATCGGGCGAAAGTTACGAAATGGCAGAACAGATGAAAGACGTGCTTGAGGGCTACACACAGTTTCACCACTTTAACCGGCGCGAATTAAACCTGGTTGAAGCCTTGCGCACCTTGCGTATGTTGCACCATGCCGCGTGGCTGGCAAAACGCTGGCAGGACCCGGCCTTCCCCATTGCATTTCCATGGTTCGGCGAACCCCGTTACTGGGAAGACCTGGTGCTTGGCCTGCGGGAACAACTCGGCCGGATGCAGGAAGAGCCAATACAATTGCCTTTCTAGCTCACCGCCAACCCACACGTAGGGTGGGTAACTCGTTACCCACGCGTTCTCCCGATTGAATCCAATTGATACTTTTCGAGAAACACCCCCAACGTAAAACGAATTGAAACCAACTATGTCGGCCGCCAAGGGAGTATGGTGTCTTGCTTCAGGACACGCCGTTATGTTCAGGATGAACGGTACTTCGCGATAGAGCACAAGGATGTGCGGCGCGAAGCCTTCCTGTGCGCACGATCGCAACCTCCATAACACTGTGCCAACTTGAAAGAAGCCGCTCCTGCGCATCCCTGCGCCCGCGGCATACCGTTCATCCTGAACATAACAGTCCTGAATCAAGACACCACACCCCCTCCGCTACGTTAGTGCCATTCATTGGGGATGCCTTCGGTGTGTCCAGAGCCGGGGTGGGTATCCGGTTCCGGGACCGTACGAGACAGGAAGTCGAGTCCGAGCGCCACAGGACGTGTTTAAGCGAGTCCCGGTACCGGATCCCCGCCCTGGCTCCCCACCGAAAACACAGTAGGACAGCAGTGTATCTAGCTCGAATATTTCACCGGCATCTCTGATCACGGCGTTGGACAAATGCCGGACACCAATCAGTAGCCAATGAATGATTAATAATGAGGCGGGATTTCATCCTGCGGCATCGCACCCGGAGAAGCATCGCCAATTTCCTTCAGGCGTTCGCTTATGCGGCCGAACTGGTGTTTTAGCTCAAGAATCTCACGATCCTGTTTTGCTACCGTGATGTTGAGACTCTCGATTAATCCATCCTGGAAAGTAAGCTGACTTTCCAGTTCCTCGATACGTCTTTCCAGACCTTCTGTTGAGCCGCTCACTCACTTTCTTCCGGCATTTTTTCAGGTGGTTCCCATAACTCGACACGGTTGCCATCCGGATCGATAAACCAGCCGAAACGACCAAAGTCATGCTCCTCTTTCGCAGGAATAACTTTGCCGCCGGCGGCACTCACATTGGCCAGGGCGGCATCCAGGTCATCCACCACCAGGTTGATCATGTATGACTGGAGCTTGCCTCCAAAATACCCCGTGTCCCGGGCAAATATGCTCCACACCGTAAAAGAATTCGCTGGCATGGCTTCCGGAGAAAAACTGGTGCCATGTGTTTCACCCCAGGATTCGGTTTCGAACCCCAGCGTTTCACTGTACCAGGCGGCAAGCCGACCCGGATCAGGCGATCGGAAAAACACGCCTCCGACACCTAAAACCCTGCCTTTCACTTCACTGGTCATGCGCTGGTGCTCCCTTTCAAAACGTCGCTGTATATACTTAATGATACATCATGGCATATTCAACAGGGTCTGCCTGCTCTTACCCAAAAAATGTAAGCAGATTCCTTTAATCCCAGACCGGGCCGGTTGTTTTTTCTTATGCAGACCCCACTTCGTTAATCTGCAAACACAGGAAAAAGATTATGAGTCAGATGGATAACAGCCAGGATATCACCATGGACGCTTCCGCGATTACCCGTGAAGAAGTCTACACCGACAGCCGAATTGGCTCGATCCGCAAAATGATCCCGGTGACACTCGATGGTGAATTGGACAACAGCCGACCGGTACAGTTTTTCGGATCAACACAAATCATGACCCCCGGGGGTGCCTTACCGCTGTCATTCGAGATCGAAACCGACTCACTGGAAGGTGCGGTCGCCGGATTTGGCGACGCAGCACAAATTGCAGTGGAGCGTACCATGGAAGAGCTGAAAGAAATGCAGCGCCAACAGGCGTCCTCCATCGTTGTACCCGGCAGAGAAAACAATAAGCTTCAAATGCCCTGATTTCGATCTGCCCGTTTCGAAGCAATTCAATTAGAATGTTACCGGTATGCACTTGGATACCGGTGGCACTATGTTCAACTCTCTCACCTTTCCCGGCCTTCGCCGGATTCTTATCGCTGGCTTGCTAGCCTGTTCAGTCTCCGGCTTCGCCCAGGACGATCTGATCTGGAATTCACTGGAACCTGACAACACGGTCTACCTGGATTTACAGGAAGGCATCGTGGTCATTCAGTTAAACCCGACATTTGCCCCGAAGACCGTCAAACATTTCAAGGAGTTGCTGGAAGATCAGTTTTACCGTGGAATGAGTTTCTACCGGGTCATTGACGGTTTTGTCGCCCAGGGTGGAGACGAAAGTGATATCGATGGAACCCCATTAGCGAAACCATTAAAAGCTGAATTCGAAATTGACTGGCCACTTAAACCGGCGGACAAGGAAAAGGCCAAAAACTGGACACCCATGTCATGGACCCCGGTTCAAGAAGATGACTTGTTCGCCGCATACACCGGGTTTATCGACGGTTTTCCCGCAGCACGGGATGACAAGAAGGCCGGAAAAGTATGGCTGACCCATTGCCCCGGCACTGTCGCCATGGCACGCAATGAAGACCCCGATAGTGGCGGTACCGATTTTTATATCGTAATCGGGCAAGCGCCACGTTACCTCGACCGCAATCTGACCGTATTTGGCCGGGTGGTCTGGGGAATGGACGTAGTTCAGCGTATCAAACGTGGTCCTACCCTTGAAAACGGCATCATTGAAAAGGACCTCGAACGTAGCTGGATCAAGAATATGCGCCTGGTTTCCTCGATCGAGTCAGACGAACGTATGGATATATTAGTGGCCGATACCAACAGCGCTGGTTTCAAGAAAATGCTCAAAGAGCGCCGCAACCGCAAACAGAAGTTTTTCCATCACAAACCACCCAAAGTGCTGGATATCTGCCAGGTCCCGATTCCTGCGCGATTAGAAAAATCTTACATCACCCGCCGTTAAGCGAGGAGGGTTGGTTTACCGGGAAATTCGGCAGCGATTAAGCTGTAAACAATCATTGGTGACGGCGGCAACCCCATCGCTTGTGCATGGTAATGAGTTTAGTTTTTTTCATCCGTGACGATCTGGTATAAGGCGTTTAACAGCTTGACGGCATCTTTGCTCGCCATGTAGGTCAACTTGCTGAAATCCACCAGGGTATCGCCATAGCCGGTTAACGAGGCCTCGGTTCCAAATGTATTGCGAACCAGGACGATCGCTTCTTTTTTCACAGTATTCTTTTTGCCCCAAAAATCCTTCAGGCCAATCATCACACGCTCCGGCGACATGGCCAGGCGGAAAACAAAGGGCTGTGATTTCAAACTGACGATGGTGCCAATCTGGCGGCGATTGTGGACCAGGGTCACATAACGGGGACCGGCACGGTGGTACCTGATCTCGGTACCCAGGTACCAGATCGATCTTTTAAAGACATTTTCGAGGAAGGTATCGACCAATGGACTGGAGTCGACATTGTTTTCATGTATCCGGCGTACGATCCACTCACGCGGCCGTTCACGGGATTCTATATTGGTCATTTTCGCCAATTCCATGACCTTCAGAACCGGGCGCAATTCCTTGCTGTCGATCTGGCCATCGCCATTGACGTCAAGCAGACTGAAAAGCGTGTCGAAATAGGCAGAAATTGCGTTTTTGACCAACTCTTTATCGGGTGAGCGTTCAAACAGGTTGACCGCTTCCGGCAAAGTATCAAGAAACTCCCAGCTCTGCAGACTGGTCACTGAGCCCACGGAAGGGTCACGAATAAAATATTGAAATAATTCCGGCCATGCAATCTGCATACTGACCAGGGCAAACAGAATTTTGCACTCCGCGTCAGTGGTTTCCCGCCCGGCATTGTGGCTATGAATACGCTCTAGCAGATTCATATAATTCACCACACGTTTGATACCGCGTGGATTACGCCCGACCGTGAAGCGGGTGATATCAAGAAAAAACAGCCTGCTGTCAACATCACAGCCGTCTTTATCAATACAGGGCAAGCCAGCCTTGTTCAGAAGATCGATGATGTATTCATCAAGTTGGTATGAGGTGGTTGGTACGACAAATGGCAACTGGATCATTTTGTCGAAAAATGCCTTGCCGCTGGTTTTTTGCAAGTCCCGACCCAGCTTTTCAATCATTCCCCTCTGCACCACTTCATAATCCAGCGTCATGACAAACACGCAGCCCGAAACATCAATGAAATTCTTGATGGCCTCGAGTAACTCCATCGCCCTGACCGGACGAATACGGTCAAGGTCATCAACAAAAATGACGACACGCCGGCCATCGCCACTTTGGGTCCAGAGAGATACCAGCCTTTCAAATTCGGCCTTGAATACGAGCATCTGCCCGGAAATATCGATATATGAGTTTGCGTCCTGAAACGCACTGGTTTTTCCTTGTCCCAGCTCCCTGACCTCTTGCATAACTGTGACGAGCCTTTGACTCGCAGCTTCACGGCATAATTTCAACTTTGCCGGATCAATACCTGCCTCCTGCTCAAGCGCCTGCCCGAGTTGCTGGGTCAGGGCATAGAGACAGGCTGCAGCCATATAATCACTTTGGTCAAATTGGGAATAGGGCCAACTGTCCAGACTGATGGTTTTGCAGAGGCCGGCGTCAAGCAGTCCGGATTGCTGACCATCCGCGCTTCCGCGCAACATGTTCATCAGGCTGGTGCGCCCGATACCCCAGTCACCCTGGATACCAATACTGATCGGCGATTCACATTCGTGAATGAAATCACGCATGGCTTCAGCATAGGGGAGCAGGTTTAGTGTGTCAGTTTTACGCGCCTCATCGCCTTGTTCAAGGTTTGAGGTAAACCAGAGAGGTGCTTCACGTAAGGTGACATCTTTCATTTTTATACCTTGTGCTGTTTGGATGCTCAACAGGCATAGTTTAACCCGTCTGAATTAATTTGCAGACCTGGCTGTCGCCGTGAAGATCAATGAGGTGTTTTCTTAAAAACCGTTAAACAGATGGAGGTCCCGGTTATTTGCTTCGCAAATTCCGGGATGACGGTGCGACAAATGAAGTTGTGCAACTCCGAGTGTAGTGTCTACACTAAGTTTCACCGAATTGCAGATTTGCCAACTTGGCGTATAGCTCACTGCTTTGCATCAGTTCATCATGATTGCCGATAGCGGCAATACGGCCGGCATCCATAACGACAATACGATCGACCTTTTTAACCGTTGCCAGGCGGTGTGCAATCACCAGGGTGGTGCGGTCTTTCATCAGGCCTTCCAACGCCATCTGCACCAGGCGCTCGCTCTCGGCGTCCAGGGAACTGGTAGCCTCATCCAGCAAAAGAATAGGCGGATCTTTCAGAATCGCACGCGCGATGGCCACACGCTGACGCTGACCGCCGGACAAGCGCGTTCCCCGTTCACCAAGGAAGGTATCAAAACCATCCGGCAGTGCATTGATAAACTCATCGGCCGCCGCTGCGACCGCTGCCTGTTCGACCGCAAAATCATCTGCACCGGGTTTGCCGTAACGAATATTTTCCCGGGCGCTGTCACCAAACAGCACCGTTTCCTGTGGTACAAGTCCAATCTGTTGTCTTAAAGAAGTTGGTGACAGCTGCGCAATATCAATACCATCGATTTCAATATGACCCGATTGCGGATCATAGAACCGGAGCAGCATCTGGAAACTGGTACTTTTCCCGGCTCCGGACGGGCCTACGAAAGCGACCGTCTCACCTGGCTGGATATCCAGCGAAAAGTCTTCCAATGCCGGCGTGTCCGGTCTTGAGGGGTAGTGGAACTTCAGGTTCTTGAAAGTAATAGCGCCACTGGCACGACCGGGCAGAACCATGGGAGTATCCGGTGCGCGGATGGCCGGTGTCGCCACCAGCAGCTCCGATAGCCGCTCCATGGCTCCGGCACCACGCTGAACTTCACCCCATACCTCACTCAAACCAGCGGCAGAGGACCCCACGAAAATGGAATACATCAAGAACTGTGCCAGTTCACCACCACTCATTGAGCCGGCCAGCACCGCCCGTGAACCTGTCCACAGGATAATCGTGATCGCGCCAAACACCAGCATGATTCCAAGCGCTGTCAAAAACGCACGCGTGCGCACACGCTTGATGGCTGCTTTAAAGCTCTCTGCAACCGCGTTGCTGTAACGCTCACTCTGCAACGGCTCAAGTGTGAAAGCCTGCACGGTCTGAATGGCATTGAGTGTCTCGTCCGCCAGACCGCTTGTATCGGCTACCCGGTCCTGCGTTGTGCGGGACTGACGCCTGATACGACGTCCGACAATGATCATCGGTACAATCACCACCGGAATACCCATCATGATGTATATGGTTAGCTGCACACTGGTCAGAGCCAGCATCACCAGGCCACCCAGCAGGTTGACCGTGGTACGCAATGCAATTGAAAGACTGACGCCTGAAACGCTTTGCACCAGCGTCGTATCGGCCGTCAATCGCGACAACACCTCACCGGTACGTGTGGTTTCAAAGAAGGTCGGGTCCATACGTATAACCCGGTCATAAACCTCGGTACGGATATCAGCCACCACCCGCTCACCCAGCCATGAAACCAGGTAATACCGCAATGCCGCAAAACCGCCAAAGGCTGCCGCAGCCGCAAAAAACCAACCAAAATAGCGGTTGATCGTACCCACGTCATTGGCGGCAAAACCATTATCAATCAGGTACCGCAATGCAATCGGCAAGGCCAGCAAGGCTGCAGATGCCACCAGCAATGAAATAAATGCCGCAATCAGGGTGCCGCGATAAGCGAGGATAAATGGAACCAACGTTTTGAGTGGTTTAAGTGAACTCCCCTTAGGGCGCTCAGTAGAATTCTTTTCAGCCATCCAATGTAGATGGGGCTATTCAGCTGGCTTTAAAGGAAGCTGATCTCACAAAGCCACCGGACAGCAGCGGCGCCACTGCGCGCTTACAACTCGTTTATTGTCCGCTCCCGCATTTTGAATTTCTGAATCTTACCGGTCACCGTCATCGGAAACTCATCCACGATAACAATGTATTTTGGCACTTTGTAATAGGCAATCTGCTCATTACAGTACTGCCGTATCTCATCGGCATCCGCTGTGTCACCCTCATTCAGCCTGATCCAGGCAACAACGGCCTCACCATACTTTTTATCCGGTATACCA
This sequence comes from Lysobacterales bacterium, assembly GCA_033791845.1. Classification (GTDB taxonomy): domain Bacteria; phylum Pseudomonadota; class Gammaproteobacteria; order Xanthomonadales; family SZUA-36; genus SZUA-36. The sequence goes on along the minus strand of JASJFX010000041.1, from coordinate 503 downwards.
AAAACAGCCGCCTCCTGAATCTTTGGATGCTGGAACAGGTACTCCTCGATCTCACGCGGGTAAATATTTTCACCACCACGGATGATCATGTCTTTCACCCGTCCGACGATATCGCAATAGCCTTCCTCATCGATAACCGCGAGGTCACCGGTATGCATCCAACCGGCCTTGTCGAGATCCTCTTTGGTTTTTTCGTCTTCACCCCAGTAACCGAGCATGACACTGTAACCACGGGTGCAAAGTTCACCCGATGTGCCCCTGGGAACCACGTGGCCTTTTTCGTCGACGATCTTGACCTGCACATGCGGATGTATACGTCCAACCGTTGCCACACGCTTTTCAAGTGGATCGTCAGTAGCACTTTGAAAACTGACCGGACTGGTCTCGGTCATACCGTAGGCAATGGTCACCTGGGTCATATTCATTTTACTGATGACCTTGCGCATGACTTCAATCGGGCAGGGTGCACCGGCCATGATGCCGGTTCGCAGATGGCTGAAATC
>JASJFX010000040.1:0-24091 GCA_033791845.1 Lysobacterales bacterium | reverse complement strand
CCTGCAGATAAACGCACCACGGACTTCGGCATAACGATACGGGCAATGGCAATGGTACGGACAAACTCCAGCGGGTCTATCGGTTCTACGCCATCCAGTGGTGTGCCTGGAACCTGTACCAGGTTATTGACCGGGACACTTTGCGGATGGGTCGGCAGGTTCGCCAGTTGTACAATCAGTTCCGCCCGGTCTTCCCGTGTCTCACCCATACCTACAATACCGCCACAGCAGACATTCAGACCGGCAGAACGAACATTCTCCAGTGTTTCGAGGCGGTGCTCATAGGTTCGGGTCTGAATAATCTCTTTATAGTATTCCGGTGAGGTATCGAGGTTGTGGTTGTAATAGTCCAGGCCGGCATCTTTAAGCCGTTCCGCCTGCCGGGCATCGAGCATTCCCAGGGTCACACAGGATTCCATACCCAGGGCATTGACGCCCTTGACCATCTCAATGACCTTGTCCAGGTCCCGGTCCTTGGGGCTGCGCCATGCAGCACCCATGCAAAAGCGTGAGGCACCGCCGTTTTTGGCCGCCCGGGCAGCATCCAGAACCACCTCGACATCCATGACAGTTTCAGGCTCCAGACCTGTGTCATGGCGGACACTTTGGGGACAATACTTACAATCTTCAGGGCAGGCACCTGTCTTGATGCTGAGCAAAGTGCTGATTTGAACTTCACGCGGATTGAAGTACAAACGATGTACCTGATGAGCACGAAACAACAATTCATTGAACGGCAGTTCAAAAAGGTCGATCACTTCGGACTGCAGCCAGTCATGACGGATGTCAGCTGTGGGGGTGCTCATATTCTCCAGACTCCTGCCTCAAGTTTACTGTCGGTTGCCGTAACAGCTCCAACCGGGGCATGCAGTATGAAAAGCACAAGATGACCTGTCAACCTGAAAAGGCATTAGTGTCATGTCAAGCCTATAGTGTGGGGTTCAGAGCTACCCAGATGGTCCAAGACAAGACGCAGACCGCAGGAAATGGCATGTCCTTTTCAAGGGCTGCAACGCCGTATTGGGGCATCTGGGTAGCTCCCTTCGGGCGAGCCGTGAAGTGGTCGTTCGCGGTGTCGCCTCAGGGCGCCTTCTCTTGGTACGCCTCTGGGCAAGGACCAGGCCATTGCCGGCGAGACGTGCCTCGCCTCGAGCGCCTACTCTTGGTGCGCCCAACCACTTCACGACTCGCTGAACCCTACACTATAGGCTTGACATGGCACTAGAGGTTAACAGCCACTGGTGGTCTGCGGCCCTGAACCTTTTACTACCACCCCGTTGCGTGCTTTGCGGCCAGCCTTCCGGGCCCATATGTATCTGCGAAGCGTGCAAAGCTGACTTGCCGTGGCAGGGCTCATGTTGTATTCAATGCGCATTGCCACTGGGATCGCCTCTGGACAGTATTTGCGGTGCCTGTATTCAAGTTCCACCGCCTTTCTCCCTCACAGTATGCCCGTTGCAATATGAGTTTCCGGCCAACCGCCTGGTCCAGGCCTTCAAATTCAAGCGGCAACTGGCGGCAGGCCGGGTTCTGAGTCACTTGATCTGTGAGTCTGTCAGTCAACAGGATCTTAGTATTCCGGAAATGCTCATCCCGGTACCGTTGCATAAACTGCGCCTGTTGACACGCGGATTTAACCAGGCTTATGAACTGGCAGCTTATGCCAGCAGGGTTCTGGGTATTCCATTGGCTGCGGGCGGTTTGAGACGGCAGCGGAACACAAAAGCCCAGTCAGGCCTGAGCCGCAAACAACGCCGAAAAAACATGCGGGGGGCCTTTTACTGGCATGATGCTGGTAAACCTGCCCGTCATATTGCCCTGATTGACGATGTTATGACCACCGGAACCACGGTCACTGAATGTGCCAGGGTTTTGAAAAGAGCCGGGGCAAAACGTGTTGATATATGGGTTGCAGCACGTGCAATCCCGGCCAATCGCCGGGGTGGTGTCCCACCAGGTATCAACCAAACTCAGTCAGTATCAGCCAACACAGCCCAACGTTCATGATCACACCACTCGCCCTTGATTTTCAAAAAACGCGGGGAATAACCTTCATATTGGAAGCCCGTAGCCTGCGCCAGTCCGATTGAAGCCAGGTTTCCGGGTTGAATATTGGCCTCCAACCGGTGCAAACCGAGCTTGTCAAAAGCATGGCGAATCACCTGCAGCATACCTTCTTTCATATAGCCATGTTCAGTGTGGCCGGCAACACCGAAATAGCTGACATAGGCACTGCACAACGCCTCATAGGTAATGACATTGAGATTAATCACACCACAGATAGCATTGTCCTGTATGCGTTTGACAAGGAATCCGGTCTCGTTGTCCCGTTCCAGCCGGGTCATATAGCGTTGCCAGCCCGCGTGGTCTTTGGGCGCGGAAACCCAGGGGTGATGTAGCCCAATGCTATCCCGCATCGCGGCCAGGTAAGCTTCTTCGTCCGCAGCAACCGGTGGCTGAATGCGGGTTCTGAACCCTTGTATTGAGAGCGTCATCAATCAGCTCAACATGTAAGTAGCAAGCAAACCGGTCCAGATAACCACGCCGACCCAGTTATTATTCAGAAAGGCTTCGAAGCAGGCCTTTCTGTCACGGTTTCTGACCTGGTACTGCTGCCATGCAAACAGCACTGCGGCAATTGCTACGCCGGTAAACCACGGCCACCCCAATTGTAGCTTTAGGCCCAGACCCGTCAGCAAGGCAATCATCAATAGTTTTAACAGGCGCAGGATCAAGAGGTCATAGCGGCCAAACAGAATGGCTGTGGATTTCAGCCCGATCGAGATATCGTCGTCACGGTCTACCATGGCATACAGGGTGTCATAGATGACCGACCAGATCACATTGATGACCAGAATCAACCACGCAACAGGTGCCACCTGGCCTGTTTCGGCGGCAAAGGCCATGGGTATTCCCCAGCCAAAAGCCAGCCCCAGTACCACCTGTGGCAAATGCGTCCAGCGTTTGAAGAACGGATAGCTTGAAGCCAGCATGGCACCGGCAAAGGCCAGCTTGATGGTCAGTGCATTGGTCATCAGTACGAGCCCGAAGGCCAGTGACATCAACACAAAAAAGGTCAACAGGGCCTGGCGTACGGTCAGTTCCCCGGAAGCCAGCGGCCGGTTACGGGTGCGTTCTACATGGGGATCGAAATCCCGGTCGGCGACATCATTCATGATACAACCAGCCGCGCGCATCAGGACAACACCGGTGCAGAATATCAGTACATTTTTAAGCGAAGGATGCCCCTCACCCGCTATCCACAGCGCCCACAGCGTCGGCCACAACAGCAACAATATGCCAATCGGCCGGTCGAACCGCATCAGTCGCCACAGGGCGTTCCATTTCACTTGCATCTGCGGAATTGTATGGCAACGGAAGGCTTGTGCAAGCATCCATGTTAAAAAAAACATTACAATGCGCGCCATGGAACTCATAGACATAGGTTGTAACCTCACCCATGACTCTTTCGATGTCGATCGCGAAGAGGTGATTGAGGCAGCATTTCAAGCCGGTGTGGTGCAGATGATCGTTACCGGTGCCAGCGCCGAAGGTAGTCAGATAGCGTTGCAACTGGCCAATCAATGGCCACGGAAACTTTTCGCAACCGCAGGCGTACATCCACACAGGGCCTCCTCGTACAATAGTGAAACGGATCGCTTATTACGTGAACTGGCCGGTCAGCCGAATGTTGTGGCAATCGGTGAAACCGGTCTGGATTATTTTCGGGACTTCTCCCCACGCAATGACCAGCGATCGTCATTCGAACAACAAATTCAGATAGCCATCAAGACCGGTCTGCCTTTATTTCTACACCAGCGTGATGCTCATGAGGATTTTTTTACCATTTTGAAAGAGTACCGTGACCGGCTGAACGAAGTGGTTGTGCATTGTTTCACCGGTAGTAAAACCGAGCTACACGAATGTCTTGATCTGGATTGCCATATTGGAATCACCGGTTGGATTTGCGACGAACGGCGCGGTACGCATATGAAGGAATTTATGCAGGACATCCCGTCAGACCGTTTGATGATCGAAACCGACGCACCCTATCTGAAACCCCGCAATCTGCGACCAAAAGTCAGAAGTCATCGCAACGAGCCCCGACTGCTGCCGTGGATACTCGGCACCCTGGCTGCCTGCCGGAGTGAACACCCCGAGGCACTGGCGGAAGCTACCACCCGTAACGCAAGGGCATTTTTTCGTCTATGCTAATAAAAAGCGGAGGCTATCAATACCATGGCAGAAAATAAGACAAAACCGATACAGCTGAAGGTTTCAGACTTCATCGCCGGTATCGAAGACAAGGTCAAACGTGATGACTGCCGTGAATTGATGAAACTGATGGCGAAAATTACCGGCAATCGAGCAAAAATGTGGGGCACGGCCATTGTCGGCTACGGTAAGTACCACTACAAATACGAAAGCGGCCGCGAAGGTGACTTTTTCCTGACCGGCTTCTCTCCACGAAAACAGGCCTTGTCCATTTATATCGTTTCCGGGTTTAGCATTAATCCGGAGTTGATGGAAAAACTGGGCAAATACAAAACGGGCAAATCCTGTCTCTACGTGAAGAAATTGGATGACGTGGACCGTTCGGTGTTGGCACAACTGGTTAAGGAGTCCGTAGCGTATATGCGTGAAAAGTACCACTGAAGTTATGTTCAGGACAAGGTGAGGGAAGGTGAGAGAAGGTGAGAGAAGGTGAGACGGTACCCCGTCGAGAAGCCAGCCTGGGCTGCCGGTACCCGGCCGAGAGGGTGGCCTGGGCCATGCGCACGACTGCAGGGATGCAGGAGGTAGAGCAACGCAGGAGCAAAGGAGCCAACTGGCTCCTTTCTCTCATTACGTCGTATCAAATCAGCCGATAAACTGAGCCGTGAGCATGGTCACGCGCTTGCGCTGCATTTTCAGCTCTCTTTCCAACTCCCTGTAACGGGCAGTAAAAGCGTTTTGATCAATAGCAGTAGCCAGCTTCTGCCGGCTTTGCTGGACGCGTTCCATTTGCAACTGCTGCCACTGGTTGACCGTCTCCTTGAATTGCGCATATTCCTTCTCAAGCATTTCAAGCCAACGCGGGTTGGCTGTAGAACGGTCAATTTTTGCCTGGGCGCGCTTAAAAATCATCGCCAGCCGGGCACGCTGGATTTTGAAGTCCGGTGTACGCTTCAGGTTCTTTGCCATACCCAGCCTCGCACAGGTGGCAATAAACCACTTGTTGATATCGTACTGCCACCAGCGGATGCCGTTACGGTAATCGCTCTGAAACAGGTGGTGAAAGTTATGGTAACCCTCGCCATAGGTGACAATGGCAAGAAACCAGTTATCCCTAGCGGAGTTTTCATCCGTGTAAGGTCGGCTGCCCCACATATGGGCGAGAGAATTGATGAAAAACGTGAGGTGATGACTGACCACCAGGCGCAAAACCCCGGCCAACAGGAATACACCCAATATATCACCTACCATCCAACCCAGTAGCAGTGGTAATCCGATATTGGTCACCAGCACCAGCGGCCAGTAATACTTGTGCTGCCAGGCTACGATCGGGTCACGCTGCAAGTCGGGAACGACACTCCAGTCCAGTCTGCCGCTCTGGTAATCCTTCAGCATCCAGCCTATATGTGCAAACCAGAATCCACGGCCGATGGAGTACGGATCCTTGTCATTATCATCCACGTCTTTATGATGAAAACGGTGTCGAATACACCATATCAGGATACTGTTTTGCACTGCCATGCCACCGACAATGGCGAGGTAGAGACGCATTACCCAGTTAGCTTCATAGGCCCTGTGCGACCACAGACGGTGGTAACCACTGCCGATGCCAATGCCGCTGGTAATCAGGAAAATCACAAAGAAGACCCAGGCCCAACCGCTGAACCCATAGGCAAAACCATACCAGGGTACGATGGTTACAGCAGCCAGAAATGTCCCACCAAGAACCAGCGTGACCAGCCAATTGATACTGGCCTTTTCAGTTTTATAATCATTCGTCATTAATAATCACTCAATAAATTGATGTAGCAGAACCTCTTATTCTATCGCAGAGCGCTAAATGAGTCGTTAAAATTTCAATAAGGTCATCAGCTTCGCAGACCCGTGCCACGGTGCAAAAGCCACAGACACAGGCTAGCCAGCAATATCCCGAACACAACTATGATGATATACGCATGGACAATCCCGACATCAGACACGCCCAGGATCCCATAGCGGAAGCCATTGACCATGTACAGGATCGGATTGAAGATGGAAACTTTCTGCCAGAACTCCGGAAGCAGGCTGATGGAGTAGAAAACCCCGCCCAGGTAGGTCAGCGGTGTAAGTATAAATGTCGGAACAATGGCAATATCGTCAAACTTATTGGCAAATATGGCATTGACCATACCCGCCATGGCAAAAACTACGGAAGTCATCAGCAGTACGGAAACCATCACCAGCGGATGCTGGACTTCGACACGTGTAAAAAACAGCGAAATAACCATGACCACCGAACCAACCATCATGCCCCGTGCCAGTGCGCCGGTGACATAACCAGCCAGAATGACAAAGTTCGGTAGTGGTGATATCAGCAGCTCCTCTATGTGACGCCCAAACTTGGCGCCAAAAAAAGATGAAACCATATTGCCGTAAGAACTGGTGATGACAGACATCATGATCAGCCCCGGAACGATGAACTGCATATAATCGAAGCCACCCATATCTCCGATACGGCGGCCAATCAGGTTGCCAAAAATAATAAAGTAAAGCGTCATGGTAATTGCCGGGGGCACCACGGTCTGGGCCCAGATACGCAAGATACGCGTGACTTCTTTGTGCACGATGGTTTTGTAACCCACCCAGTTCACCCGCGCATTCATATCGTCGTACCCTTGTCGACCAAACGCAAAAACAACTCTTCGAGACGGTTGGCCTTGTTTCTCATGCTCTTTACACGCACACCCCCGCTGTCCAGTGATGAGAACAGCGTATTAAGCGACTTCCGCTTTGGCAACGAGGCTTCGAGAGTGAAAGGGTCTCGCAGTTTGAATTCCATGCCCTCCACCTGTGGAACTACCGATAATGGTTCCTGAAGATCGAGCACAAATGTTTCTATATCCAGTGTTCCCAACAGGGACTTCATATCCGTATTCTTGACGATTTTCCCATGATCAATAATGGCAATATTGCGGCACAACTCCTCGGCTTCTTCGAGGTAGTGAGTGGTCAGAATCACGGTCGTTCCATTCTCATTGATCTCGCGGATAAACTCCCACATCGATCTTCTGATCTCGATATCTACACCGGCAGTCGGTTCGTCAAGGATGAGCAACCTCGGCTCATTGACCATCGCGCGGGCGATCATCAGGCGTCGCTTCATACCCCCGGAAAGAAGCCGGGAAATTTTGTCATGCCTGTCCCACAACTGTAACTGCCTGAGATATTTTTCAGCCCTTTGGTGTGCGATTTTCCGATTGATACCGTAATAACCTGCCTGGTTGACGATAATTTCCAGGGGCTTTTCAAACTGGTTGAAATTCAGCTCCTGCGGAACCAATCCAATATAGGACATGGCTTTCGAACGTTGCTGCTGAACACTGGTACCAAAAAGCCTGACATCTCCCGAACTGGCGTTAACCAGTGAACTCATGATACCGATCAGGGTGGATTTACCGGCCCCGTTTGGCCCGAGCAAGGCAAAAAAATCTCCTTCCTCGACTTCCAGGGAAATACCTTTCAATGCCTCGACGCCATTGGCATAAGTTTTTGTCAGGTTGTTGACTTGCAATGCGTGCATGACATGGCCGGTTCACGATTCGGGAGCGCTTATTATACGGGCGAAAAAACAATTGTGGGATAGAAGAGTAACTTCCCAAACTCTGCTCCTAAATCACGCGTATCTCTTTTCGAACGCACCGTCATGACAAATAACCTATAGACGAAGATGGTTTAGCTGTTTACCCTGAGCACCCTGTCAGAGGTTACCTAATTAAATGAACAAACTATTTATTTTCGCCATACTGGTATGCTTGGCCCTGCCAACTACCGTACTGGCTTTACCGGATTCGAACACAATCGAATTCAGTAATTGTACGCTTGCACTACCAGGCACCAATCTAACGGCCAACGCCCGCTGCGGGTCACTGGAAGTGTCGGAAAACCCGGAAGACCCTGAAGGCCGGAAAATCAATCTGAATGTGGCCATTGCTCCCGCGACAGGCAAAACCACCGAGCCTGATCCGGTCTTCTTTTTTGCCGGAGGCCCGGGACAGGCTGCTTCTGAAACCTGGGTCATGATTCGCCCCATCCTCAATAAAATACGCAAGAGCCGCGATATTGTAATGATTGATCAACGCGGTACTGGCAGCTCCAATAAGCTTGAGTGCAAATCTGAAGTTGAAGAGGACCTGAACAAGGAACTCGACCTTGAACTGGTCCGCACTGAAACCGCGAAGTGCCTGGCCGAACTGGATGGGGATCCGCGTTTTTACACCACCACCATCGCCATGAGCGACTACAACCGTGTCCGCGAAGCGATGGGATACGAAAAAATCAACATCATGGGTGTGTCTTACGGTACACGCTCAGCACAGGTCTACCTGAGACTTTTTCCGGAAACGGTCCGAACAGTGACGCTCGACAGCGTTGTTCCCATGCGACTGGCCCTGGGTCAGGAGCATGCGTTAATGCTTGACCGGAGTGTGCAGGCCGTATTTGAGGATTGTGCAAATGACGAGGTTTGCAACTCACTGTACCCGCTCCAGGCCGAGGCACTGAATGAGCTGTTTGCGCAGTTACGTGATGAACCACAGCAAATCACCATCATCAACCCGGTAAGCGGCAAAACACAGGAGATGCGCTTGACCGCCGACACCCTGGGGGTTGCCATTCGTTTCCTCAGCTACGCGAGCGAAACCCAGGCCATGATTCCCTTGCTGGTGCACGAAGCATTAATTACCGGCAACCTGTCACGTCTGGCCACCCAGGCTATCCTGACCATGGCAGGTCTCAATGAGATGCTCAGTAAAGGTATGGAACTCTCTGTCATGTGCAGTGAGGACTACCCGTTTTTTGACATGTCTGCAGACTATAGCGAAACGCTGATGGGCAACCTGTTACTGGAAATCGTAGACTTACAATGCAAGATCTGGCCGGCTGGCGAAGTACCTGATGATTTTCACCGGGTCGTTGAATCTGATGTGCCAGTCTTATTGATGTCGGGTGAACGAGACCCCGTGACGCCGCCTCAATACGCCTCACAGGTTGCGGAGACTTTCCCCAATAGCCTGAACCTCGTGGCCCGTGGGCAGGCCCATTCGGTTATGAAAAACGTCTGTCTGCGCGACATTACAACCGACTTCATCCAGAAAGGTACTGTTGAGGACCTGGATACCAGTTGTGTGGAGCATATTCAGCCCTCGCCGTTTTTTACCAGCCTGCTTGGGCCCGACCCCTAGCCCGTATATTTCACCAGTCGGTACAGAGCCTCACCACATGTTCATGAATAGACTAAACTAAACGACTCTTATGTTAACAAACTCTGAAGTACACTTTGTAACCGGCCCGGTACCTATCCCAGCCCTGGCTTGTCCATGCACGACTGGACTTGAGCTTCCCTCAACCAATAGCTACGGCTATTGGTTTCAGTCCAGCCCTGCGCCCAGTCGCACCTGTCCAGCGCCATGACCAGGGATACTGGTGAAATATGCGGGCTAGTTAATGAATCTGTATCTCGCCTGATGGCGCCTACTCTTGGTGCATCCAAAGGTTTCCAACCATGATAAAAGTAAGCAACCTGCATAAGTCATTTGGCAAGGTCAAAGCCGTCAGGGGGATTTCGTTTGAAGTTCGGGACGGTGAAATCACGGGTTTGCTCGGACCCAATGGCGCCGGCAAGACCACCACTTTGAGAATGCTTTATTCATTGCTGCCGCCCGATGAGGGTGAAATCCGCATTGATGGCCTCGACCCAACCAAGGATGCCATGGCAATCAAACAAACGCTTGGTGTGGTACCGGACAGTCGCGGGCTTTACACACGCATGAGCGCCCGGGAAAACATCAGTTATTACGGCAAGCTTCATGGCATGTCCGCCAGGGATATTTCTTCACGAATTGAAGAGTTGGTAGAGACGCTGGACATGGCGGATTTCATCGAACGTCGCACCGAAGGCTTTTCCCAGGGACAACGTGTCAAAGTTGCCATTGCCCGTGCAATGGTGCATAGACCGCAAACGGTTTTACTGGACGAGCCCAGTAACGGACTCGATGTGATGAGCACCCGCGCCTTGCGACGCTATATTCTCAGTCTAAAGGAAGCAGGCCACTCCGTGATTTTGTCCACACATATCATGCAGGAAGTTGCGGCTTTGTGCGATCGCATTATCATCATCGCCAATGGACAGATCGCAGCCGATGGCAGTGCCCGGGAATTGCTCGAAAAGAGTGGTTGCGACAGCCTTGAGGATGCTTTTGTCCACCTGATCGGTAGTGAGGAGGGGTTGCTGGCATGAGTGGTCTCGGTACAGTTTACAAAAAAGAAGTCAGTGAAAATCTGCGTGACCGGCGATCACTTTTCAACTCGGTTCTACTGGGGCCTATCCTTTTTCCAATTCTGTTTATCGGCCTGGCGTACTTCGCCAGTAGCAAGCAGCAGGAAGACGCTGAAAAAATACTGGAAGTGCCAGTGGTGGGAACTCAACACGCACCCAACCTGGTCGGTTTTCTGGAGCAACAGGGTGTCATCATCAAGGCAGCACCTGAAGATCCGGAGGCTGCGGTCAAGAGCCAGGAAGTTCAGCTCATTATTCGTATACCTGAAAAGTTCTCAGAGCAGTGGAAGGCCGGTAGACCCGCCGTCATTGAACTGATAGCTGACCCTTCACGCAGGGAATCCAGAATTCCCATGCAGCGTGTCAAAAATCTGTTGAATGCCTACGGAGCCCAGATTGGACAGTTGCGCTTGCAACTGCGTGGTGTCGCACCCGCTATCCGCTCACCCATCATGATCAAGGATGTAGATTTATCCACACCCCAAAGTCGAGGTATGCTGGTCATGATCATGCTGCCCTATGTGCTGATGATCACCGCTTTTACCGGCGGCATGCACTTGGCTATTGATTCAACGGCAGGCGAAAAGGAACGTAAGTCGCTGGAACCCCTGTTAATCAACCCGGTTCCACGCTGGCAGATCATGCTGGGCAAAATGTCGGCAACCGCAACTTACGCTTTTGCCTCTCTATTTCTGACGCTGCTGGCATTTCGATTCGCCTTCCCGTTTCTACCCACGGGTGCGCTTGGTGTTGATCTGAACCTGAGCGCACAGGCAATGGGCAATATATTGCTGGCAGTGGCACCGGTGGTAATTCTGGCTGCTGCCATGTTAACAACACTGGCCGCACTGGCTAAAAGTCTGCGTGAAGCGCAATCGTACATGGGCCTGGTTTTCATGATTCCGATGATTCCCAGCCTGATTTTTATGGTCAATCCAATGAAGCCCGAAACATGGATGATGATGATTCCAATGTTTTCACAAAATCTGTTGATCGGTGAATTCGTGCGCGGCGAATCTGTCAGTCCGCTGTGGCTGGGAATGTCGATGGGCAGTACACTGTTGATTGGTATCGGCTTTGCTGCCATCGCAGCGACATTGTTTAACCGGCCGAGAATCGTGTTTTCAAATTAGGAAGTTTTGAGATGAAAAAAATTCTGGTAGCTCTTATTTTTCTAGCTCTATGCGTACCCGTATTTGCCGGCGAACCACTTATGGAAGGAGCAGACGCGCCTTCTTTCAAGCTTCAGGATCAAAATGCCGAGTGGCACACATTGGAGGAATACAAGGGTCAATGGCTGGCCATATACTTCTATCCAAAAGATGACACGCCGGGCTGTACAAAGGAAGCCTGCAATTTCCGTGACAATATCTATGCATTCAAAGCCATTGATGCGGCTGTGGTTGGCATCAGCGTTGATGATGTTGAATCGCACAAGAAGTTTTCCGAAAAATACAAACTTCCATTTACCCTCCTGGCGGATGACAGCAATGAAACGGCGAAAGCCTATGGCGTGTTGCGCGACTACAAACTTATCAAACTGGCAAGCCGCCAGTCATTCCTGGTTGACCCCAACGGCAAGATTGCCAGGCATTATGCTGATGTGGACCCGGATACCCACACTGAAGAGGTACTCGCAGACATAAAGACCTTGTCAGAGGTCTGGCAAAGCACCCTTTAGGGTGCGGTGTCATTACGCACCGGGTTGGTGCCTGTTCATAACAATAAGGTGGGTAACAAGTTACCCACCCTACTAAACAACAATATCAGGACCAATATTCATATTAAATTTTCATTAAAAACTTGTATTTTTTGACAGAAGGCGTATTCTGAAATACCAAGTATTAAAGGGAAAAGGATTTTCCTGGAGACTTAAGTCATGGATGACGCAAGCAAAGCATTAGCCAAACCTCTCAGTTGGTCTGACCCGGACTATCAATATAACCCCGAACCCGGCCCGAACCTGGACATCCCAGGTGCACCCGAACCAGCGGTAAAGAAGCATGAATCTACCGGTGACAAAGCGCTGGAGCGTTGGTTTCTTGAACAGCGTGGAAACAAGCGTGTTCCGAAACGCCTGGATGTAGCCAACGAGTTACTGGTCTCCTCCGGTGGTCCGTTGAGAATGACCGGCAACATAACACTGATTGATGAAGACGGTAACGTAACACACTCGAACAATCTCATTCTGTGTCGTTGTGGTTCATCAAAGAACACGCCAATTTGCGATGACAAGCATCTGGATATCGAGTTTTTTGATAATGGCTCCATTGGCCAGATGTCGGATTGGATGCCGGTTAGCAGACCGCAAACCATTACGGTGACATGTGTAAAGGACGGTCCGCTGAAATTCCGCGGCTACCTTCGTATTTACAATAAGAAGGGTCAGGAATGTATCACCATGAATGGTGCGCTGTGTCGTTGCGGCAAGTCCAGCAAGAAGCCGTTCTGCGAAAACAGGGGACAGTGCCGCTCCGGTTGATGAATAAGATTACGGTAAATATGCCACCGGCTTATTCACCGCGATAAATACAACCGGCATTACAGGTTTCCTGAACGATAATTTTGCTTAGCCCGGCAAGCCCGGGTGTGAGCCTCTGCCATATCCAACGTGCCAGGTTTTCACTCGTAGGGTTTTCAAGCCCCTCGATCTCATTCAGATAATGATGGTCAAGCCGGTCGAACACCGGCTGGAAAATACGCCGTAACTCTGCAAAATCCATTACCCAGCCGTCCTGCTCGCCAACCGGACCTGACACATGTACTTCAATTCGAAATGAATGACCGTGTAAACGTGCACATTTGTGACCATCGGGTACATTTGGTAAGCGATGAGCCGCTTCAACTTGAAAAACTCTGAAAATATCCATTATTAAATTGTGACCGCAGCAGAGGCTTCGCGCAATCCCCTTGGGATACGTCTGCTAATCTATTTTGAAAGGTGATAAATTTGCATGTTGTCAAAAAACGACATCGCCAAGAACTTTACCATCAGCAAACCGATGGAGTTAGCCGACTTCACGCATCATTCTTTGAATAAACCCAACTGCTTCAAGCATTCAACTTCAATCGCTATTATCAGTTCGGAATGGAAACTCAAAATCAGCATGTTGTAATTTTACAACAGCCACTTAATGCACTCGCAAAAACTTATATAAGGCTTTGTAATTACTGTTTTTTCTGATAGCATGACCTTCCAGTTGCTAATGCAACAAGGCTGGACGTTGCCTGAATGACTAAACAAAACCGCTTTGCCTTATTAATGGTTGCTTCACTATTCGCCGTCAGTGCGAACGGTGCACCTGTGGCATATAGCGTCAATTCTGACAGTGGCAGCGAAAATCAGGACAGCCTGTATCGGATCGACCTCGCCACAGGTGTAGAAGAACGCCTGGGTGAATTGTCTACCGGCTCAGTGACCCGTGATGACACAGAAGGTCTCGCAATGGACGCCGATAACAATTTATGGGGCGCCGATGATGAATCCCGAACCATATTCAAGATCAACAAGAGTTTCGGTTTTATTTCGGAAGAAGCATCCCTGGTCAATTTTCCGTATATTCCGTCTCTGGGCGGCAATGATTTTGGCATGACATTCAGCTGTGACAACTCGCTATATGCCGCCACAGTTCAGACCCAGACCCTCTACAAACTGGACCCTACCGATGGCAGTGGTGAAATTGTTGGAGCAATAGGTTCACTCGGTGTGAACATCAGTGCGATTGCAGCCAACGGCAATCCTGAATATCTGTACGCCGTAGGTAATGGAACCTACGATAATGGCAATATAGATTCGCCCAATCTGTACCGCATTGACCTGCTTACAGGAACCACTGCGGTCATTGGACCACTGGGCATGGGTACGACCATCAGTGATTATGACCAGGCAGGACTGGCATTCGATAGCCAGGGTGTTTTATGGGCCATTACAGACCGCCGGATCATCAACGATCAAAGAGCAGCAAATCAACCCAGTGAAATACTGCGTATTAATGTAGATACCGGTGCAGCAGAAGTTGTCTGGACCACCGAGGAGATCGGTTTCGAGAGCCTTGCCATTGCGCCGCCGATAGCATGCGACTCCCAGCAACCCGCTGCAGAACCAGATGATGGTGTCCCGCATATTCCCACACTCAGTGCGGTCGGTCAGCTGTTGGCAGTATTTGTATTGATGCTTGCCGGAATGTTCGTTCTGCGCAGGCGTATTTCCTGATCTAAAGACC
The DNA here is from genome assembly GCA_033791845.1 of Lysobacterales bacterium. Lineage (GTDB taxonomy): Bacteria > Pseudomonadota > Gammaproteobacteria > Xanthomonadales > SZUA-36 > SZUA-36. The sequence continues at coordinate 9,340 of JASJFX010000040.1, read as the reverse complement.
TTTCCCGTTTTTTTGCAGCCAAATCACCTGGTTTGGGCTAAACTGCATACATACAGAATAACCCGGAGTTAAAATCATGATTGGTGGAATAAGTGTCACACAGCTTGTAATCCTGCTGGTGATTGTCATGCTGGTTTTCGGCACCAAGCGGTTACGCAACATCGGGTCCGACCTCGGTAGTGCAGTCAAAGGTTTCCGCAAAGGAATCGAGGACGAGCCGGAAGACAAGGAACCTGAAAAAATAACAGCCGCGGAAAAAACTTCTGCCACGCCACAAGATAAAGAGGAAAAAGCCACGGCCAAACGCCCGACCGATGTTTGATGTTGGTTTTGCCGAGATATTTCTTCTGGCCCTGATCGGCCTGCTGGTGCTCGGCCCGGAACGCCTACCCGGTGTGGCCCGCACCGTAGGTGGTTTTGTGCGCAAGGCAAGAATGAGCTGGATCAGCCTGCGTAACACCATTGAATCAGAACTGGCGGAAGCCGATATTGCTGAACCTATCAAAAAAACCAGTGAAGAACTGAAACAAATCGGCAAAACCCTGACTGAGTCACCCGTTTTTGATTCTGAAAAGCTCACACTTGATTCGACCGAGCCTGACCCGGTAGCAGCAGACGAATCCAGCCCGGACCTGGTAAAGAAACCGGATAGCGGAAAGCCGGAAGATGTCTGAAAACCCTCAAGAAGACCATGAGTTAACTTTTATCGAACACCTGGTTGAGCTTCGCGGCCGCTTGCTCAAGGCATGCCTGTCCATCGTCGTTGTTCTGATCGCATTGCTGCCGTTTTCACGCCACCTGTATGAAGCCCTGGCAGCACCGATGATGGCGCAATTACCGGAAGGCAGCAGCATGATCGCCATCGACGTGGCATCACCTTTCCTGACACCGTTTAAACTGACATTACTGATCTCAGTGATGATTTCAATTCCGGTGGTTTTGTATCAATTGTGGGCATTTGTTGCACCAGCGCTATTCAAAAAAGAAAAAAGGCTGGCCCGGCCTTTATTATTTTCTTCGGTGTTTCTTTTTTATGCCGGCTGTGCATTTGCCTATTTCGTCGTTTTTCCATTGGTATTCGGCTTTTTGACCCGCGTAGCGCCCGAAGGCGTCGCGGTGATGACAGACATCAGTAAATACCTGGATTTCGTCATGACGCTGTTCCTTGCGTTCGGGATCACCTTTGAGGTACCGATTGCGACTATCATCCTGGTAGCCACCGGCGTGACTACAACTGCAAAACTGAAAAGCTGGCGACCCTATATCGTCGTTGGTGCCTTTGCCTTGGGTATGATCCTGACTCCACCGGATGTCATTTCGCAAACCCTGCTGGCCCTGCCCATGTGGCTGCTGTTTGAAGTAGGCATCATATTTTCCCGCATCCTCATCCCTGAAAAAGAAACAGAAGACGAAACCGAAGCAGATCAGGCGACCAGCTGATCAGTCGATTGACTGGCGGGTCCCGCAGTCACTTCATCCAGACCGAAAATATCCCTGAACGCCAGGTACTGGGTACCAAATAGTAGCAATTGAAACATCGGGCCTATCATCAGTAACAGGAATCCCAGTAAGGTAGATGCGGTTCCTTCGCTGAGTGCTGAAAGATAAAATGAAACAAACAGCAAGACAATGGGCACCGCCAATATGCCAAGTAACAGACCAATCACCAGTAATGGTTTCCAGTTCCGGCCCATGCCTTTCAGACCCATTACCAGGGCACTGCCCACCTTTTGTTTCCGGAACCAGATCAACGGTACCGAGAAGTAGGTAATAGTGCCGCTTATGGCGGCACCCAAGGCCATGGACAGAACAGCACTTTCCAATACTTGCGGGTCAATGAGCTGCAAAGCATCGAGATCGCCCTGCTCGATCCGGACAATGATATCCGGGTCGATATCAAGCATTTGCCCGGCCATCACGAGTGTTACAACCACCAGGGCAAGAGCCATTGCGACTCCACCCAACAACAACAAAGATCCGATGGTTTGTTTTGCCGTAAACGGCATGAACAAAACCGCCAGCATGGGCTTTTCACCTTGCTCGACCAGGAAAAATGCATGCAGTAATCCGGCACTCAACACAGGCAGGCAGAGTATGACCACCAGGCCCAACGCGCCTGTCTGCGAAAAACTCAAAAGAAATTGAAAAAAGAGACTAATCAGCAACAATCGCAAAGGCTGTCTCTTGACCAGCCCCCAACTGCCCGAAACCCAGGCCAATCCACGTGCCGCGGGTAACTTTTGAATAGTGGGTGGCACCTGATCGCTCATGAGTTTGCAGTTGTCACATTGGCAAACTGAAGCGCGTCCTGACCCCAGGCATGCGAATTTTCGATGGCATCAATGATCTGCTCCGGTTCATCAACGACAGTCCACATATTCAAATGGTTGCGACCCATGAAACGCTCATCGACACTATGTCTCATAAATTTCAACAGGCCATCATAAAAGCCTTCAGTATTGACGATAATGACAGGACCCACCCATTGGCCCAGACGCTTCATGGTCAGGGCTTCGAACAATTCCTCATAAGTGCCCGAGCCACCGGGCAATGTCACCACAGCGTCTGAACCTTCCAGCATGAGGTGCTTACGTATACGCATATCATCGACCACTTTCAGGTCTGTCAACCCACGATGTGTCAGTTCGAGATCCTGCAGAAAGCCCGGCACCACACCATAGACCTTGCCATTTTTGCTAAGCGCGCCATCAGCCACTGAACCCATCAGGCCGCCGCCTCCGGCCCCATAGATGATAGACTTGCCGGCGGACGCCAGGATTTCACCTGTTCGTCTGGCTGCGTTATAGTAAGCAGTTCTGAGTGCGGCACTCGAAGATGCGTATACCGTCACCATTTTTACATGATGTGTGTCAAGGTTGTTTTTTTTTGTCATTGTAATATTGTAGCCCAGCGTTAGACCTCTCAGGAGAGTATATTTGAATCAGCAGCTAACACTGCAGCAAGTTACACGGATACCGATTTCAATCGGCATTATAGTTGTTTGCATCGTAGTGTTTTTACTGCACAACATTTCGGCCCAACTGGCATTGTGGCCCTTGTACAGCAACTACTTTCAACCCTGGCAGTTGATCAGTTACGCTTTTCTGCATGGCAGCTTTAACCACCTGTTTTTCAATATGTTTGCCCTATGGATGTTTGGCTTACCCATAGAGAAGCTGTGGGGCAGTCGCAAATTTACCGAATACTATGTCATCTGCATCATTGGCGCCGGGCTGGTTCAGCTCTTGGTTCAGTACATCAGTGGCAACGTTTACCCGACCATTGGTGCATCCGGTGCGGTATTCGGGCTCTTGCTGGCCTACGGGGTCACATGGCCAAACGCTAAATTATTTCTGATTTTTTTTCCGGTGCCCATCAAGGCAAAGTGGTTTGTGCTAATTTATGGTGGTGTCGAATTGATTTTCGGTGTTACCGGCGCAATGCCACAGGTGGCTCACTATGCCCACCTTGGGGGTTTGATTTTCGGTGCCGGTTTATTGTGGCGATGGGGCTGGCGGCCAGGGATGACCTGGAATTAACAGCCTGTCAGATTTGGAAACCTAAGAAAGTAGAGAAAGACTATGAGCAAAATTTATCCTGTTATCCCTGCAGCCAGGGAGCGTACCCACGTTGATCAACAACGATACGAAGAAATGTACAACCAGTCGGTTGAAGACAATACCGGATTCTGGTCTGAACAAGCTCGTCGAATCAACTGGATTAAACCTTTCAGCAAGGTGAGAGACGTTTCCTGGGACCGCAAGGACGTGTACATACGCTGGTATGAAGACGGCACACTCAATGCCTGTTACAACTGTATTGATCGCCACCTTGAAACACGCGGCGACCAAACCGCCATCATCTGGGAAGGTGATGACCCGAATCGCGACTTGCATATCAGTTACCGTGAACTGCATCAGCGTGTCTGCCGCATGGCCAACGCACTCAAGAAACTGGGAACCAAACGCGGCGACCGGGTTACTCTCTACATGCCAATGATTCCTGAAGCAGCCGTCGCAATGCTGGCTTGTGCCCGTATCGGTGCTGTTCACTCTGTTGTGTTTGGCGGTTTTTCACCGGACGCACTGGCCGGGCGTATTGTTGACTGCCAGTCCAACATTCTAATCACCGCAGACGAAGGTTTACGTGGTGGCAGGGCCATCCCTCTCAAGAAAAACGTCGATGCCGCCTGTGAGCGTGACGGGGTCATGGATATCCTCGAATCGGTACTGGTGGTTCGTAACACCGGAAATGACGTAAACATGGATGCTGGCCGTGACCACTGGCTGCATGAAGCAGAAGCCGATGTCCCCGATGATTGCCCCTGTGAAGAAATGGGTGCAGAAGATCCCTTGTTTATTCTTTACACCTCGGGCTCAACAGGAAAACCCAAAGGCGTTCTGCATACCACCGGTGGTTACATGGTGTATGCCTCATTTACCCACGAAATGGTTTTTGACTACCAGGATGGCGATATTTACTGGTGTACGGCAGATGTTGGCTGGGTAACAGGTCATAGTTATATTGTTTACGGCCCACTGGCCAATGGTGCAACCACATTGATGTTTGAGGGCGTGCCCAACTATCCCGATACCAGCCGTTTCTGGCAGGTGTGTGACAAACACGAAGTCAATATCTGCTATACCGCACCGACCGCGATTCGCGCATTGATGCGTGATGGTGATGACCCCGTCAAACGGACATCAAGGAAATCCCTGCGTCTGCTGGGTAGTGTCGGCGAGCCGATCAATCCGGAAGCATGGGAATGGTATTACCACGTGGTTGGTGAGGACCGTTGCCCGATCGTTGATACCTGGTGGCAAACAGAGACCGGCGGCATCATGATCAGCCCGTTACCAGGTGCAACGCCACTGAAGCCCGGTTCAGCCACCTTCCCGTTACCCGGCATCATGCTGGATATCGTAGACAATGAGGGCAACGTTCTTGACGGTGCAGTTGAAGGCCAATTGGTTATCACCGATAGCTGGCCTGGACAAATGCGCTCTGTTTATGGCGATCACCAGCGTTTCATCGATACCTATTTCTCAACCTTTGAAGGCATGTATTTTACAGGTGATGGCTGCAAACGTGATGAAGACGGTTATTACTGGATCACCGGTCGCGTCGATGACGTGCTTAACATTTCCGGACACCGCATGGGAACCGCCGAGGTCGAAAGTGCATTGGTATCTCATGCCCTGGTCGCTGAGGCAGCCGTTGTCGGCTACCCGCACGATATCAAGGGACAGGGCATCTATGTCTATGTAACCCTTATTGCCGGTGTAGAACCCAGCGATGAGCTACGTATCGAGTTACGCAACTGGGTACGCAAGGAAATCGGCCCGATCGCCACACCCGACCTGATCCAATGGGCCCCCGGACTGCCGAAAACCCGTTCCGGCAAAATCATGCGCCGAATCCTGCGCAAGATCGCCGAAAACGATTATTCCAACCTGGGCGACACATCAACCCTGGCCGAACCAGAAGTAGTCGAAAACCTGGTCGAGGGTAGAATGAACCGCTAACCGCCCCACAACCAGCTATAGAAGCAAAGAAATCCCCGCGAAAGCGGGGATTTTTTTGTTGGACTGAAATAGTTGGACTGCGCGATAGGCTCTGTGGCGAATTTTCAACTAAAGACCTGTAAATTTCGCGGATTTCGACTATTGTTAAATCTACCAATGTCAGAGCCAGCCCTGTAGGAGTCCAAATGGACCAGAATCGCTTGACCCGCCGCCGATTTATCATTTCCGTCATCGCCTTGTCAGGAGCCGCCGGGGCGGTTGTGGAACCGGGCTTGTTCGCCTTGAGTAAGGCCTGGGCCGAATCGCCCGGTCGGGTCGATGAAACGGTACGCCGCAACATGGTACGGATGGCTCGCCTGCTTTATCCCCACGATGCGCTCTCCGATGGAGTCTATGCCAATGTGCTTGAGCAGACTTTGTCCAACATTGTTTCGGGTGACATTTTCGCGCGGCAACTGGAAGAGGCGAACACCGCCCTGACCGAGCGCTCAGCGGGAGCCTGGCAGGACCTGGACCTTGTCGCGCAAATCGAGGCCATGAAGAGCATCGAATCGGAAACATACTTCGCCGCCATCCAGAACAGCGTGCGCGCAGGGATATACAACGGGTCTGCATTCTGGAAACACGTCGGCTATCCGGGGCCATCGAAGGATTTCGGCGGATACCTGCACCATGGCGCGGGTGAAATTGACTGGTTGCCGGAGAATCTTTGATGTCGAGACGCTACGAATTTGATGATGATTCCGTTGTCGTCGTGGTTGGATCCGGTGCCGGCGGTGGCACGGTATCGAACGAACTGGCTCAGAAAGGTGTTGATGTTGTATGCCTGGAAGCGGGCAACCGTCTTTCACTGGCGGACGTGGTCAACGATGCGGCCGTCATGGACGGCAAGATGGGTTGGCATGACAAGCGCCTGGGCGCACCTGCCTGGCTGTGTAAAACGGTTGGTGGCACCACCATGCGCTGGTCTGGAATTACACCGCGGTTCCGGGACTTCGAGTTTCGGCCCAGGAGCACCTATGCTGAGCTCCATGGCACCAATCTGATCGATTGGCCACTGACCCTGGAAGAACTTTCGCCCTACTATGACAAGGCCGAGGCGAAGATGGGTATCAGCGGAACCCACGGCACCCCGCCGTCTTTTGAAACCAGCAATTACAAGGTGTTGAAGGCCGGTGGACAACGTGTCGGATACCAGCAGATCACCAGCGAAAGAAGCGCGATCAACTCGGTGACCCGCGACGGACGCCCGGCCTGCCAGCAAATCGGTTTTTGCTGGTCCGGCTGTGCGGTAGGCGCAAAATGGTCGACGCTGTACACGGAAATTCCCAAAGCTGAGATGACCGATCACTTCGAACTACGCACCGGGGCGATGGCGCTCAAGATCAGGCATGACAACAATGGCAAAGTGCGCTCCGTGGTGTACGTTGATTCAGGCGGGGTCGTTCACGAGCAGAAGGCACGTGCGGTATGCGTTGCAGGCAACGTGGTCGAAACCACCCGCCTGCTGCATAATTCCAACTCGAACCTGTTCCCTGAAGGTCTCGGTAACAGTACTGGCCATCTCGGCCGGAACTACATGCGCCACGTGATGAGCCTGACGCTGGCCATCATGCCCGGTGAGGTCAACTTTCATCGTGGCGCCCGCCAATCCGGCATCATCCTGGACGAACAGCGCCATGATGATTCCCGGGGTTTTGCGGGTGGGTACATCATCGAGACCGTGGCGGACCAGCCTTATAATATTGCCGCGATGATCGGCGGTTGGGGTAAGGAAACGGCGGACTTTCTGGAAAATTACACGCGGGTTGCGGGCTGCTGGATTACCGGCGAAGATCCGCCCGAGGCACACAACAGGATCACCTTCCACGCCACGGAGCGGGACGCTTACGGCCTGCCCGTACCTGTACTTGAGTACAGTCACCACGCCAATTCCGTGGCAATGCGGCAACATGCGGCACAACAATGTGAAACTATCTACAAATCCCTGGGCGCAAAGCGAGTTGAGTCACGGCCCGACGTAGGCGGTGGTTGCCATAACATGGGTGTTGCACGAATGAGCGAGCGTCCCGCTGACGGCGTCACTAATCGCTGGGGCCGCCTGCACGAAATGCCGAACCTGTTCGTATCGGATGGCAGCCTGTTTCCCAGCAGTGCGGCTCCAAACCCGACACTCACCATCGTGGCATTGGCTATCCGCCAGGCCGAGCACATCGCGGACGCGATGGCACGACGCGAACTTTGATGCCGCCGCGGAAGACCCGATCCCGTCTGTGGACTTCTATCCTAAATCGAGAACTGGGTAAATACCATTGGGCGCGCAAATCGATAGTGTGATAACCGGTACTCATGAACTGCTGTTGGCCGTTAGCGTCGGTTCACAAAACAGAATCCAACGATTTCAGGAGTTCCGCTTTGTGGTGAAAAGCTGTCGCTCATTAAACATGAAATTGAATAACCAATAGGGCTGGACTCGGCCAACAGTGGCTATTCACCCCAAGTCCTAAATTCTTTCCCTCAGACAACAGAAACCCTGCAACCTTAGCACTAGTTTTTGCATCTAATCATAAAACTAATAGTGGCAAGCCCCTAGTATCGTACACACCTGAGAGCGTTACAATTACGCAATCAGAGGAGTATCGATATGAGCGGAAAACGCTATCCAGAAGAATTTAAAATTGAGGCCGTAAAGCAAGTCACAGATCGGGGATACAAAGTTGGTGAAGTGGCCCGACGGTTAGGCGTGACACCCAAAAGCATGCACGAATGGATTAAGCGATATGGCGATAATAGCGGCCAACATCAGGCGATAACCGCCCAGCAGGCTGAACTTCGGCGACTAAAGGCAGATCTGCGTCGAGTCACGGAGGAGCGCGACATCTTAAAGGAAGCCGCGGTGTACTTCGCAAGCGAGTCAAAGCGAAGTACACGTTCATAAAATCAAGACTCAGGAAATATTCAGTGGTGGCGATGTGTCGTGTTCTCGAAGTTGAAAGAAGCGGTTTTTATGCCTGGCTCAGGCAGCCTGAAAGTAAGCGTAGCATTGAGGATAATCGCCTTCTTGGGCAGATAAAGCAGTTCTGGATGGAAAGCGGTTTTGCCTATGGTTATCGCAACATTACCAAGGATATGAAAGATGATGGTGAGACCTGTGGCAAAAACCGGGTACATCGCATCATGAAAGCGGCCGGCATACGCTCGCAGCGCGGCTACAAGCGCCATCCTGGCTTTAAAGGCGGAATGGTCAGTCATGTTGCACCGAATGTACTTGACCGGCAATTTGAGGTTGATGAGCCGAACAAGGTCTGGGTGACAGATTTTACCTATGTGCGCACCCACGAGGGCTGGCTTTATCTGACGATTGTGCTGGATTTATTCTCTCGTCAAATTGTTGGTTGGAGCATGAAAAATAACCCCAGGTCAGATTTGGTGATCGATGCCTTGCTGATGGCAATCTGGCGGCGTAAGCCTGAAGGTCGCGTTCTGATTCATTCAGACCAAGGGGTTCAATATACCAGTAGTGACTGGAAGAAGTTCGCCAAGGATAACAACTTGGATCTCAGCATGAGTCGCCGGGGGAATTGTCATGACAATGCCGTTGCAGAAAGCTTTTTCTCACTGCTAAAAACAGAGCGAATCAAGCGCAAGATATATAAAACAAGGAACGAGGCGCGGTCGGAGATCTTCAATTACATCGAATTTAGTTACAACCCAAGACGTCGCCATGGGAACAATGATGGAGTATCTCCGGTAGTCTTTGAAAAACAGTATTATGAGAAGCTGTCAGTTGTGTAGAAAACTAGGGGCTTGCCAGT
>JASJFX010000039.1:0-11443 GCA_033791845.1 Lysobacterales bacterium | reverse complement strand
TGGTTTACCTATGAGCGAATTTCGTTATAGGGCCTTTATCAGCTACTGCCACCAGGACGAAGCCCTGGCGGCCTGGTTACACCGTGCCCTTGAGTCTTACCATGTTCCATGGCGTTTGGTAGGACGTGAGGGTCAGTTTGGCTCTGTGCCGGACAAACTGACCCCGGTTTTCCGGGATCGTGAAGAACTCTCTTCAGCCACCGATCTCAGTGAAAAGATCACAAACGCCCTTGAAGAGTCTGAATCCCTGGTGGTTATCTGCTCGCCTGCTTCAGCCCAGTCATACTGGGTGAACGAGGAAATTCGTCAGTTCAGGAATCTGGGCAGGGCAGACCGGATTTTCTGTTTCATTGTCGATGGCGATCCGCAATCTGAAATCCCCGGGACTGCCTGTTTTCCACCTGCATTACTGGAGCATGAAGATGGCTTGAATCATGAACCACTGGCGGCCGATATGCGCAAATGGGCGGATGGCAAACACCTTGCAAAACTCAAGTTGGTGGCGGGAATTCTCGGTATCAGGCTGGATAAATTATGCCGAAGGGACCTGCATCGTAAGCGTAAACTTCAGGTCGTGGCCAGTTTCGCTATTGCGGCCGTGGTGACACTGGCCGTATTTGCCTTTCAAAAAAATCTGTCGGAGCAACAGGCCCGGGAAGCCCGGCAAAGAGACCGGGAAAATGCCGAACAAATGCTTTCACAATTTGTTGAAGCAACAGAAAGTCTTGAGCAAACGGCCGATCTTCAGACCCGCAAAGCCTTTAATGATGTGGCGTCGAATTTTCTGCAAAACCTGAACCCGGAAGATCTGACGATCGAGTCGAAACGTAACCTGGGTAAAATCTTGCAGAAACAGGGAGAGACCAGTTACGGCGAAGGCCATTACCAACTCGCCTTCAACTTCTTCGTCGAGTCAAAAGCTGTTCTTACAAGCATTTATAGGGAAAACCCGCGGGACCAGCAAGCCATATTTGACCTGAGCCAGGTGGAATACTACATCGGACAGCTACACTTTTCCCAGGGACGTTTTGAGGAAGCTTACAACTCATGGTCCGCTTACCGCGATGCGAGTGAGAAACTCGTCAGGATTGACCCGGAGAATGTGGACTGGGTCATGGAAATGGCATACGCATTAAGCAATCTCGGGCTTTTAGAAAGGAACCGTGATCCACCGGATCGTCAAAATGCCCTCGAATTTTTCCAGGGCGCATTGCACTACATGGAACAGGCGATTCTGCTGGATGAAAGCCGGCGTTCCGAGATGGCCGATTTCCACGCCGACCTGGCCGACGCGCGGCTGGATGTTTGCGATCTTCGCGGGGCGCTTTCTTCACGCCAGCAGGCAGCTGAACTCGCAGAACAATATTACCTGGCCCAACCGGCCAAAAACAATTTGAAACGCATGCATGCTTTTACACTCGCGGGCCTGGCAAATGTTCAGCAAATGACCGGCGCCGTTGAGCCAGCTCTCGTCAACCTGCAAAGATCCGTAGATCTGTTGAGCCAGTTATACCTGGAAGACCGCACCAGGTTGCAGTACCGCTGGAATTTACTGACCAAGTCAGGCCGCGCTGCACACCTGATGTCTCTGGATGGCCAGCTTGTCAAATCCTGGGACTGGTATCTTCAACTTGAGAACCAGGGTCAAAGACTCATTGAGGACGACCAGGAAGTTACACTAAGACGCACGAAAGAATTCGCCGAATTTCAGATCCATTTTTCGGAAACATCATTTCGTAATGAAGAAAAGCAAAAATCGGTAGACCTGCTTGATGAAGCTACGCAACGCTTGCAAACGACCCTGGAAGCGAATCCGCAGGACCATGAGGCAATGGCACTGCTGGTACTGGCAGATTTTAACCGGTGGTTTCAGAGTGACAACATGAGTGCAATTGACGGGGCCACCACCGTCCCGATGCCTGATGAAGGGCCAGGTGGACTGCAAAGTTGCAATGAAATTGATCTGTTCGTCCGTCAGGCGCTGATGTCCGGTGATCTGGATAGTGCAAGGGGATACAGTTCATTGTTGCAGGCCAAGGGCTATTACGATCCTGAGTTCATGCAGCTCTGTGCCAATTATGATATCTGTGATTTGTAACCGCACCGTCAGTTCGCCTGCTTAACCAATAACTGCAACATAATCCGCTTGTAGATCCGATATAAGGCCTCGAGATCTTCCACCGGGGTGTTTTCATCGATTTTGTGGATGCTCTCATTAAGCAGGCCTAGCTCAAGAACCTCAGTTCCCAGCGGTGCGATGAAGCGCCCGTCCGAGGTGCCTCCGCCGGTGTTTAATTCGGGTTGAATACCTAGCTCCCCAGCCAGCGCATCATTCACGGCAGTACGTAATTTTCCGGCCCTTGAACGAAAGGCTTCGCCGGAAACCCGCCAGCTCATCTCGTAACGAACAATTCCCTGTTGCTTCAACAGGTCCTCTACCCTTGACCTGATGGATTCGTTAGGTGAAGCCGGTGAATTGCGGAAATTGAACCAGGCTTCAGCATGACCGGGTGTGACATTCTCTGCACCGGTACCGGCATGAATATTGGTTACCTGGCAATGTGTCGGCGGGAAGTTCTCATCACCCTGGTCCCATTGCACTTTCGTCAATGCATCCAGAAAGGTCGTGAGACGATGGATCGGGTTATCCAGTGCCAGCGGAAAAGCGCTATGACCCTGGATACCATGAACCGTTAAACGGGCGTGGGTCGAACCACGCCGGCCAATACGCACCGTATCACCCAGTTGTGTCCGGCTACTGGGTTCACCCACGAGGCAATATGACGGCGCGAAGCTGCGTTGCCTAAGGACTTTCGCGACCCGCTTGACTCCATCGACAGCCTCACCTTCCTCATCACTTGTCAGCAGGATACCGATCTGTCCCCTGTGATCAGGGTACTCGCGAACCAGATCTTCGGCCGCAGTGACCATGGCAGCCACCGCACCTTTCATATCGGAAGCACCGCGGCCGTATAAAACATTATTCCTGATTTCGGCTTTAAATGGAGGCGACGTCCAGTCCTCAAATGGCCCGGTTGGAACCACGTCGGTATGGCCAAGAAACCATAACGAAGGTTCATCCGGGCCATCGGCATGGCCATGGGTAAATAGTACGTTGCTTACATTGCCGAACGGCATCCACTCAACATCAAAACCCAGCGGCAACAACCTTTTGGCCAGTAATGACTGACAACCCGCGTCTTCGGGAGTGAGAGAAGCCAGTTCAATCAGGGCACGGGTTAAGTCCAGTGTTTCACCCATAATTTATACCCTTAAGTGCCTTGCGCACGGTGTCGCATTGTTTGATTCCGTAGACAGTTAACATATCAGGATTCCACGCTCGCTCTCAGAAGTTCATTGACACTGGTCTTCGAGCGCGTTTGCTCATCCACCTGCTTGACGATAATAGCTGCGTACAGGGAGTAACTGCCGTCTTTAGCGGGTAAGTTACCGGGAACAACCACCGAGCCTGGCGGTACCCGTCCGTACATGATCTCACCACTTTCGCGATCATAGATCCGGGTGCTTTTTCCAATATAAACACCCATCGAAAGCACACTGCCCTTACCAATGATCACACCTTCAACCACTTCCGAGCGGGCACCGATAAAACACTCATCTTCAATGATGGTCGGTGTTGCCTGCAGCGGTTCAAGCACACCGCCGATACCGACCCCGCCCGACAGATGTACGTGTTCACCAATTTGTGCACAGGAACCCACCGTTGCCCAGGTATCAACCATGGAGCGCTCACCGACGTGTGCACCGATATTGACATAAGACGGCATCAGCACGGCATCATGTCCGATAAAGGCACCACGCCGCACCGTGGCAGGTGGAACGATGCGTGCACCGCAGGTACTGATATCCTCATCAGCACCCTGAGCCCAGCGCAACGGCACCTTGTCAAAATAACGCGATGCAGAGCCGTCAATCACCTGGTTGTGACGAACCCGGAAATACAAAAGTACCGCTTTCTTCAACCATTCATTGACCTGCCACTCACCATTGACAGGTTCCGCCACCCGCAAAGCTCCCTGCTCCAGGCCGGAGATAGACGCTTCAATGGCATCGAGGAGTTCTGTCCCTGCACTTTCCGGTGTAATGGTCGTACGTTTTTCAAACGCCGCTTCAATAATTTCACGTTGGTCGTTCATGGTGTTCTCAAGTTCCATTGGCAGGCTATATTTATCCCAGGGTATCGGTCAGGGTTTGTAGCAAAAGCGCACGGGTATCCCGGCTCAAAGGTTCGTTTTGCTTGTCGCTTAGTATAAAAGCATCTTCCACACGATCGCCCATCGTGGTGATTTTCGAGTCGTGGATACGGATACCACAGGCGATAAAAGCAGCGGAGATGTCTGATAACAAGCCCGGCCGGTCTGAACATATCAGGTCCAACAGGGTTTTTTCACCACCATGCGCAGCGGAGAAGTGAATCTCAGGTACAGTTTTGAATGGCCGCAGTCGACGCGGTAGCCTGCGGGTCACCGATTTGGGCGTATTCGCAGCAACCAGTACCTTGCATAATCGTGTTTTCAGACGCCCACAATCTATTTTGTTCAAACTCTCGCCGTTGCTATCCATCAACTGGAACAGGTCGTAGCTTTTACCCGAAGTGGTGGTTCCCACCCTTGCTGAAAGTACATCGAGCCCGATTTCATCGATCACCGTTGTAACGGCAGAAAACAAACCATCATAATCCGGCGCATAAACCAGCAGTTCACTGTTACCCCGTTCCGGCACATTACGTATTGCCACCAGCACGGGACAGTCCGGCGGGGAGTTGAGCACTTTTGCTGCGGTCCATTCGAGTTGATCATTGGAATAACTCAGAAAAATATTCTGCGGCATACTGGCCCACAATGTATCGACAGCCCCAAGATCCAACCCCTTTGCCAGCAGGCGTTCACGCACTTCGGTTTTGGATTGTTGAATATGATGTTCGCGATCAAAAATGTTCGTACTGCCCTCAGCCAGCGACCTTGAGGTGATGGTATACAGCTCCCACAAAAGGCTGCCCTTCCAGTTGTTCCACAATTTGGGACTGGTGGCGGCAATGTCAGCTACCGTAACAAGGTAGAGATAATCGAGCCTGGTCTGGGTGCCGACAGTTTCGCAAAAACTCCTGAGTGTTTCAGGATCAGTTATGTCCCGCCGTTGTGCGGTCTGTGACATCACCAGGTGGTTCTCAACAAGCCAGGCCACACGTTCCGCATGGTCATCACTCATGGGTAAATTCTTACAAAAGGCCAGTGCGTCCTGCGCACCCAGTGTGGAATGATCACCATCCCTGCCCTTGGCTATATCGTGGAACAGGGCTGCCAGGTACAAGACCTCGGGGTGGTCGATCTGCTGGAAAATATCTTTCGTATGGGGAAAATCCGTACTGTATTTTCCGTAGGCAAACCTGCGCAGGTTTCTGACCACAAACAAAATATGCTGGTCCACCGTGTAAGCGTGAAACAGATCAAACTGCATACGGCCTACAATTGACGCAAACGCAGGGATAAATGCTGCCAGTACGCCATAACGGTTCATACGTTGCAGTTGTGTATACACACCACTGGGCTGGCGAAACAATTCAAAGAAATATTGCCTGGCCTGTTGATCTTCACGGAATGATTGATCTACCAGGTACAGGTTATCGCGAATCAGGCGGATCGTTGATGCCCGCACACCTCTTAAGCGTTCATGTTTAGCCAACAGCACAAACAGTTCCATCAGAGCCACGGGCCGGCGTTGAAACACATCATCACTGGACGCTTCAAGAAAACCCTGGGTCATTCTGAAATCTTCACCCAGGTCTTCCGATGGCAGATTATCCTGGGGCAGCAACTCTTCACTGAATAGTTGCAACAGCATTTCATTGAGCCGCTCATTTTGCATAACCGTGCGGTAATAGCGCTGCATAAACCGTTCGACACCCGCATTGGGATACTGCTCAGGTTCAGGTTTATAAAAGTGCTCGGCGATTTGCCGTTGAAACTCGAATAACAGACGGTCTTCCCCTCGTCCGGCAAGCACATGAAGCGCAAAACGAATTTCCCACAGGAATGTTCTGCCGTCTTTCAAATCCTGCAGTTCCGACTCGGTTAGAAAACCACGCTCAACCAGGGTATGCAAAGACTGGGTATTGAAATGCCTTTTGGCAACCCAGCCAATCATCTGGATATCACGCAAACCACCCGGGCTTTCCTTGATATTGGGCTCCAGGTTGTATGCGGTGTCGTGGTATTGCTGGTGACGCTTAACCTGCTCATCGAACTTGGCATCAAAGAATTCTGCTGCAGACCATACCTGGTCAGCTGCAGTTGCGTCCAACATCGCCAGCATCATCTCTTTACTGCCACTGAGTAAACGGCTTTCCATTAGGCTGGTGGCCGTGGCTATTTCCTTTTTCGACTCGGACACACAGGCTTCAACTGTACGAACGCTGTGACCGAGGTAAAATCCGGCATCCCAAAGCAGTGTGACAAATGCTTCAATGGCAAGACGAAGTTCATCTGTGGGTGGTGACTCGGCCAACAGGATCAACAGATCAATATCGGAATGCGGATGGAGCTCACCACGGCCAAAACCACCAACGGCAACCAGGGAAACATTCTCACCGGCCGGGATCAGCTTGTGCCAGGCAAACAGTATTAACTGATCGGCCACCCAGGCACGCGCCTTGACCAACTGGTTTACATCTTCAAGTGCGTGGAATTTTTTCTCCAGGCACTCATCCGCCTCTGCCAGGGCGTTTTTGAGAATCCGGATGAGTTGAGCAGGAGTCTGCTTACCTGAATATTGGTCTGTGAAACCCGTGTCCAGGCAGCCCTCGGCCGCAGCTGGTTTCGGAACAGGACCCCGTAAACGGATCTTCATATGCTTATCCGGCGCGCCAGCGCTTTAGTCCACAAGACTGGAGCTCAAAGTTCATCACCCGGCAACTGGGTCAGCACATCGTATCCGTCTTGAGTCACGGCCAGTGTGTGCTCAAACTGCGCAGACAGGCTGCGATCCCTGGTATGCACGGTCCAGCCATCCGCCAGCAGGCGGGTGTCCTTTTTACCTAAATTAATCATGGGTTCGATGGTAAATACCATACCGGGAACCAGTAATTCACCCACACCGGGACGGCCATAATGCAAAACTTGCGGGTCTTCATGGAATACCTTGCCGATACCATGACCACAGTAGTCACGAACCACGGAGCAGCCCTGCCCCTCTGCATAACGCTGGATTGCATGACCGACATCCCCCAGGCGCAATCCCGGTTTGACTGTCTCGATACCTGTGACCATCGCCTTGTGCGCGATCTCAACTAGATTCCGTGCCCTTACGGTGGGTTCACCGACCAGGAACATTTTGCTGGTATCCCCGTGCCAGCCATCTTTGATAACCGTGATATCAATATTGAGAATATCGCCATTCTTGAGCTTCTTCTTGCCAGGTATACCGTGACAAACGACCTGGTTCAGAGAAGTACAGATTGATTTCGGAAAACCCCGATAATCCAAAGGTGCGGGAATGGCCTTCTGTTCTTCGGTGATATAGGCGTGACAGATATCGTCTAACTCACCCGTGGTTATACCGGAACGCACATGCTCACGGATCATCCTCAGAACATCACCCGCCAAATGCCCTGCGACCCGCATGGCTTCGATCTCTTCCGGTGTTTTAAGAACTATTCCCATATATTTATTTCCATGACAACCCACAATGATCACGGACCATTCCCGGTGACCGACCGAACATTGTACCTGATCGAATCTGCGATTATAGAGAACCCTTGGAAATTCTCCATGACTAATGAATGGCCAGGGAGGATAATTCGACTTCGATAATAATGTTGTACCTTTTTTTGAGGTCAGAGGGAGTTTTGGGGGTATGGGAAAGTTTTTCAAATTTGTGCTTCCGCTGGTTTTGATCATCGGCTCCGTAGTCGTGGTTATCGCCCTGGTCGCCTTTCAAAAATCGCAAACAGCTGAACGTAAAACCGATATCGAGAAAGCGGTGCTAGTCGACACCATTGTTGCCGAGGTTGTTTCGCTGAACTTCTCAGTCAACTCGCAGGGTACCGTCAGGCCGCGCACGGAAACCACCCTGGTCTCCGAAGTTTCGGGCAAGATCGTGTCCGTCGCCCCGGAGTTTGTTGCCGGTGGTTTTTTTCACAGGGGTGAGGTTTTACTGCAGATAGACCCGAGTGATTATGAAGCAGGCCTCAAGCGGGCCGAGGCCGCCCTGGCTTCAAGAAAAGCAAAACTGGCAGACGAAACTGCGCGCTCGGAACAGGCCTTGAAAGACTGGAAAAATTTGGGCAGGCAGGGCCAACCGACTGATCTCGCCTTGCGGAAACCTCAAATGGCAGACGCGAGTGCCAATGTCAGTGCGGCCGAAGCCGATGTGCAAAAGGCACGTCGCGATCTTGAACGCACCCGGATCACCGTCCCCTATGATGGCCTGATCAGACAAAAGGCAGTAGATATCGGTCAGTACGTAACACTCGGCACCCGACTCGGTGTCAGCTTTGCAGTTGATACAGCCGAAGTACGTTTGCCGCTGACCACCAACGATCTGAACTACCTGGATTTACCATCCGAAACCGAGATCAAAAAGCAGGACAAGTCTTTCCCGCCGGTTACCCTGAGCGTGGAAAATGGCGGCGGCACCCGCCAATGGCAGGCCCGGATCATCCGCACCGAAGGTGTAGTCGATGAAACCAGCCGGGTCATTTATGCCGTTGCCCAGGTGGTTGACCCTTACGGGGTGCTTGGCCAGAGCCATCAGCAGGAACTCAAAATCGGCACCTTTGTCAATGCCGAGATCCAGGGTCTGCCTGCCGAAAACGTGGTGGTTTTGCCACGCTATGTGTTACGCGCTGACCATACCATTTTGATTGCCAACAAGGACAACGAGCTCGAAATATTGCCGGTAAACGTATTACGTGCCGAACCCAAGAAAGTCTATCTCAGCCAGGGTATTGAGGGTGGTACAAGAGTGGTGATCACGACGCTGGATGCACCGGTGCCAGGTACCAGGCTCGCCATACGGGGGCTTGAAGATTCCACCGTGACGGAGCCCGCCGGGGAGATCGAACAGTGAATCAGAAACAGGGCTGGTATTACGCCATTATCGAATGGTTCGCCAGGAATGCAGTTGCTGCCAACCTGTTAATGATAATCCTGTTGCTTGGTGGGCTCTACACCGTTTTCACCATCAAGAAAGAAAGCCAGCCGCCGATAGAAACCAACTTCATCACCGTCACCATGCCGTTTCTGGGTTCCAGCCCCGAAGACGTGGAAGAAGGTATCCTGATTAAGATTGAAGAGTCCATACAGGACATCGAAGGTATCCAGGAAATCATGTCCACCGGACGCCGTGGCAGCGGTACGGTACAAATCGAGGTCAGGGCCGGTTACGACGTGCCCGAGGTGATGAATGAGATCAAGAACCGAGTCGATGCTATATCAACCTTTCCTGATAACACCGAAAAACCCATCGTTTCACGGACCCGTTTCCAGCAACAGGTCAACCTGGTGTCGGTGTATGGCGATGTCGATGAGCGCACCCTTAAAGAATATGCAAAGCAGATAAGAAATGAGATCGTGACTTTGCCCGGTATCACCCGGGCGGAGCTTCTCGGCTCACGGCCCTACGAGATCAGCATCGAAGTCAGTGAATTTACACTCGAGCAATACGGGATGAGCCTGGCTGAAGTGGCCCAGGCCGTACGCCGTGGTTCACTCGATTTGCCCGCCGGTTCCATCCGTTCGGATGCGGGTGATATCCAGGTGCGGACCAAGGGGCAGGCCTACACGGGACTGGACTTCGAAGAAATCCTGGTACGCACCAATGCAGACGGCTCACGTGTGCTGCTAAAAAATGTTGCAACCATCAAGGACGACTTTGAAGAAACCGGGCGTTTTTCTGAATTTAACGGTAAACAGGCATTTACCATCCAGGTGCTTTCAGTCGGTGACCAGAGCGAACTGGATATCTCGCAAACAGTCCGTGACTATGTTGCCGCCAAGCAGGCCTCTATACCTTCTGGTGTCAGCCTGGCCGCCTGGGCTGACGTGACCTATTACCTCAAGGGGCGTCTTGACATGATGATCAAGAACCTGGTCATTGGTGCCCTGCTGGTATTCCTGTCATTGGCACTGTTTCTCCGTCTCAAACTGGCTTTCTGGGTGATGGTCGGTCTGCCGGTGGCGTTTTTGGGCACCTTTTTCCTGATGCCCGTATTTGGCATTACCGTTAACCTGATCAGCCTGTTCGGTTTTATCCTTGTGCTGGGTATCGTCGTGGATGATGCGATCGTTATCGGTGAAAGTGCGTATACCAGCATGCGGGAGAAAGGCCACTCAATAGACAACATCCTCGAGGGTGTTCACAAAGTAGCCATGCCGGCAACTTTCGGTGTTTTGACCACCATGGCGGCATTTATACCCATTCTGATGATCAGCGGGATCATGGGAAAGTTTTTCGCTTCGATTGGCTGGGTGGTTACCCTGTGCCTGGTTTTTTCATTGATTGAATCCAAGCTGATTTTGCCGGCCCATTTGGCGCATATGAAAATCAAGCATTACGGTGAAGAAACGCAAAATCGATTTGTCCGTTTCCAGCGGTTCTTCAGTGAAGGTCTGCATACTTTCGTAGACAATCACTATTCGCCGTTTCTGGCCAAGTGTCTGAAACGGCGTTACCTGACGCTTTCAGTATTCATCTCCATGTTAATCCTTTCGATCGGCTTGCTGGTTGGCGGAATTTTGCGCTCGGTATTTTTCCCCGACATCACGGCCGACTTCCTGCGGGTCGACCTTCTGATGAACGAGGGAACCCCGGCGGCACGTACCCACGATGCCCTGCGACAGGTGCAGGATGGCTTATGGGAGTTGGATGCACAGGTCAGTAAAGAGCAAGGTGTGGAATCAGGGGCCGTGGTTTCAAGCGTGCTGTCCTTTGCCCAGGGTGAAATCAGGGGTCAGATCATCACCGAACTGGCTAAGGACGACAAGGCCTTCATATCAGGCACGGAAGTTCTGCGCCGCTGGCGGGAAAACGTCGGCGAAATTCCCGGTGCCAAACAACTGGGTTTTTCAGCAGCAACCGGCCCTGGTGGTGGTGCCGCCATATCTATCCAGTTGATTGGAGCCAATGTCGACCAGGTGGGGCGTGCATCCCAGGAATTAACACGCAGAATGAGCACTTATGAGGGCCTGTACGACATCCGCAATACTTATGAGCGTGGCAGACCCGAAATCAAGCTGAATGTAAAACCGGAAGCCGAAGCGCTGGGGGTTACATTGGCAGATCTGGCCAGCCAGGTCAGGGCCGGATTTTATGGTACCGAGGTACAGCGTATTCAGCGTGGTCAGGATGAAGTCAAGGTCATGGTGCGCTTTCCACGGGATGAACGCGACTCGGTCGGCTACCTGGATAACATGAAAATCCTTAC
>JASJFX010000038.1:0-38644 GCA_033791845.1 Lysobacterales bacterium | reverse complement strand
CACAAGCGTAAGGTTTGCGGGCTTCTGCGTTGGAGAAACTATGGCGGGTGTGGCAAACACCGCAACTGCCGGTACTACCATCAGGATAGACGTTGCCAATGCCGGAGTTGGGCCATGTTTCCGGTGTGGGCTTGCCATTTTGATCCAATTTGATTTCAGTACCATGACATTGGATACAACCTGTCTCGTTAGGGGCACCACCAAACTCGGGATGCTCCCGCCCTTCATGAATGGACGTCAGTGCATGAAGACTATCCTTGGGGATTTGTTGACGGTAAGCACGGAAATGACCACTCTTGTTGAATTCTTCCACCTGGTCTTCATGACAATTCCCACACACTGTTGGCGGCACCAGCACCGAGACTTTCAATTCGGTCTCCTGATGCATCGTCCCCATTGGGGAGTCCGCATCTACAACATGGCAGTCTGCACACGACACATCGTTTTCGGAATGGGCGCTGTTTCGCCAATCCGCCACCATGGCGGGCGTCTCCTCTTCGTGACAATCAAGACACTCTTGTGCCTGGTCACTCGAAGCATCCGCCAAAAGAGGTCCTGACATGGCGATCAGAAATAGGAACACCCAAATCTGGTTTACTGCTATCCAACGCATGACTTTTACTCCCGCAAATTCATTGTTGATGTCAGGTTTGAGAGTCTACCAAATCCACAAAAGTGTCAAGAGAGGAATCGCAAAATACTGTCCTCTCCAGTTCGATCGGCATTCCGCCTTCAGGAACTTTGTAATTCACAGTCTCGACACTGATCTGACAAGACAGCATCTCCGAACCATGGCTCTGCCAACGCATCACTCAGCGCCGACGATTTTATGGAAAAAAGCCTCCTTTCGGCCTATACTTTTAATAGCGCCCGGGGCTTTCTTTGTTCCCGGCATACACCTCGCATTAAGATACGGTTGAAGGCCATGAAACAGACGAACTCGACTGGTTTTTTGTGGATTGCAGGACTTATGGCGCTCATGGTGCCCAGGATTATGATCGCCGCCTCAATCTCGGGAGATGTTAATTTTTGGGGTGACAGTGACGGAATTCATCCGATAGAGATGGCGGCACATGCCGTATTTTCTGATCCCCCGGTGTCTGCCGTGGCTGTGTCGAGCCCAGGTGACGCCTATAGTCTGCCCGTTGATAACGGCAGTTATTACATCAGCGCCTATCTGGATCGTGATGAATCGGGTGGACCACCGGACCCCTATGAACCGTTAGTCTGGTATGACGCTGATGGCAACGGTTTGCCGGATATGGTTACAGTCAGCAACGGGGAGGACGTTACCGGTATCGATGTTGACCTGGGTTTTGTGTATGTGGATATTGATGCCAACGGTAATCTTAATGGTACATCGTGGACAAACGCATTCATCGGTCTCAACGAGGCCATCCAGGCCGCAGTTTCCGGCATCGAGGTATGGGTTGCACAGGGCACCTACATACCACCTGGAATCGACCGAAGAAACCGATTCGTACTGAAGAACGGCGTGCGGATTTATGGTGGCTTCGCCGGCAATGAGAGAACTCGCGCCGACCGTAACCCTTCGACCTTCCAAACCACGCTTAGTGGTGAAATCGGCAACCCGGGCACAGACGATAATGTCTTCCACGTTGTGTGGGCAAGCGACACCAATCTGACACCCCTGCTCGACGGCTTAACCATCACCGGTGGGCGGGCGGATGGCCTTGGTACGCCCTGGAACGAGGGTGGTGGGCTGTACGCCTACGCTGGGGGCGCGACGGTAGTAAACGTCACCTTTTCCGGAAACTATGCCAGCCAGGCAGGCGGTGGAATAGCAACGAACGGGGGGGTCGTTCATGTGTACAACTCGCGCTTTTTTGGCAACCAGGCTGGTGTATCCCCTGTTGGCTGGGGCGGTGGTTTTTATGGCAAGACCAACGGGGAAATACTGGTGAATTGCGTGTTTAGCGGTAATTCGGCCGGACAGCGCGGTGGTGCGATCTACATGGATTCAGGTAGTTCTGGAGGGACCTTGAGCGGGCTGTCGATCAATGGAAATACCAGCGGCTTGGAGGCGGGCGGCTTGTTCATTGACAATAACGGCACAACCGACACCCTTATTTCAAACTCCATCGTATGGGGGAATAGCACCGAACAAATTCTCACCTTGGGGCCAGTGCGGGTCAGTTACAGCCTGGTTCAGGGCGGTATCGCCGGCGGGAGCAATATCATTACTGCTGATCCGCAATTCGTGGATGCAAATGGCGTGGACGACGTGCCTGGAACAGCAGATGACAACCTGGACTTACAAGTCGCATCACCGGCTATCGATGCCGGAAATAATGCTACTGTGCCATTGGATGCCGCCGATCTGGATGATGACTTCGACACCACCGAGGCTCTGCCCCTGGACATCGATTTCAACGCGCGATTTGCAAACATGCCCGCCATCACGGATACAGGTAACGGCAGTGCACCGATCGTTGATTTGGGGGCTTACGAGGTTTCCCCAGGTCCGCTGATATTCAAAGACGGATTTGAATAAGGAAAAAAGTCAGGACATCACCCATCTTTTTGCCCATCACTTTTACAGATCAGAAACATGGGTGTCTGCACTCTTTATGCACTCTTTATCAGGGCAGGCCTTTTAGATTGTAAACCACACCCTATAGATAGGGGGCATCATCGGGGTCGTTCTCGGTCTCGATGCTAGCACTCGGGGGTAGTTTGGCCATTGCCTCTCGTAGCATCTCGACGTGTTCGGCCTCCTCGTCTCGAAGCTCGGTGAACAGTGCCTTGATCTCGGGATCAGTGATGCCAGGCAAGGCCATATCGTAGAAGTCGTAGGCCTTCTTCTCAGCGGCGAGCCCAAGCTCGAATGCCTGGACCGTGGACATGCCACGGCTCACCGCCCCCATTTCCGGGGCCTCGACGTCGTAGAGGTCGACTAGCTTCAACTTCATGGGGACCTTACCAAACAGGGCTATGCGTCGGGCGAGCAGCTCAGTTCCGTGCTTGGCCTCGTTCTCAGCCATCGAGGCGAAGAAGGATCCAGCACCATAGCCGCCGAGCTGTGAGGCGAACATTTCGTAGCGCTGACGCGCTTCCTCCTCGATCAGAGTCGCGAGGTCGAGGGCGTCCATTAGGCTGAGCTTGGACAGGTCTAGACTGATGGACATTGAATTAAACTCCTGTGTTGGGTTTGACGTTCCGAGGCAGCCTGTCGGCTGCGCCTTAAGCGATTCGCACCAGCCGAGTCCCGTCTGCGGGCCCGGCGGCTCTTGAAACGACGCAATTATAACACCGCGGAGCGGATTCGCGCGACATTGCGGGATCGGATGCTTCGTAAGTTTGACGCCATCATTATGTTGGCTATTGGCCGTTTTCTACTATAGACGTCGCTGAAATTCACGCTTGACGAATGGCTGCTTAAGGGTCGCAAAGCGGTTATTTGCTTTAAAGATATCTGTCAGATGGGGTGCTGCCTATTACAGTTCATTATGTGAACACCAAGCGAAGAGTATTGATTTAGGTCATTTGTGAATGCAAGTAACGAGCATAGAATCAGTAGTTATCTGATTGCAGATTATTCATAAAAGTCTTAAATAAAAATCCAGTAATCTCCCTACCAGATAGCGGCTCAGACCGCGCTTAGTTATTTTAAAGGGACAACTCCGCACGGACGCATTTGCTCAACTGAGGAGATGCATAATGGAAGTTATTGTAATTATTGGTGGTGTCCTTGTTGCTGGTTATTTGTTCATAAAGTTGGGTGTCGGCAACAAGTATTGAGGTATTCCATGGCATAGCTCACCAGCCGTTTTTCAAGCTTCGTTAGACCAGTCGATAAACTCCAGGTAGCAATACACCAATATTAACAGGTGACTTCACAGTCTCACCGTCCACCGTGTAATCTGGCCAAACAACATAGCCACGTTCAACATCCCTATATGGGCTGACGCCACACAATCTTTAAAATCGCCATGCTGTGCTAATGTCGCGAACTTTATGAATGCAGGGTCTAGCAGTAATAATGAATGCCACGCGGTGGAAAATGACCCGATATTCCCTTCAGTTGGCTGCATCAGAGGCGCTGCAACTGGATGTGATCGAGGTTGTTTCGACTTGGAACGATCTGGCCGGTTCGTCTTGATAATACGTATTGCCATTTGTCGGCCCCGGGCGTTAAATCATGGTATACGCCTTGAACAGACCTCCGTATCATGCCCTACGCCCTGCTTGCTGACCTGACGCTCTTACTACACGCGGCATTTATTTTGTTTGTCGTATTTGGCGGTGTACTCATTTTCTGGCGACGTGGTCTGGTCTGGCTGCATGTCCCCTGCGCCCTGTGGGGTATTCTCATTGAGTTTCAGGGTTGGGTCTGTCCCCTGACCTACCTGGAGAACGACCTGCGAGCCATGGCCGGCACCCGTGGTTATACCGGCGGCTTTATTGACCACTACCTTCTGCCGTTGGTCTATCCTTCGGGACTGACCTCTGAATTGCAATTCCTGCTGGGCATGGCGGTGTTGCTCATCAACGCCATCATTTACACCATGGTTTGGCGCAAACTGCGGGGTGAATGAATGAGATTAATACACTTTAAAGCAACCGGCCCTGATAACCCGGTTCTTCAGGTCCAAGCCAGCGATCATTTCACGGGCAAATAGGTTTTCTCCCATTTTTTTAAACAGCCTTTTCAGCCAGAACCCCGGAACAGGGGAGTACCTTTTCATATTCTTTGAGCAGTGTGACCCGATCAATACCCGGTTTATTCCCCCGGAATAAAACCGAAAATGTGTATGGACTTGTTTTTGGCTCAACTACTGTATATATATATAGTATGCTATCAATCAAAACATCCGTCGACTATGCAGAGCTTGTCTGTACCAGTAACTTTACTTTTCTTAACGGTGCATCACATCCGCAGGAACTGGTCGCCCGCGCTGCTGAACTGGGTTATTGCGCCATCGCATTGACGGATGAGTGTTCGCTGGCCGGTATTGTGCGTGCCTTTGAAGAAACCCGGCGCTGCAAACAAAACGGACTGGGTATCAAGCTCATATCCGGCAGCCTGTTCAGGCTGGAGAATGGTTCACGGTTGATATTACTGGCCGGGGACATGACTGCCTATGCGCAACTGTGCACATTGATCACTCGCGGGCGACGTAATGCACCCAAGGGTTGTTATGTATTACCGGACAAGGCTTTTGAGAACAAGCTCGACCACTGCCTGGCCCTGTGGCTACCGGAAACCCGGAATAACGGATCTGATATTGATGGGTCGGAAACTGATGTACTGACCGCGCACTGGGTGGCTTCACACTTTCCCGAACGCAGCTGGATAGCAGCCAGTCTCTGCCTGGGTTTTGATGATGAATCACAGCTGGCACGCCTGGTTGACACTGCAAAAGCCGCCGGTTTGCCGGTGACCGCCTGTGGTGATGTGCAAATGCATACCCGCTCACGACGTATGTTGCACGATGTACTGACAGCTATCCGGCATGGTTGCACACTACCGGAGCTGGGTTATCGTGCCCTACCCTGCGGCGAACGGCACCTGCGTAGCCGGCAGCACCTGGCTACGTTGTACCGCCAGGAGCTGCTGTATGAGTCCGCTCGCATTGCCCAGCGCTGTTCTTTCGGCCTGGATCAATTGCGCTACCGCTACCCGCGTGAGGTCGTTCCACAGGGCATCAGCAGCGCCGCTCACTTGCGTGACCTGACCGAGGCCGGTATCAGGCAGCGATGGCCGGGCGGGATCAATGCGGAACTTCGGCAACAGATCGAACACGAGCTGAGCTTGATTTCAGACCTGCGTTATGAATCCTATTTTCTGACAGTACATGATATTGTCCAGTTTGCCCGTAGCCGGGATATCCTTTGCCAGGG
The DNA here is from genome assembly GCA_033791845.1 of Lysobacterales bacterium. Lineage (GTDB taxonomy): Bacteria > Pseudomonadota > Gammaproteobacteria > Xanthomonadales > SZUA-36 > SZUA-36. Next base: position 32,779 of record JASJFX010000038.1, on the reverse strand, counting down.
ACGCGGCTCGGCAGCCAATTCCGCAGTCTGTTATTGCCTGGGTATCACCGAGGTAGACCCGGCACGAATGAACATGCTGTTCGAGCGTTTCATCTCCCGCGAACGTGATGAGCCACCGGATATTGATGTTGATTTCGAACATGAACGCCGAGAAGAGGTCATCCAGTACATCTACCGGAAATATGGCCGCGAACGGGCGGCGCTGGCGGCCACTGTGATCAGCTATCGGCCACGCAGCGCGATCCGTGATGTTGGTAAAGCGCTGGGGTTCAGTCCCGGCCAGGTCGACCGGCTGGCTCGCAACATGTCATGGTGGGATGAACCGGTACGTTTTGCGCAACGACTCGCCGAGCAGGGGTTTGAGTCGGATAACCTGAAAGTCCGGCAGTTGCTGTACCTGGTGCAAAACCTGATCGGTTTCCCGCGTCACCTGTCCCAGCATGTGGGTGGTTTTATCATTTCTGAAGACACACTGGCCTCACTGGTACCCGTGGAGAACGCTTCAATGGCGGACCGCACCGTCATCCAGTGGGACAAGGACGACCTGGAAACCCTGGGACTGCTTAAAGTGGACTGCCTGGCACTGGGTATGCTGACCGCCATTCATCGCTGCCTGGACCTGGTCAACGATTTTTACGCCACTGATATGGGTCTGGCCGATGTGCCGGCCGAAGACACTGAAACCTACAACATGATTCAGAAAGCCGACACCATCGGTGTCTTCCAGATCGAGTCGCGTGCACAAATGGCCATGTTGCCACGCCTGAAACCCGCCTGTTTTTATGACCTGGTCATCGAGGTGGCCATAGTCCGGCCCGGCCCCATACAGGGTAATATGGTTCATCCTTATCTGCAGCGCCGCCGCGGACTGGAACCGGTGATATATCCATCAGACGCTTTGCGCAAGGTGCTGCAGCGTACACTGGGTGTGCCGATCTTCCAGGAACAGGTTATGCAGATCGCCATGGTGGCGGCCGGCTTCAGTGGTTCCGAGGCTGATGCATTACGTCGTTCAATGTCCGCATGGGCGCGGCGCGGCGGTTTGGAACATATGCGTACACGATTGATCAACGGTATGCTGGAGCGGGGCTATCAGCCTGGCTTTGCAGAACAAATATTTGAACAGATCAAAGGTTTTGGAGAGTACGGGTTCCCGGAATCGCACGCTGCAAGTTTTGCATTGCTGGTATACGTATCTGCATGGTTAAAATGCCACCACCCTGCGGCTTTCACCTGCGCCCTGCTCAATTCACAGCCCATGGGTTTTTATCAACCGGCCCAACTGGTACAGGATGCGCGCCGCCACGGTGTCAAAGTATTGCCGGCAGATGTCCGTTACAGCAACTGGGATTGTGCACTGGTAAGCGGCAATAACAATGTTCCACTGCTGCGCCTGGGTTTGCGCCTGGTCAAGGGACTGGGGCAACAGGCAGCCGGTCGCATTACAACTACCCGCGATATTAAACCCTTCACCGGCGTACAGGATCTTTGTACCCGCGCGCATCTGAATAAAAGGGAAATGGCCGCACTGGCAGAAGCTGCTGCACTCAGGGGAATTGCCGGGCACCGCCACCGCGCCCGCTGGGAGATAGCCGCGACAGAAAGTCAACCAGCGGATTTACTTGAGGGTATCTCGAGAAAAGATGACGCCGCCGCCATCCGCCCCGCTTCAGAGACCGATGACCTGCGTGCGGATTATGCCGCCACGGGTCTGACACTGGGGCGTCACCCCGTTGCATTGATACGCAACGTTTTGCGACAGCGACGGGTCAGGACAGCACAGCAATTACTACAACTGGAGCACGGTACGCATACCCGCGCCTGTGGTCTGATCACCATGCGTCAGCGACCCATGACTGCCAATGGCACCATCTTCCTGACCCTGGAGGACGAGACAGGACACGTCAACGTGGTGATCTGGCAACGTCTGTGGGAGTCTCAACGCAGCACCATTCTTAACGCGTCATTGATCGCCGTGGATGGTGTGATGGAAAGTGATGGTGAGGTCTACCACCTGATTGCCAGGCGTGTGCATGATTTTGATGCACTGGCAAAAGGCTTGAAAACCCGTTCACGGGATTTTTGCTGATGGTGAATGGTGCGTTATAAATAGCGCACCCTACGTGGAACGAAGCCCATTGCATACCAGAACCTAACGTTAAAAAACCTTCCAAACTGGCATCCCCTCGAGGTCAATGTTATTTTGCGCCGATGGGAAACAAAAACAAAACCACCATGATTCCACGCCCTGAACGTGGCATTCTGCGTCACGCGTTCTGGCAATACGGGAAATCTGAACAAAATACCTCATTGAATCTCTACGGCCCACGCAGCGGTCCCGTCGATATCCTGTTGATCGCGGCTATGCATGGTGATGAAAATGAAACTACCGTGATCCTTTCCGAGAGCCTGCGTCGCATTCCGGTGGGTGGAATCAAAAACCCGGTCATCCTCAGTGCCAATCCGGATGGTGCCTTGCAGGGTACACGCAGCAATGCACGGGGAGTCGACCTGAACCGCAACTGGCCCACGGCAAACTGGGCGCCCGACATCGTCTACCATAAAGACCATGGAGGCACGGTGCAGGACATCGGCCTGAGCCCGGGAGCATCACCGGGGTCGGAGGCAGAGACGCAGGCATTGCTGAACCTTATCTGGGTGCTACAACCGCGGACGGTTATTTCACTTCATGCACCGCTGGCCTGCATTGAAGACCCCCAGGCAACTCCCCTGGCCCACTGGATCGCAAACCGGGTAAACCTGCCCATGGTGCCGGATGTGGGTTACGCCACACCGGGTTCTTTCGGAACCTGGTCGGCCGAACAGGACATCAACATCATCACCTGGGAGTTACCTTCCGAGCCCCTTGCGGACATGATCACCTCACATACACCGGTACTTTTTGAGCTTATAACGGGCGAGTTCGAGACAGGACTGGATTGAATTGAGGATCGGCATTACAGATTCCGGGGTCGGCGGTCTTTCAGTTTGCGCGGAAGTAGAGGCCAGGCTGCATCAGTCACCTGTACGGGAAGACATCGAAATTATCTACCTGAATGCGGCGATCGAAGATGACTACTCCTATAACTCCATGCCGGATCGTCAAACCAAGCTGCAGGCTTTTGACAGTTTTTTGTTTAGTGTCAGGGAGAAGTACCAACCAGACCTGCTTTTTGTTGCCTGCAACACGCTGAGTGTTTTATACCGGGATAGCTATTTTGATCATCACAGGCATACCCCCATTGAAGGCATTGTTGATTCCGGCACCCGGGAAATGCTTGCTGCATTTTCACATGACAGTGACGTTTCGTTTATCGTATTTGCGACACCGACCACCATCGAAGAAGGTATTTATGGCAAAGCATTACGTGAACACGGTGTCCCGGCCAGCCAGGTCATTGAACAAGCCTGTCCCGGTCTGCCAGACGCCATTTCGAATGACGGCAGTGGATTACTTGCCAGCCAGATGTTGAGGAAGTTTGTGCCCGCTGCACTTGAGCAGTTCGATAGCACACCTTCAAATGTGGTGGCATTCCTGGGGTGTACACACTATGGCTACCAGGCCGGTCAGTTTAAAAAGGCATTGCAGGCATTTGTGCCCTACGCACAGGTATTGAACCCCAACCAGGGGGCCGTTGATGCGATCTTTTCGCGCTTTAAGACAGAACCGGGTCATGGCAGTCTTACGGTCAAATTCATCACTCGTTATGCCATACCGGAGGTGGCGATCAAATCACTCTCTGCTTATATTGGCGAACTGGCTCCTGAGACCTTAGCGGCATTGAAGAACTTTACCCTCTTGCCTGGGTTGTGTGGTGAACTGTGATTATGTTCAGGATGAACGGTATGCCGCGGGCGCAGGGATGCGCAGGAGCGGCTTGTGTCAGTTTTGCACGCGGCCAAAACAGTCGTAGGGTGGGTAACTTGCAAGGTGAGACGGGGAACCCGTCTCACCTTCTCCTGAACATAACCGCCCTGTGTTTTTATTTGGGGAATTGGTTTGCGTGTGATCTGGGGTTATAATCGCCGGCTATTGTTAAACACCCACTTTGGTAACTCTTTATGCTAATTCGAAAAATTCTAATTACTTCTCTGCTATGCCTTGCATCTGTTAGTACTTTTGCGGCCGGGGACTATGGGGCTGGAAAGATAAAGGCCTATACCTGTACGGGTTGCCATGGGATTGTGAACTATAAAAACACCTACCCGATGTATCATGTTCCCCGCATTGGTGGACAAAACAGGGAATATCTTGTTATCGCACTTCAGGGCTTCAAATCGGGTGAGCGTGAACATAAAACGATGAACCTGCAGGCTGAAGCGCTTTCCGAGCAGGATATTGAAGATATCGCCGTATATCTTGCGGGACAAACAAATAATCCGGAAGCTGAATAAAATGAATAGAATCCAATCTACACTTGCTGTCGCCCTGCTTTCATTTATTCCAGCCATTGCATTTTCTGCCGGTAATGCTGGGCAAGGTAAAAACAAGTCTGCGGTATGCCACGCCTGTCATGGCCCAACGGGAATGAGCGTACAGCCGATATACCCCAACCTGGGCGGGCAACATCAGGACTACCTGAGTAAAACACTGTACGACTTCCGTGATGGAAGCCGTCAAAATGCCATCATGAACGGGTTCGCCGCTAATCTCAGTGATGCAGACATTGAAGACATTTCTGCCTGGTATGCAAGCCAGCAGGGTGTTACTGAAATCAAAGACAAGTAAAACCTGGGAGCCTGTCGGATTTAGCATGATCTACTCGGCAAACAGCTCCTGCGTCGCCTAGAGCGCCTACTTTTGGTGCTCTACCTCCTGCATCCATGCAGTCGTGCGAAAAACCCGACAGAATCCTAGGCAGCAAAACATCAGATTAGATCAGGGCACATTCATGTGCCCTGCATCCAGTTTCAGATATTCAGAGTTTACTTATAATACGGATTACTGCCGGTGGCGTGATCGGTGGCATCAATAACAGCCTTGATCTCCGGAAAGTACTCCTTAAGGGTCTTCTCGATTCCGTCCTGCAATGTCACACTGACCATTCCACAACCATGACAACCACCACCGAAACGCAATACCACTTCATTTTCGGGGGTTACCACCTCCAGGGAAACCTGGCCGCCGTGAGAAGCCAATCCGGGATTGATTTCCGATTGTAAAACCCAGGCGATTTTCGCTTCCAGGCTTTCCGAGTCATCCGGCTTGTCACCCTTGATGCCAGGAGCCTTGATCGTCAACTGGCCACCGGCATCAGATTTCTCAAAATCAATTTTTGCTTTTTCCAGCCAGCGTTCAGTGCCTGCCGGAACATACAGGTTAAATTCGTCATAGTTGAATTCGAGTTCTTTTTCACCGGACTGACCCGCGACATGAAACTGCAAGTCACAGGAGGCAAGTGGTGTTCCCGGGTTGAGCACCGATAGGTGAAGACCAACATCATCCATTTCCTGTTGTGCAATCAACCTTCCAAAATATTCCTGGGCGCTTTGTGTTATCTCAATCATTTATATTCCATTTATCAACAATGTCATTAATCAACAGGTTCACAGGCCGTGTACAGGGCTTTTGCCAGTTTGGGCAGTGATATATCCAGACGCCAGTCCATACCTGAATGGGTGCCGTCGAACTCCTCAAAATGGTGTCCGACACCGAGATTTTCAAGGCGTTTGACAAAGGCGCGTGTTCCAAACTGGATGTTGTACTGGTCACGACTGCCAACATCAATATAGAGCATATGTAATGCAGAAAGTTGCTCAGCATATGATTCAAGCAGATTCAGGGGGTCATGCGACAACCACTGATTCCAGCGACTCATGTCCAGTTCACAGGTGTGCAGGTCGAATGGCAGCTGGATAGCTGTTTCCGGTGTTTTCCCGGGGTCATAGCTGGCAGCCATAGCCAGGGTCATCAATGTTGAGTAGTCCGGCGAACCCGGATGCTTATTGCGCCAGAATTTCTTCAGAAAAAGATAAGGATCACCCTTGAAGGCAGACAGTACGGCTGCCGCCTTCGGAAACTCCGGCCGATAAACCCATTCAAAACCAATATCACCGGCGTGTGTGGCCAGACCGCCCCAGGTTTCCGGGTAGTACATGGCATGAATCAACGCGCCATAACCACCTGAAGACTTTCCGAATACACCGCGACCATCACCGTGATCTATGACATTGACATGCCCGGAGAGAAACGGAACCAATTCATCAACTACATAATCGGCGTAACGGCCTACTGATGGGGAATTAACGTACTGGTTACCGCCAAGCGAGCTGTAGCAATCGGGCATCGGCACGACCACTGGCGGCATTTCACCGCTGCCAATCAAACGATCGAGCCGCTGCGGCAGGTTTTCCCCCTGGTTTCTCCAACTCAGATGACCCGGGCCTGCATTGGTGAAGGCGGCAAAATCCCATAGCGCAACATATGCACCACCGGACTCGGAATATCCCGGCGGCAAATACACATTGAAATCCCGGTCCACCGGGTCTGACCAGATATTGTCCTGAAGCACACCGGAACGGTGGCGGAAACAGACAACTTTACCCTCTGGCCATTTGGCTTGCGGTCGTACTTCCATCAGCCCCGCGATTCTCTTAGTGTTTCAAAATAAGCCAGCATATCGTCACGCAGATCATCATGTTCAAGCGCGTAATCGACAGTGGCCCGTATAAAACCATGACGGCTGCCACAATCATAACGCACGCCTTCAAAAGCATGAGCCAGCAGTGGTTTGCTTTTGAGCTGCCTGGAAATTGCATCTGTCAGCTGAATTTCACCACCGACCCCGGCTTGCACCGACTCCAGCAGTGCGAAAATCTCCCGGGGCAAAATATAACGCCCCACCACCCCCAGGTTCGAAGGTGCATTTTCAGGCGCGGGTTTCTCGACTATCTGCCGGATATAGTTTCTTCCCGTGGCGTCTTTCTCAACCGACACGATGCCATAACGATCAGTCATAGAGTTCGGGACTTCTTCAACACCGAGACTACCTGCACCGGTCGCATGATATTCATCCACCATCTGTTTCAGGCATCCGTTTCCTGGGCTGCGGATCAAATCATCCGCAAGCAATACGGCAAATGGTTCATCACCTACAAGTTTTTTTGCACACCAAACCGCATGCCCAAGTCCGAGTGCCTTTTCCTGAATCACATACCGTGTTGAAACGTGGTCCGGGATGATGTTGTGTATACGTTTACGAAGCTCATCGTTACCTTTTGCCCGTAAAAGGGACTCCAACTCCGCATCAGGATCAAAATGATCGAGAATTGCGCCTTTCTTATGACTGGTGACAAAGATAATGGTATCAACACCCGCCTCTACGGCCTCATCCACTGCATATTGAATCAGGGGCTTGTCGACAATCGGCAACATTTCTTTTGGAATCGACTTGGTGGCTGGAAGGAAGCGTGTGCCAAGACCGGCGACAGGAAAAACAGCCTTCCTGATGGGGGGGAACTCAGTCATGAATATTACCTGCTTTTGTAGATCGGAATGACCTTTGAGGGCTCCGTATTAAAACCGGACTTGGCCAGTTCCGGCACCAGTCGCACCAGTGCCTGTTTGAGATACTTGGTGTCATAACGCCTTACAGCCAATTCAGATTTGTTTAATTCAGCACGCAGCTCACCCCAGTCCGCCACACGCGGATGGGCCAGCAAGATTTTTTCATGCGTGGTCCGTTCATATGGCTCAAGCTCATGAAAAAGCTGCTCAAATAACTTTTCACCCGGACGCAAACCGGTATAAACGATTTCAATATCACGTCCTGGCTCCTTGCCGGCAAGACGGATCAGGTGTTCCGCAAGATAGGTAATATTGACCGGTTCACCCATATCAAGTACGAAAATTTCACCACCACTGCCAAGTACAGCTGCTTGCATGATCAATTGGCTGGCCTCGGAAATAGTCATAAAGTACCGGGAAATCTCCGGATGAGTGACGGTGACCGGACCTCCCTTGTCAATTTGCTCCTGGAATAGCGGTACCACGCTGCCGTTTGAATTCAATACATTGCCAAACCGGACCGTGATGAAGCGCATCTTTGAGCGGGCATTCATGTTTTGACAATACATTTCTGCAACACGCTTGGTCGCACCCATGATATTGGCCGGGTTGACGGCCTTGTCGGTCGAGATCAACACAAATGTGCCGACACCGTGGCGTTCAGCTGCCTCAGCAACCCGCATGGTTCCAAATACATTATTGCGGAAAGCTTCACGGACCTGTGTCTGCAAGATAGGTAAATGCTTATAGGCGGCCGCATGAAACACGACATCCGGCTTGTAGTCTCCAATGACCTTTTCAACCGTGGCCGGATCACAGATGTCCCCGAGCACCGAGTAAAACAAAAGATCATGAAAATCACTGCGCAACTCATGATCAATACGGTATAAGGAGTACTCACTGTGATCGATGACAATTAATTCAACCGGGTTCAGACGGGCGATCTGACGACACAGCTCCGAACCGATCGAACCTCCGCCGCCGGTAATCATGACGCGCTTGCCAACCAGACCTGCACGAATCGACTCCCATTCCAGAGACACCGGGTCGCGACCCAGCAGGTCATCAATGACGACTCGTTTCATATCACCGATTTTTGTCGCCTGGGAGCCGAGATCCTGCAATGTTGGCAAGGTGCGGAATTCAATTTCGCTAAGCTCACAAATTTCAACGATACGCTGCATCTGTTGATTGGTCGCCGACGGCATTGCAATAATAGCCAGCTCAGCATCAAAAGATGCACCGATTCCCGACAGCATGTCGATGGCTCCAAGCACTGGAATACCGTGAACTTGCGCACCGCGTAAACGCTCGTCATCATCGAGGAAACCGATAACATCGAATCCGCCACGACGGCGTAATTCCCTTTCAAGCATTGCGCCGGAACGCCCCGCACCGATAACCAGAACCCGTTTAAGCCCTTTGACGGGGTCATTTCTTGATGTTTGTGAGTCCTTCCAGAACCGGTAACACATTCTCGGCAGACCCAGCAGTACGAACAATAACACGGGATAGATCAAGACTGCGGGTATCCATTGACTGATCAGGGAACCCTGAAAAAGTGCCAGCACGGCCACAATGGCGACCGTGCCAAAAATACTGGCCCGGGCAATATTCCACATGTCCGGAAAACTCGCGAATCGCCATAAGCCTTTATAAAGACCGGTTGCCCAAAGCACACATCCCTGCAGCACAAGAACAATACCCAAACCCGTCAGGGTGGACGCCTGGTTACTGCTAAGGTCTGCTACAGATGTACTTTCTATCAACCACACGGCGATAAACCATGCAACCACGACCATACAAAAGTCATGCACAATCACGGCGGCACGCGGGTGACGAACAATATCGATAATCCGTGTCATTTCAACTGAACTTCAGCAGTCATGCCGAGTCTCCGGTTCGCAATGTGCCAGCATGTTCCAAGCAACAACAAAGTGACCGCTACTGTTATCACGGCATATTGCGGAAAAATTTTTGCCAATACTATGGCCGGCAAAACCAAAACCAGGTTAATGGTCTGATAAACAATCAAAACCCGGCGATGCGACCATCCACTGGCAATCAACCGCTGGTAAACATGTTGGGCGTGCGCAGTATACCACCGCTCTCCGCGGAATACCCTTGAAAGCAACGTCAGTGTTGCATCAATAAAAAACACTGACATTATTAGTATTAAAATGAACAGATCCATGGTGCCCGTCTGAAACCCATAGACTGCGAATGAAGCAAATATAAACCCCAGCGGCACACTGGCAACATCACCCATGAACAGTTTCGCATCTGGAAAATTCAGTGGCAGAAAACCTGCACAGGCAGCTGCTACAGCCACGGCAATCAGCGCCATGGTTTGTTCACCGCCGGTCTGGAAAAAGATCGCCATCGTCACACCTGCAAACACTCCCTGAAAGCCCGCCATACCATTGCTTCCATCCATGAAGTTGTATACGTTCATCAGCCAGGCCATACCGAAAACAATGGCGGTCCAAAAAACCATTCCTTGTATTGAAAGCTCATGTGAGCCAAACAGTACCAGCCAGATGCTGACTACAAGCTGAATCAACAGACGTAAAAGCGATGAAACCGAGTGTTTGTCATCGCGCCATCCGATAACCGTCAGTAACATTACACCGGGAAGCATGTTTTGCCACCAGAAAACAGGTAAAGAAATGATTAACTCCAGGCAGATCGTTGTCATCACTATGCTGAATATCAACCCCAGGCCTCCACCGGTCGGAGTCGCGTGCCGATGGCTTTGGCGGGTGCCCGGTAGCGCGATCATACCTGACCTTTCAGCAAGGGCGAGAGCCTTAATGCAGCCGAAGTAACTCAAAACACCGGCAAACAAAGCAACTGGCACCCAACTGTAAGCGGCTTGCCACTCCCCGGCGATCAGGTCCACGGCTTATTCGCCCAGAACACCACGAATGATCCGCGTAGTACTCCAGCTTTTGCAACTGGGACATTGCCAGTGATGACTGTGGCCTGCATAACCACAATGCGTACAGCGGTAGGAAGATTGCCTGGCCAGCAACTTTTGCGCCACGGCACGAAGTATTTCATCTCCGGATTCTGTTTCCGGTCCGCCTTCGAGCTTCAGTTTAATCAGGTAATCCAGACCCTTGACCGACGGCCGGAGGGTCAGCGCTTCCGCCAGGTAGTGAGTTGCAGCCTCAAGACCCTGTTCTTCACGTATCACCCCTGTCAGGGACATTAACAGGCTGATTCCATCATAATCCTCTGCCCATTTTTGCATGCTCGCAAGCGCTCGGGGAAATTCGTCAATTTTTTGTGCACAGGCCAGGAAGGCATCCAGAATCTCATGGATGTACTCCATATCCATGGCCGCAATTTCTTCATAAACATCCAGCGCTTCGCTGTACATTTCCTGCTGTTGGGCAATTCTTGCCAATATGAGCCTGGCACGAATACTTTCCGGGAAGTAACGCCTGGCCTGTCGCAGATGTTTTCTTGCGGCTGCCGGTTTATCTTTAGCCAGATCAATTTCCGCCATTTCACAGCAAAAATGTGCCATGACCAGACCCATCTTTTCGTCGGTCACAACCTCAAGTTGCTGCGCCTGTTGCAGTGCCTTCTCCCAGTCCTTTTCCTGTTGGTAAATATCCAGGAGGTGCCGTAACGCGGAAGGTGCGTGAGCCTTACGCTCAATTAACTCAGTGAACAAATTTTCTGCGCGATCAAATAAACCGGCACGCATATAGTCTTCACCCAGTTCCAGCAAAGCACGTGTTTTCTGGCGTTCATCCAGACCCGGTTTTGAAATGATATTCTGGTGAATTCTTATAGCCCGCTCAACCTCACCCCGGCGCCTGAACAGGCTTCCCAGTGCAAGATGGGTTTCAATGGTATCGGCGGTTACCTCGGCCATTTCTATAAAAACCGCAATCGCCTTGTCCGGTTGTTCATCCAACAGGTAATTCAAACCCTGAAAATACCGGTTGCTGAAATTACGGTTTCGTTTCTGTTCCCCGCGACGGGTTGTATTCTTTGCAAGAATCCAACCACCCCAGGCGGCTGCCGGAATCAACGCCAGCAACAGGGTTTCAATCATCAGGCAGGCTTATATCGGTATTATCTTGTTTGGCTAACGCGGCACGTGCTTTACGCAGCTGGAGCCGCAGTGGAAGGACACGTGCAATATAGATCACACTCAAGCCCAACACCATACCCAGCGAGAAGCCAAGCAGAATTGCCAGGCCAAGTGGAAGTTCGAACTGGATCCAGAGCAGATCCAGCTGAACAGGACTGGAATTCAGGGTACCCACCAACAGCCCAAGCACTATGGCAATTGTGGCAATCAGGATAAATCCCAATTTTTTCATGGCATTTACCTTTTAAGGTGATCAGTTGCCAGTGTTTACACGGTCCCGCAGAGATTTACCCGGTTTGAAATGCGGTACATGCTTTCCTGGTAATGCAACGGCGTCACCCGTCTTTGGGTTACGACCCATTCTGGGCGCACGATGATGCAATGAGAAACTTCCAAAACCCCTGATTTCGATACGTTCACCAACAGACAATGAACTACTCATTTGCTCAAGAATGGATTTAACACCTAATTCAACATCCATATGCGCGAGGTGTTGTTGTACATTTGCAAGACGGTCAACTAATTCTGATTTAGTCATTGGTTTTTCATATTCCTGTTTTGAATTTTTAGACTTGGCCAAAAAGCGGGCGGTTCAAATTGAACCGCCCGTTTCCCGAATCAACTATCCTGATCGAGCTGCGCCTTGAGCAATTCACCCAATGAGGTTGTACCGCTGGCAGCATTCTGAGAATGATAATCCTCAAGTGCTTCGGCGAGTTCATCATCTTCGAGCGCTCTGATTGACAGGGCCAGCGAGCGGTTCTTGCGGTCGAGACTGATAAACTTAGCCTCAACTTCATCACCAACACTGAGTTCCTTGCTGGCATCTTCAACACGCTCTTTCTTGATGTCAGAGGCGCGAAGATAACCATCAACTCCATCCCCCAACTCGATTACTGCTCCACGGGCATCCACTTCCTTGACTATACCTTTTACCTGGCTTCCGCGCGGGTTTTCGGCCATGAAGGTCGCAAATGGATCCTGGTCCAGCTGTTTGAGACCGAGAGAGATACGCTCACGTTCAGGGTCAACAGCCAGCACGACCGCTTCAACTTCCTCACCCTTGGTGAAGTTGCGAACAGACTCGTCACCCGGTGTGAGCCATGATATATCAGACAGGTGAACCAGTCCGTCAATACCACCGTCAAGGCCAATAAATATACCAAAATCGGTAATGGACTTAATCGCTCCGGAAACCCGGTCACCCTTGTTATGGGTAGCCGCAAATGTTTCCCACGGATTAGACAGGCATTGCTTCATACCCAGTGAAATACGGCGGCGCTCTTCATCGATCTCAAGCACCATGACTTCAGTTTCATCACCGGTCTGAACAACCTTGGCAGGATTGATGTTCTTGTTGGTCCAGTCCATTTCGGAAACGTGGACCAAACCTTCAACACCATCTTCAATTTCAACAAAACAACCGTAATCGGTAATATTGGAAACATGTCCGAATAAGCGTGAACCCACCGGGTAACGACGAGCCAGATCGCTCCATGGGTCATCACCCAACTGTTTGAGACCAAGTGATACACGGTTACGTTCACGGTCAAAGCGCAGTACACGTACTTTAAGTTCATCACCTACATTGACTACTTCGGAGGGATGACGAACACGCTTCCAGGCCATGTCAGTGATATGTAACAGACCATCAATACCACCAAGATCGATGAAGGCACCATAGTCGGTGAGGTTCTTGACCACACCTGTGACGATTGATCCTTCTTCAAGACCTTCTAATAACTGCTCACGCTCTGCACTGAACTCAAGTTCCACAACAGCACGACGGGATACCACGACGTTATTGCGCTTACGGTCCAACTTGATAATTTTGAAGTCCAGATCCTTGCCTTCGAGATAGGTCGGATCACGAACCGGACGCACATCCACCAGTGATCCCGGCAGGAAGGCGCGAATATCGTTGATATCAACCGTGAAGCCACCTTTGACTTTTCCGCTGATTTTGCCCTGGATGGTTTCTTCGCCTGTGAATGCATTCTCAAGCTTGTCCCAAACCATTGCACGTTTAGCTTTTTCCCGAGATAAACGGGTTTCACCGTAACCATCTTCGATAGCTTCCAGAGCAACCTCTACGCTATCTCCCACGGCTACTTCCAGTTCACCGTCCAGCGAACGGAACTGGTAAATGGGCACAATGCCCTCTGATTTTAATCCGGCATTAACGACGACTACGTCGTCTCTGATTTCAACTACCGTACCGGTAATGATAGCTCCTGGCGTCAGGCTTTGTGACGCGAGGCTTTGTTCAAATAATTCAGCGAAACTTTCAGTCATTAGTTTAATCTCAACAAACATTCTGTTGTTAAACAGGATGTCCACCTGGTTATGGGGCACCTAATTGTGCCGCTTAAAAAAACCACCACCCAACATGGGCGAAGGCATATTTCTCTTTTACAAACAGTAGCTTGAGATACAGGATTAAATCAAAGAAACGATTTTTCTGAACACTTCTTCAATGCTCAATTCAGTCGAATCAATGATCACTGCATCTTCAGCTGGTCTAAGCGGTGCGACGCTGCGCGATTGATCGCGTAAATCGCGGGCTTGGATCTCTCTGAAAAGGCGCGCAAGATTAACACTTTCTCCTTTTTCTTTCAACTGCTTATACCGTCGTTCAGCACGAATTTGTGCACTGGCAGTGAGAAAAATTTTAAGTTTTGCATCCGGAAAAATCACGGTTCCCATATCCCGGCCATCTGCGACCAGCCCCGGAGCCTGGCGAAAGCGTCTTTGTCGTCCGGTCAACGCTGACCTGACGACGGCTATCACGGCAATTTTGGAGGCCAAAACGCCGGTCTCCTCAAAACGTAAACGGTCGCTGACATTTTCCCCGTCAAGCCAGGAAATCACATCACTTCCACTCGTTTCAAAGCGAATATCAAGGTTGGCCGCTACCTCACCCAGTGAATTTTCGTCTTCCAACGGCACCTCTTTTTTCATTACAGCCAGCGCGGTCAGGCGGTAAAGCGCACCACTGTCCAGGAAATGCCAGCCAAGGTGGTTGGCCAGGCGGGTTGTGATGGTACCTTTGCCGGAACCGCCGGGACCGTCGACGGTAATAACCGGTACGTCCGAAGCGGCACCATCGGACTTACTCACAGTCGGTTTCCCATATCCATATTTGCACCAACAAGCGCCATGTCCCGGTCAAACCCCGGATAAGAGGTTGCAATAAACTCCGCGTCCTCAATCATAACCCTGCCGGATGCCGCCAAGCCGAGCACAGCGAAGGACATGGCACAACGGTGGTCACCGGCGCTTTCAACACGGCTACCTGACACTTTTCCACCCTTGATATCAATGCCATCCGGGTATTCCTGCAGATCAACACCCATATTTTTCAGTCCGGCTGCCATAACCGCGATACGGTCACTCTCCTTTACCCTGAGCTCTGCTGCTCCCCTGATCCGCGTAACACCTGGGGTTGTTGCAGCCAACGCCATCAACATGGGTAATTCGTCAATCATATCGGGGATGACAGATTCAGGGACATCAATGGCTTTTAGCCTGTCATTGAACACTATCCGGATATCACCGACCGGCTCTGTGCTTTTGGCGGATTGATTACTGATACTGATATCAGCTCCCATTGCTTCCAGACAACGCAGAAAACCTGTGCGGGTGGGATTAAGCCCCACTTGCCGAAGCAAAACGTCCGAGCCTGGGGTCATCGCGGCGGCGGCCAATGCAAATACGGCAGATGAAATATCAGCCGGTACTGCGAACCGGCACGCTTTTAATCTGGAACCCCCTTCTACACTACAGGGTGAAGGCAGGTTGACACCAAAAATTGGTAACATGCGTTCGGTATGATCCCTGCTCAGGCGGGGTTCCCGGACACGGGTCGTACCGGAAGCAAATAAGCCAGCGAGCAACACACAGGATTTAATCTGCGCACTGGCTACAGGGGATACATATTCAATCGCTTTCAATCCGCTACAGGCGCGAATTGACAGTGGTGCGGTGCCTGCCTGGGTCGGGCTGATGTCTGCGCCCATCATGGTCAGGGGCACAACAATGCGTTTCATTGGCCTGCTATTGAGGGAGTCATCACCACTCAATGTGCTGTCGAAACCCTGACCACTCAATACACCCGCCAGTAGCCGCATGGCTGTACCGGAATTTCCCATGTCCAGGAGTCCACTGGGCGGCGGGCTGAAGGAACCGCCGGTCCCGGTGATAAAAATATTTCCCCGGTCCCGAATCACAACGGCACCCAGCTGCTCGCAAGCCTTCATCGTCGCGAGTGTGTCCTCGCTCTCAAGTAAACCACTTATTTCGGATTGCCCGCTTGCAAGACTGGAAAGTATCAGCGCCCTGTGACTGATCGACTTATCGCCCGGTGGAGTGACCTCTCCCTTTAAACCTGTATCTGCCGGCTCAACCGTGAGAATCATGAGATGGCCCCTTTACGTCGAAAATTTTCAGGAATCACCGTAACGAACCCGGTTGCAACATCAATCATCGGCTTCAGTACTTGCAGTCAGCTGGTTGCTCACCGCTTTTGGATAAGACCCGAGCACACGTGTCAGGCTGGCCTGTTTCTGCATCTCGAGGAGTGCGGATTTCAATGGCTCCGCTTCTGCATGACCATCCACATCGATATAAAAAACATATGACCATCGTCCGGTACTGGCAGGACGCGATTCTATCCGACTCATATTCAGAGAATGGCTGGCCAGGGGCGATAACAATGAATACAAGGCACCGGGACCCTCATCACCTGCCAGTAACAGGCTTGTTTTATCATCACCTGAAGGTGTCAGTAATTGTCTGCCAATCACCAGGAAACGTGTCGCATTATCGGCCCTGTCTTCAATACGGGCGAACAATAATGGCACACCATAAATGTCTGCCGCAGATTTGCTTGAGATCGCAGCGGCATCCGGTGAGTGACGCACACGTCTTGCTGCTTCGGCGTTGCTACTGACCGCAATGCATTCTGCCAGGGGCAGATGCTGGCGAATCCAGTTTCTGCACTGGGACAATGACTGCTGGTGGGAATAGACCCGTTCAATTTGCGCCAGGCTTTTGGCCTGACTCAGCAAATTGTGGTGAATGGCCATTTCAATTTCACCGCAGATTTTCAAATCTGAATCCACGAACCGGTCCAGGGTATGGCTGACGATTCCCTGGTTGGAGTTCTCCACCGGAACAACGCCAAAATCCGCCTCGGCGGTCTCCACCTGTGTAAAAACGTCATCGATTCCGGTCACCCCAAGCGCCTGCACCGAATGGCCAAAATGCTGGTTAACCGCCTGTTGTGTAAAGGTGCCTTCCGGACCGAGATAGGCGATTTTCAATGGTTCCTGCTGGGCCAGGCAAACTGACATGATTTCCCGAAACAGACGCAACATCTCTGCATCGCTGATTGGACCCCGATTGCGTTCCCGGACTGCCCTGAGAACCTGGGCCTCGCGTTCAGGCCGGTAATAATCAACAGCATTATCGAGTTGACCCTTTGACTTGCGCACCATCGCTGCCAGCCGTGCACGATCACTTATCAAGGCTTGAATTTTCGCATCGAGCGCATCGATCTTCTGACGTACTTCACCCAGCGTAGCCTGTTTCCCGTTATCCGCTTCTTTTTTACTGTTTTCCATCAACCTGCTTTACTCTCAAATTCCTTCATAAAGCCTATCAGGGTTTCAATACCTTCGATGGGCATTGCATTGTAAATACTGGCGCGCATGCCACCGACTGAACGGTGACCTTTCAGGCTGCTCAGACCCGCTGCTTCCGCTTCGGCGACAAATCGCCCATATAAGGATTCATCCACTATCTGGAAGGGAATATTCATATGCGAACGGTATTCTGACGGTATGCTATTGAGGTAAAACGAACTTTGATCCAGGTATTGATAAAAGGTATCCGACTTTTCCTGGTTGAGCTGTGCCATGCGTTCTACGCCGCCATTTGCTTCAACCCACTCAAAAACCAGGCCGGCGATATACCAGGCATACGTGGGTGGCGTATTCAGGCGTGAACCCTGCTTATGCTGAATTTTCCACGACTGCAGATCGGGAATACCGGGAGGCAGATCCTCTAGCAGGTCTTTTCTAACGACCACCAGGGCCAAGCCGGCCTGACCGATATTCTTCTGCGCACCGGCGTAAATAACACCAAACTTATCGACATCCACAGGTCTTGAGAGTATGTCAGATGACATATCGGAGACCAATGGCAAGTTACTTTCCGGAGGTGCTCTGAATTGCACACCCGATATGGTTTCGTTGCTCGCGTAATGAAGATAGGCAGGATTACCTTCAAGATCCCAATCACTTTGAGGTGGAATCGATTTAAACCCCGAGTCTTCGCTACTGGCTGCCAGTCGTGCAAGACCCATACGTTGTGCTGTGACGAAAGCCTTCTTGCTCCAACTGCCATCGACAATATAAGCACCCGGCCGGTCTGCACTGGCCAGGTTCAATGGAACCTGTGCGAACTGCATGGTCGCGCCGCCGGCAAGAAAAAGAACTGCGTAATCATCCGATATGGAAAGTAGTCGCCTGAGACAAGCCTCGGTTTGGTTTGCCAGTTCATCGAAAGCGGAGCTGCGATGGGAAATTTCCATCACTGACATACCCAGACCCTGGTAGTCCAGAAGTTCATCACGGGCTTTTTCGAGAACGGGAAGGGGTAACATTGCCGGTCCGGCACAAAAATTGAAGATTCGTGTCATTTGATTAAATCACTCGTAAGAAAGTCGGTTTCACCGCTGAATCATAAGGCCTGTGGAGCCCATCTGCCATAGCAAAAAAAGGAAATCAGCCAGTTAATCGCACCCTGGCCGTTTGCCTTTTCCCCAACTTGGCCTGATCTGACCGCCTGTTTTGCAGGTCTTCAAGGTATCCATCTTCGACACCTGTTACATATTCACTTGAAAAGCAGGACGTATCAAACCGCGTTATATCCGGATTACCTTCACGACATGCCTCGATAAGATCATCCAGATCCTGGTAAATCAACCGGTCTGCGCCCAAAACCTCTTCTATTTCTTTTTCGTTTCGGCCACTGGCAATCAACTCGGACGGCGCCGGCATATCGATACCGTAAATATTCGGATAACGCACCGGTGGAGAGGCCGAGGCAAAATAAACTTTCCTTGCACCTGCTTCCCGGGCCATCTGAATAATCTGGCGTGATGTCGTTCCCCTGACGATCGAATCATCCACCAAAAGGACATTTTTACCACGAAACTCCAGGCTGACGGCATTCAGTTTCTGACGGACCGAGCGTTTCCGTTGCTCCTGTCCCGGCATGATGAATGTGCGGCCAATGTAACGGTTCTTGATAAAACCTTCACGATACTTGACGTTCAAATCGTAGGCCAGAGGCAACGCAGCGGTACGGCTTGTATCCGGAATCGGTATGACAACATCAATGTCATGGTCAGGCCATTCCTTCAATATCCTGTTGGCCAGGGCCTCCCCCATACGCAAACGTGCTTTGTAAACCGAAATCTTATCCAACATGGAATCCGGGCGGGCAAAATAAACGTATTCAAAAATGCAGGGGCTGGCGGCCTCTGCATACTGGCTGACATGGGTATGCAACTCGCCATCAAGGGTGATAAATACAGACTCACCCGGTGCCAGGTCACGCATCAGGGTGAAATCCAATGTGTCGAGGGCGACACTCTCTGATGCAATTGCATACTCCCTGCCCTTATCCGTATCTTTATAACCCAAAACGGCAGGGCGAATTCCATGCGGATCACGAAAGCCGAGGACACCCTTGCCACTGATCATGGCGATAACGGAATATGCACCCTTGCAGCGTTGGTGTACGCCATCAACCGCTTTGAACACGTCCTTTGGTTGCATACCGGCCGGACCAATTCGATGCAGTTCGTGCGCTATTACATTCAGCAGTACTTCTGAGTCCGATTCGGTATTGAGGTGGCGCCGGTCGCTGTCAAACAGTTCCTTTTTCAATGCTGCCGCATTAATCAGGTTGCCATTATGTCCAAGCACGATACCGTAGGGGGAATTGACATAGAATGGCTGGGCTTCATCAAGGTTATCAGAACCCGCCGTTGGGTACCTGACGTGACCGATACCAACCGTACCCTTTAACTTGATCAGTTCTTCTTTCGAAAACACGTCGGTGACAAGACCATTGCCCTTACACAGGCGAATCTTGTGACCGTCCAGCGTGGCGATGCCGGCTGCATCCTGCCCGCGGTGCTGTAATATGGTCAGCGAATCATAAATAGAAGGCGTGACAGCCTGCTTACCGACAATACCAATGATTCCACACATTCAGAATATCCTTGCCTTAACGGGGGTGGTCACCCGCGCATTCTACCATGCCATGGGGCAGCGACTGCGACTTGTTTTTCCACTTCATTGTCCGGCTTCAACTCCAGATGTTCCAGTATGTAGTCGGGCAAAAACTGTGCCGACCACTCGGCCAGGGGCATCAGGCTCTGAATTGTTTTTGATTGTTGCCACCATGGATCCTGTGGCACCGGTGTGAGCCCCGCGACAAGTATGATGGCAAGCACGATCGCCAGGCCTCTTACTCCTCCAAAAACGCCACCCAACAGTCGGTCCGTACCATCGAGCCCGGTTTTCTCGACCAGCTTTCCAACCAAAAATGTCACCAGGCCACCGACCAGTAATACCAGTATAAAAAGACTGGCAAAGGCCAGCGAGGTACGTGCTGATGGCAACTCAATGTGGTTTTCCAGTTGCATGGCCAGCACCCCGGAAAACTGAAATGCGACCAGGAATGCAGCTGCCCAGACAGCCAGGGAAAACGCCTCCTTTACAAATCCCCTTATTGCACCCACCAGCATTGAGATTACGATAATGGCGAGCACAACATAATCAGCATACTCCATGTCCTATCAACTTATTCCTGGGTCGTTACAAACGCATCAAGATTGTGTTCTGACTTAACTTTACGCACCAGTTCCGTCGCCTTGTCACGATCAAGTTCAGGTCCTATGCGAACTTTATATGTCGTACCGGCTGAGGAAGACACCTTTTCTGAAAATGCACTCAAACCTGCAAGCCGCAATTTAGCGACAAGATCTTTAGCACTTTTCTCCTGACTGAAACTGCCGACCTGCACAACCCAACGCACCAGCGGATCGGAAGGTGTTGAAACCGGTGCGCTTTCATCCGGCCTCAAATCCAGCACCCGTGGTGTCAGATCTGTCATTTTTGCACTCAGGCTGGAAACCAGTGAGTCAGCCTCGGATCGTTTGGCATACGGACCAACACGAACCCGGTACATACGACCGGCCGGTCTGTCCACCACATCCATCAGCACCGGTAAGTTTTCAGCCTCTAGCAGATCAGCCAATACATTGGCGTTTCTTTCATTACTGAAACTAGCCACCTGTACCAGGTAACGGGATGCAGCTTCGGATCCCTTTACAGCCTGTATGAGGTCGAGTGACTCCGGCTTCCCGGAGCTCAGGGTGATGGAAGTCACCTCTGGTGATTTAACCACGGTATCTGCCGGTGCCTGTTCCTCAACAGGCTCAAGCCCCGAAGTCGTAACACCATCAACATCCGTGCCAGGTTCCTGAGCTTCAACCATATCAGTTTCCGGTTGCGGAACAGGTATTTCCGTTTCGGTATTGACCGATGCCAACTCGGGGCCATCAGTTGGTGGTGATTCCAGGCTAAGCGCTTCCCCGGCATCATCCGCTACCTGCTTTGCGGCCGATGAAGGCTTATTGGGAATTCCAACCGGAAAACGACGGGTCTTAATGGATAGTTCCTCAGGCTTCGGTGGTAATTCGATCTGGTTGGATTCGTGCTTGAGCCTGTCAGAGCGCCCGCTCAGCAGCATGGGTAACACGATGACCGCAAGAATAATCAAAACACTCGCGCCGACCAGTCTCTGTTTTAATGCTTTATCCATTTGTTTTTCTCAAGGACCCTTTCCAGCTTCACCCCCGGTGATTCTATCAGCATCATGCCCGTTGTGCTTCAAGCGGTTCTGTACCCAGTGAGCAGCGGCTGATACCGTCGAAAAAGAACCAAATACCAGGATCGTCTCATTATTTTGCGCAACCAAGAGCGCAGCCTGCATGGCGTCATCCAGCGGCCCGAATGCATTGACCTTCGCCCCGGGCAGTGAAAGCCTTATGCGTTGTGCCAGACGCTCACCGGACTGCCCGCGGGGACCGGGCGAATCTGCACACAGCCAGGTCTGGCAAACATGACCCATGGCCAGCGCAACCGCCTCGGCTGATTTATCTGCCAACATGGCCAGAACACAGATTGTAGATACCCGGTGGCTGTCTTCAAGAAAGTCAGCCAGGGCGCTGGCAGCCAGTTCATTGTGTCCCACATCCAGGAGTATCTCCGGTGAAGACAGTACTTTCTGAAGACGGCCGGGCACCATGCAGTTCTGTATGGCCGTGGATATTTCATTGGCTTTGACCATACAACCGGGGTTTAACACAAGCAGTGCAGCCAACGCGGCTGACAGGTTTTCGACCTGGTGTTTTCCGCCCATGGCTGGTGGCGACACAGTCATGGATTGACCGCCCAGCGAAAACGTCAGCAAACCGGTATTCGAACCGGTGTTTTCGACGAGGTCGAAATCCCTGCCACGCCCCAACACCGGCGCCTGCAGGCTTGCTGCGGTTTGCAATATGGGCGCAGGCGGGTTCATCTCCGTGCAAACGACCGGCGCTCCGGGACGAATGATGCCTGCTTTCTCGATGGCTATGGAAGTCAGGTCAGGACCAAGAAACTCCTGGTGATCCAGACCGATGGGGGTAATCACCGCACAATCAGCATCGACGACATTAACCGCATCCAGTCGACCGCCCAAGCCCACCTCCAGGACAGCACAATCCAGTTCAGACTGATTCAATATCAGTAGAGCAGCCAGTGTTGTGAACTCGAAATAGGTCAGTGAAACTTCACCACGTGCAGCTTCTACTGCTTCGAAAGCACGTACCAGGGAGGCATCGGAAACCGGCTCCCCCATAACGCTGATACGCTCGTTAAAACGGAAAATATGGGGAGAGGTAAAAGTACCGTATGACTGACCCAGACTGCCCAACATAGCTGCGAGGTAAGCAACCGTTGAGCCCTTGCCGTTGGTGCCTGCGACGGTACACACCTTGCTTGCCGGCCTTGGTGAGCCCATTCGCTCATACACTTCGCCGCAACGCTCAAGACCCAGCTCAATCACCTGCGGGTGGCGTTGCTCAAGCAAATCCAGCCACGCATCAAGATTCATGACATTTGCTGTAGTCTAAATAGACAAAACCTGTAGAGAATCAATTTGTGAGCAATTCACCACTGACCGGACGCGGCAGTCTGCCTGCGCACAAAATCGCCAGCAATGAACCCAACTCGTCACGCATATTGCGACGATCAACAATGATGTCAACTGCACCTTTTTGCACCAGGAACTCGCTGCGTTGGAAGCCCTCCGGCAGTTTCTCACGCACGGTCTGTTCGATAACCCTGGGGCCTGCGAAACCGATCTGTGCCATCGGCTCTGCTACATTGATATCACCCAACATACCCAGGCTCGCTGATACGCCCCCGGTGGTCGGGTGAGTCAAGACCGATATGAATGGAATACCCTGTTCACTTAGCCTGGCCAACACCACGCTGGTTTTAGCCATTTGCATAAGAGACAAAAGCCCTTCCTGCATGCGCGCGCCGCCACTGGCGGAAAAACAGACCAAAGGTGCTTTCAATCGCAGGGCTTCCAAACCTGCACGTGCGAATTTCTCACCCACCACTGAGCCCATCGAACCGCCCATGAAGCCGAATTCAAATGCGCACGCAACAATGTCCGCACCCTTAAGCTGCCCTGTCATAACGATCAAAGCATCGGTTTCCCCGGTTTTCTTCTGAGCGGCAGAAATCCGGTCTTTATACTTTTTACTGTCTTTGAAACCCAAGGCATCTACCGACTCAAGCTTCGCTGCGAGTTCACGTTGCTCACCGGGGTCAAGAAACTGCTTGAGACGGTTGCGTGCGCTGATTCGCATATGGTGGCTGCATTTCGGACAGACCTGAAGGTTTCGCTCCAACTCCGGGCGATATAAGACCGCCGTGCACACGGTGCATGTCGTCCACAGGCCTTCGGGCACATTACGTTTGTTACCGCCTTCAGTGCGGATTCTTGATGGTCTGAATTTCTGAAACCAACTCATATCGATTCATTTAATCCTATGTGTGCCCGGGCTTGCCCGGCTGAGTTCAGCCCGTATTGTCCAATGACTTACGCACCGGCGCAACAAATGCTGTTGCAATAGAACAGGCATCCTCTTTACTTTGCGCCTTGGCAAGGGCCTCAACAAGGGCACTGCCGATCACCACTGCATCGGCATGTTCGGCAACCTTGACAGCCATTTCAGCATTCTTGATACCAAAACCCACCGCCACCGGCAGATCACTAAACTCCCTGATCTGTTTGACCGGCTCACTTAACTCAGGCGAATTCAACTGGCCTGCGCCGGTGATACCCTTGAGTGAAACATAGTAGATAAAACCACTGGCAATTTTGCTGATCTCCCTGACACGGTCGCGGGTCGTAGTTGGGGCAATCATGCAAATCCCGTCGAGACCGGCTTCGTGCATCGACACACCCAGGTCACCGCGTTCTTCAGGGGGACAATCCACCAGCAGTAAACCGTCAACACCCGCGTCAGTCGCACGGGAGGGAAATCGTGTCCGCCCAAAATGTTCAACCGGATTCATATAACCCATCAGTACGACCGGTGTTTGATTATCCGTCTGGCGGAATAACTCCACCATCTGTAAAACCTTGCTGAGGGAGACGCCTTTTTCTATGGCCCTTTCACTTGCCAACTGGATCACTGTGCCGTCTGCCATGGGGTCTGAGAAAGGCACACCCAATTCAATCAGGTCGGCCCCCGCATCAATCAGTGCATGCATCACGGCCACGTTCCAATCCGGATCCGGATCACCGGCGGTAATGAAAGGTATTAAAACCTTGCGGCCATCCTCTTTAGCCGCCAAAAAACATTCTGATATTCTCTGGCTCATAGGCTCAGCCCTTCCAGTTCCGCAACGGTCTGTACATCCTTGTCACCCCTGCCCGACAGGTTGATCAGAACGCGTTGATCCGGGCGCATCGCCGACGCGAGTTTAAAACCATATGCCAGGGCATGACTGCTTTCCAGCGCCGGCATGATACCTTCCAAGCGGGTTAACTGGTGAAAGGCTGTCAGTGCCTCATCATCGGTGACACTAACGTAGTCTGCACGGCCGGTGTCTTTTAACCAGGCATGCTCAGGTCCGACACCCGGGTAATCAAGCCCGGCAGAGACCGAATGTGTATGCCTGATCTGGCCAGCATCATCATCCAGCAGGTAAGTTCTGCAACCATGCAAAACCCCTGGCTGACCCGCACACAATGAGGCCGCATGTTCACCTGTTGCAAGACCACGCCCGGCCGCTTCAACACCATACATTTTCACATTCTCGTCCTGCAGAAATGGGTGAAACAGGCCCATGGCATTGGACCCGCCACCGACACAGGCAACCAGGGCGTCCGGCAGACTGTCACAGAGTTGCAACATCTGGCGGCGTGCTTCACGACCGACAATGGCATTAAAATCACGCACCATTTCAGGGTACGGATGCGGCCCCGCAACGGTGCCTATGATGTAGAACGTGTCATCAATATTCGTAACCCAGTCGCGCATGGCCTCATTGAGGGCATCTTTGAGTGTTGCGGAACCGGATGAAACACCACAAACCTCGGCACCCAGTAACCGCATCCTGAAAACATTGATGGCCTGCCGCTGTATATCCACATCACCCATGTAAACCCGGCACGACTGATCTAACCTCGCCGCCACGGTGGCCGAGGCAACGCCGTGTTGACCGGCACCGGTTTCTGCAATAACGCGTTTCTTTCCCATGTAGTGGGCCAGCAGGCCCTGCCCCATGGTGTTGTTGATCTTGTGGGCACCAGTATGGTTCAGATCTTCGCGTTTCAGGTAAATCTTTGCGCCACCTGCTGCCTCCGAATAACGCTGCGCGTAATAAACAGGTGACGGACGGCCGACATAATTGGCCAGGTCCTCATCCATCCTTTGCACAAATTCATCGTCCGTTCGCCATCGACCGTAAGCTTCACGCAATTCATCCAGCGCATGTATCAGCGTTTCGGATACAAACCGCCCTCCAAACTTACCAAAATAGCCTCGCCCGTCCGGCCACACCTGTTTCTCTTCACTCATTTTCTCTTACCATTTGCTAATTCATTCTCTGCGACTCTTACCGCCTGCACAAAGGCATTTATCCTGGTTGCTGCCTTGATTCCCGGCTGCGTTTCCACGCCACTTGAAACGTCCACAGCAAAAGGCCTGACAGCACGAATAGCCTCCCCGACATTGTCCGGATTCAACCCTCCGGCAAGCCAGACAGGTTTATCTACCGGTCTTGACAATGACCAGTCAAACATCTTTCCACTGCCGCCGCGGTTTCCCTTCGAGTGACTATCGAGTAATAGTCCCGCTGCACCCGGAAAATCACGTTCAGCCTGTATTAGAGATTCAGCATTATCCATCGCCACTGCTTTGAGCCACGGCATATTGAAAACACTGCATTCCTGCTCGGTTTCACACCCGTGAAACTGTAATATATCGAGCGGCACTGCAGCGACCACCTGCTCTATTTCAGACCTGTCCTGATCAAGGAATAAGCCTACACTTAAAACACCCCGGGGAACATAGCCACTCAACCGTTTGGCGGTGTCAATCGATATGCGTCGCGGGCTGACAGTAAACACAAAACCGATTGCGTCGGCACCCGCCTCTACCGCCGCTTCCACATCTTCAACCCGGGTCAGACCGCAAATTTTAATCTTTACACTGTTCATGAAAACGGAAATGGTTCCTCACGCTCCGGTAACCGGTATTTCGAATCATAGCGTACATTCGTAAAGCTGAGCCCCTGGGGCTCCGCTGTTACACCGGCAAGCTTACGGTCACGTCCATGAAAAACGTCACTAAACCACTGGCACGATTTCTCCCCCTTGCCCACTGGAATCAGGCTACCCACAATATTTCGTACCATGTGGTAGAGGAATGCATTGGCTGTAATGTCAATTTTTACAATATCTTCCTGCCGGCTAACACAGATATCTGTTATTTCACGTACCGCATGCTGGGCAGAGCAGCCTGCGGAGCGAAACGCACTGAAATCATGCCTGCCCAGTAGTACCTGGGCTGCCTCATGCATCAGTTGGTCATCAAGCGCTTCCCGGCACCAGCCATAATAGGAAACACCAATAGCCGGCCGCACCCAGCGGTTAACTATGCTGTACTGATAGCTTCGGGAAAACGCACCAAAGCGTGCATGAAAAGCGTCATCCACCACACGTATCCACTGGACACTCACCGATTTGGGCAGGTTCGAGTTGATTCCCAGAACCCATTGCCGTTCCGAGCGTTGGGAGAGGCTGTCAAAATGAACCACCTGACTCAATGCGTGTACACCGGTATCGGTACGACCGGCACAAATAACGGTCACCGGGTGATCGGCGACCACTTCGATTGCTTTTTCAATACTTTGCTGAACTGACGGCGCGTGACTCTGTCGTTGCCAGCCGAAAAACCCGGCACCATCGTATTCTATTCCGAGTGCATAACGCATGAATTAAACCTGCTTTGGATAGAGACCACGTAATGCCAGGCTCAAGTGCTCCGCGAATTGGCGTTCTGATCCGGCACCACTCAGAGCTCTCCCAGCATCTGCCGTGCCTCTTCCTGCTGCGCCTCGTTACCACTCTTAAGAACCTCGTCAAGCATAGACTTAGAAGCCTCTTTATCACCGAGCGCCAAATATGCACGTGCCAGGTCCAGCTTTATTTCAGGGTCATCTTCTTCCTGAACCCCATCTTCCTCGTCACTATCCGCAACGGGCTCGGCTTCCGGTTCGGCAGCCATTCCGGGTATCGGGAGAATAACGGTCGGACCCTCTTCATCTTCCTGTACGGGTTCTGATACTGGCTCGGGCTCGGGCTCAGGCTCCAGTTCTGGTTCCAACTCGGGTTCTGGTTCTGGTTCCAACTCGGGTTCGGGTTCTGGTTCCAACTCGGGTTCTGGTTCCAGTTCTGGTTCCAGTTCTGGTTCCGGTTCCGGTTCCGGTTCTGGTTCCAGTTCTGGTTCCGGTTCCGGTTCCGACTCTGGTTCAGGCACAGGCTGGACAATCGTTTCAGCTTCAGTGTCTTCGCTATCCAGTGTCTGCAGAATGTCCTTTGCATCATCGGCAATGGCCTGCACCTCGATTGATCTTTGTGCATCAGCCATCCCGCCACTTCTGCGTCGCAGACCCCAAACAATCAATGCAATCAAAACAACCGCAATACCTGCAATAAGCAGGAATTTGCCGGCATACCATGCTTCTTCCTCACCGCCCGGGGTAATTGCCAGCGGGGGTTCGGGTTGATCTGCAGCACGCTCCTCTGCAAGGCTGGACTCCAGGCTGGCGAGATCTGAATCTTCAACGGTAACCGCCCGCTCGTCCCGGGCCTCGGCCTCGGCTTCAAGCTCCTTTATACGTTCACTGAGGTAAGTGTTTTCCTGCTTGGCATTAACCAGTTCTTCCTCGGTGCGGGACAACTCTTCACGCACGGACTCAACTGCTACTTCCCGGGCCGTCTCCTGTTCGGAACCCATTGGGTCAGCAATTTCCTCTTCCGCCGGCGGTATCAGTTCCAGGCGTCCCTGGTCCTCTATAAGTTCTGGCTCGGGAATCTCCTCGGTAACACTGGCCTGGTAGTCTCCACTATCTGCGACGGTCGGTGTAATGTAATCAGGTGCCACTGTACGGATTCCGGTCAGAATCTCCTCGTCCTGCCGCAGAACCTCAAGCATCGCCTCCCTTGATGTCAACACAGCCAACTCATTGTTTGCCGGCAACCGGAGGATGGCTCCCTGTTTAAGTAAATTGATGTTGCCCTTGATAAAGGCTTCCGGGTTCTTGCGCTGCAAGGCAAGCATGGCCTCGTTAATGGAGTATCCACTACCCTTGCTAAAGTCGCGGGCAATACCCCACAACGTTTCGCCGCGGGCCACCGGTCCGTAAACTTCGTCTTCAGAAAACTGCTCAGATGCCTGTTCCGCTGAATCGGCGGATGCTGACCCGGAATCAGTTGAATCCGTCGCCATTTCTGCGTCCAAAGCAGGGGGTTCTTCGGTGACCTCAGGTGTTACAACTTCTTCCACCGTGGGTTCAACGGATTTCTGAATGGCTGTAACAGGCGGGGCACTGGTTTCAACCGGTGGCACTTTAACCGGCGCCGGCTTGACCACAACTGGCGGGGCCGATGAATCGATAGTGGGCGGATCCAGGAACAATGTGTATTCACGCAGCATTCTGCCGCTGGCCCAGACAACTTCCACCAGCACCTGTACAACGGGCTCACTGACATTGAGGTTACTGGTAATACGGATATAGGGTCGCTCAGCATCCGTAACCACTTCAAATTCAAGCGGCACGGCGATGGTTGTGGGGCTCATTCCAAGTAATGCAAAGTCTTCAACAGACGCAAGGCCTGCGGTGATGCTTTGCAATTCCTCGCTTGACTTGCTGATGAGTTCAACCCGGACATCCAGAGGCTGATTCAGATATGAGTCTACAACCGCCCCGCCCATTCCTAAAGCCAGCAATGCCGGACTAAAAAGACTCAGAACTACAAGTACGGCCCAATGGATTCTTTTCTTCATGATTTCCCCGTCACTACCTGACTGCCAGCTGCATGTTACCTGACACCGACACGTAAGAGTGTACTTTTGCTGACATCATGTTTCCACTGACATTTTGCCCGAAACTATCATTTTTAGTATTTGAACAGCGTTTAATGCAGCTCCTTTTCTGACATTATCGCTCACAACCCACATATTTATGCCACGCGGATGGGTATAGTCGCGACGCAGTCTGCTGACAAAGGTCTCATCTTTCCCGGCGCCATGCGTCACCGCAGTCACCTGTGCTTTCGCATCGGTATCATCGATCAATACCAGGCCCGGTGCCTTGTGCATGGCTTCACGAACTTCATCCATGCCAATATCCCTTGCAGTTTCCAGGTGTACGGCCTCAGAGTGACCATAGAACACCGGTACCCGTACCGCCGTAGCGTTGACGCCAATTGAGTCATCCCGCAGGATTTTCCGCGTTTCCCAATGCAGCTTCATTTCCTCACGGGTGTAATCATTGTCCTGCATGGTATCAATCACCGGGATACAGTTAAATGCAATCGGTTGCGCAAAGACGGAGGGCGTGACCTCCTTGAAACTCAGCCGGTCCATGGTCTGGCGCGCCAACTCTTCCAGGCCTTCACTGCCTGCACCCGACACCGACTGGTAAGTCGCAACATTAATACGGTCTATGCCGGCGAGTGCATGAACCGGTGCAATGGCAATCAGCATCTGGATGGTTGAACAGTTGGGATTGGCAATGATACTGCCCGGGGCCAGGTTTTCAAGCAGATCACCATTGATTTCAGGTACGACCAATGGAATATCGTCATCAAGCCGGAAGGCTGAAGTATTGTCGATAACCGTGCAGCCTGATTTTGCAGCCCTGGGTGCATGTACCTGACTAATGCCTGCACCGGCTGAAAACAGTCCGAAATCAGTACCGGTGAAGTCATAATCGTCCAATACTTCCACTGGCAGCGTTCGATGGCCGAACTCTACACTTTTACCCAGTGACTTCTCACTGGCAAGTGCATGTACATCGGCATCAATGAAACCGTATTCTTTCAGGATGGACAGCATCGCCTCACCCACGGCGCCGGTTGCTCCGACAACGGCTATTTTTAATTTCTTGGTCATTTGTAGTTATACCTTTTTACATTATCCGTTCTGTGCTCTCTGTCTGAGCACATGATCCATTAACACCAGCGCCAGCATGGCCTCAACAATTGGTGTCGCCCTGATGCCCACACAGGGGTCATGACGACCCTTGGTGATCACTTCCACGGCATTGCCATGAATATCCACACTCCGGCAGGGAATACGCAAGCTGGACGTCGGCTTGAAGGCCGCGCTGACCAGTATATCCTGACCACTGGATATTCCACCCAGAATACCGCCGGCGTGATTACTCAAAAAACCTTCGGGTGTAATCTCGTCACGGTGTTCTGTCCCCAGATGTTCGACACAATCAAACCCGGCACCTATTTCTACGGCCTTTGCCGCATTGATACTCATCATTGCCGTTGCCAGGTCAGCATCCAACTTCCCGTAAACCGGCTCACCCAGACCGGCCGGTACATTCCGTGCCACCGCTGAGACTCTTGCGCCGACAGAATCACCGGACTTTCGCAAACTGTCCATGTAACTTTCAAGCTGCCCTATCACACTCGCATCCGGACAGAAAAACGGATTGGTTTCTATGCAGTCCATATCCATGACATTGTCGGTGTGTATGGGTCCAAGCTGGGCTAACCAGCCCTGTATCTCAATGCCCAACTGCTCATACAGGTATTTCCTGGCAATGGCACCAGCTGCCACACGCATGGTGGTTTCACGCGCAGAAGAACGTCCGCCGCCGCGATAATCACGAAAGCCGTACTTTTTCCAATAGGTTATATCCGCATGTCCCGGACGGAATTTCTCTGCGATATCAGTGTAATCCCGCGACCGGGCATCGGTATTTTCAATAACCAGTGCGATTGAAGTACCGGTCGTACGCCCTTCGAACACACCCGAAAGTATCTGTACCTCGTCTTTTTCCTTACGCTGCGAAGTATGCCTGCTTTTACCCGAAGCACGGCGTGCCAACTCCCGTTGAATGTAGGCGGCATCGATTTCCAGCCCCGGCGGACAGCCGTCAATGACGCATCCGATGGCGGGTCCATGACTCTCACCAAAGGTTGTCATCCTGAACAGGCGTCCAAATGTATTATCAGACATTTTTTCTTCGCTCCAGAACAGCCCGCACATCAGGCCGATATGCGATTAGTTGATCATACTCCAGCAGAAATATCCCGTCTCCACCATCCTGGAAATCCAGCCAGAGAAATGGCACGCGGGGCAATACTTCCTGCAATGTTTCTGCGCTCTCACCGACTTCCACGATAAGGACACCCTTTTG
Source organism: Lysobacterales bacterium (assembly GCA_033791845.1). Classification (GTDB taxonomy): domain Bacteria; phylum Pseudomonadota; class Gammaproteobacteria; order Xanthomonadales; family SZUA-36; genus SZUA-36. The sequence continues at coordinate 1,068 of JASJFX010000038.1, read as the reverse complement.
TTTCAGATAATCCGGTGCAGCATCCAATATTTCCAGCACAATATCCAGTCCGTCTTCACCGCTGAGGAGACCCATGGAAGGTTCGGCCCGGTATTCGGCGGGTAATTGTTCAAATACATCGGTGGACACATACGGCGGATTACTGACGATCAGATCATAAGCGCTCTCATCAAGTTCAGCAAAGAGATCTGAGTGGATCAGCCGGACACGGTCACTCACCGCATGACGTTCGATATTCTGGGATGCAACCTCCAGGGCTTCAACAGAGATATCAACCGCATCCACAGTACACCCCGGCATGAATACGGCCATCGCAGTGGCGATACACCCACCACCTGTGCACAGGTCCAGTATTTTGCCGTCCTCAAACAAATCCAGCCAGGGCGAGAATTGCTCCGGTATCAACTCCGCCAGCGGGGAGCGCGGAATGAGCACCTGGGGACTGACAGTAAAATCCAGCCCGCAAAAACGCGCTTCACCCGTCAGATAAGCCAGCGGGCAGCGCTCACCTATCCTTCTTGCAAGCAGGGCTTCCAGTTCTTCCTCTTGAGGCCCCGTAAGCACAGTATTCCAATGCGTAAAACTACCGTCCAGTGGAGCCCCAAGTATATAAAGGAGCATCCAGGCGGCTTCATCATGTGCATTGTCGGTGCCATGCCCGAAGAACAACCCCGCACGCTTCATTTCACCGGCGCAAAACTCAAGCCAGCTTTCGGCAGTTTGCATATAATTCCTGTTGATTCTATTTATTTATAACCCAATATAGAGGCTGGCAGCCCCTGAAAGCACCATTGAGTAAGATACGATACACTGCACCAGACAACCCGACAGGCATTATAGTTGACTGGCATGAACTCCGTAAAATTCTCTACACCCATAGGTTTGTAGAATGAACCCAGATTTTGAACGCATATTTGCAGGATTCCAGTACATCCTGCCCCAGCATTATCTGTCCCGCATCGTTTATGCCGTGATGCGAAGCGAAATAACGTGGGTTAAAAACCTTTTGATCTACCTGATCAGCCGCATTGCCGGAATCAATTACGCTGAAGCTCTGTCACCTGATCC